>JBDUAY010000007.1:0-31723 GCA_040004415.1 Bacteroidota bacterium | reverse complement strand
CCGCCTGCTGGAATATGAATTGTACCGTGGTACGCGGAAAATAGAAAAACCTGTAAAAGAATAATGTGTCTTCTGCCAAAATATTTATTCATCATTGATTATTCTTTTTTTAACCATGAATAACCCACCATTGTTACGATTTGCAACAATGCAGGACGCTCCCGGACTTTCAAAAGCCGTTAAAAGATTGATTGATGATATCCCCTACTATAATGACCTCGCGAAGAATCATGAGACTGAGAGATACAATGCCCATGCACTATCAGAAAAAATAAAAGAAGATCCATATTCCGTTATCATTGCCCATACAGAAAATGAAATTGCCGGCTTTTGCTTTAGCAGGTTTGATGATTATACCATCTGGCTGGAATGGTTTGGGGTTGTAAAGGAATTTCGTGGCGCCAGAATTACAAAACAACTTTTACAAAAGCTGGAAGAAACAGTTATTGAAAGAAAGTGTCATAAAATTTGGTGTGATTGCCGGACCAGCAATCAATCTGCCATTCACTTATTAACTGCTACTGGTTATTCGCAAATAGCCACCATTAAAAATCATTGGTACAACCAGGATTTTATTATTTGGGAAAGACAGGTTGCATCCTGATTACAGCGTCGCGCCTGCAGCGCAAAATGATGTACCTCGTAAGAATGTATTATTTTCATGCCATGACGGATGATCCTTTTGGACAGGCAATAGCTGATTATTATTACACCAATATGCCTGCAAAACTTTGGATACACAACAAATACGGCCCTAAAGAAGAAATGCCGGTGGCCGCCTATTTCAGGAATTTTAGTACCATGCCTGCATTGGAACATACTGCATTAGAAATGTGTCACGGCAGCATACTCGATATTGGCGCGGGCGCGGGAAGCCATGCGCTTTGGCTGCAGGACCAGCAGCACGATATTACGGCACTGGAGAGATCTGCGCTGGCATGCGGCGTGATGCAGGCACGCGGCGTGCAAAAAATTATTCAGCAGGACGTATTTTCTTACAATGAACAACAATACGATACATTGCTTTTGTTAATGAATGGAATTGGTTTAACCGGAACACTATCAAACCTTCGTATATTTTTGCAGCACGCTACAAAATTATTAGCGCCGGGCGGCCATTTAATATTTGATTCTTCTGATGTTGCTTATGTATACAAAAATCATTTTCCGGATCTGAAAAATTATTATGGTGAAATTGCCTACCGTTATCAATACAAAGCAAAAAAAACGGATTGGTTTAACTGGCTTTATATTGATCGCTTCACATTATCTGCCATTGCTGCATCGGAGGGATGGCGGGATGAATTTATTACGGAAGATGAAAACGGGCAATATTTAGTTAAGCTGCAAAAATTATAACAGCTTCTCCAGCGGAAATTCCTTTAATGCCAGTCACTCGGATCTGTCATGCTTCAAAATAAAGAAATCATACATCTCTGCAAGCGTTCAGCAAAAATTTATTCTACAAAACATCTTTCCAGCTATTTTTATCTTTCAATAAAATCTCCCGCAACAAACCAACCGGCGGCATGCCATTGTCAGTCATTGCATCATTAAATTTTTTGAGCGAGTAATTACTGCCTTCTTGTTTTTTATAATCTTCCCGAAGCTTTAATATTTCCAGTTTACCTATTGTATAAAAAAGATAACCGGGATCAAAGCTGCCACGTAATGCTTCCTGGTAAGCAGGTTTTTGTCCCTGGTACCAGTTATCCATTAAAAACTTCGTTCCTTCCTCAATGGTCATTCCCTGGCAATGCATTTTTACGGATACACATAACCGGCAAATACGCAACAATGCATCGGCCGATTGCGCCATTCTATATTTTGCTGCTTTTATCCTATCGGTGCTATTGCCAAATCCTTCTTCCACCATCATTATTTCACAGTAGTGCGCCCAGCCCTCAACAAACGCATAACTATTAAATATTTTTTCAAGTTTGGTAGCACTGGATGCATTGAGGTGCAGGAACTGTGTATAATGACCAGGATACGCTTCATGAACAGAAATATTATCGGTTGAATAATAATCAAACTGCGACAACCAATCGCTTTTCTGCTTTTCGGTCCATGTTGGGTCAACCGGCGTTATGTAGTAATAAGATTCTGTCGCTTTTTCAAACGGTCCGGCAACATCCATAGACGCGGTACTGGTAGCCCTTGCATATTGCGGGGTTTCTTTTACCTGGACCCTTACTTCCGATGGCATGGTAATAATATTTTTGTCGATAAGATATTGCCTTATCATTTCAAGATGTTTTTTTGCCGTCGGAATAAGGCTATCAGCTACCGGGTGTTCTTTTTGCATGGCGTGAAATACATCAATCGGTTTTTTTGAAGGATCAATAATTTTCGCAGCAGTATTAAAACGATCCTGTTCTTTTTTCAGCTCGGCCAAACCCAGTTCAAGTATTCGCTCCGGCGAAACAGACAGATCCTCACTATACAACAACATATTTTTGTAGTTCTGCTCTCCTATTGCGTAATGATTGTTGCTTTTGGGCATTTTTTCCTTTTGCAGCCAGGCGATAAATGCATGAATGCTGGCAATTGCGCTATCATTCACCTTTTTGAATGTTGCCATCAGCGAATCATTTTTTACATCTTTCAGGGCAACCAGTAAATCGCCTTTCATAAAGCCTGCATTGCCTTCGCAAATAGAAATAGCCGTTTCTATGTACGGCTTTGGAATGCTGTCTGCCAGGTTGGTTTTAGCAGCGGCAAACAATGCAGGAATTTGTTTTTCCGTAGCGATAAGATACTGCAGCCGCTCTTCCAACGGGGCGTAATTGCGTTTTAAATAAAGGTTTGGGTCAATCAGCCCTGCATACGTCATCGGGTTAATGGAATACAATTTAAGGTCATCAAAATTGGTTATTTCATTTTTCACCGCATTTCGTAATATGCGCAGGTCATAAAACATTTTTGTGCTCAACGACGCGCTGTCAATAGCATCCAGTTTCTGATCGTACGCTTTTAGCCGCTGTAATTCTTTATCAAGTGAAGGTTTACTGTAGTCAGACACTTTTCCGTCGTATTCATGCATCCCGAGCGAGACAGCGGTCAAAGGCCGCCAATCAAGATACCCTTTTAAATAAGCATTTGCAACAGAATCAAAGGTTCCATCACCATTTTGAACAGTGGCCGTTTTCACCTCATTGTTATTACAGGATAAAGCCAAAATAAAAAAACAGGCAAAGCCAAACAATAACCTCATAAAATTAGTTTGCAGGATAAAAATAATTTTAAAGATATGCAAATGGAAACAAAAAGGCAGGTTATCGTTTAACCGGGTGCATTTAAAATTGTCGTTCCGCTTTTCCCCTCTACAGCATAGCTGGAGAGGGGATTAAAAGGGGTGAGGTAAAAAAATGCAGTGACAATTTTAAATGCACCCGTTTAACCGCAGCTATTATCACTTCATTTCCCTGAGCATTTTTGCGGAAGCCCGCATTTTCCATGACGTCCGCAATAATATTTCCAGATCTTTTTTCTTTACAGTAACCAGGTCAATCAGCATCATTGGATAATCTTTGTAATGATCAGTAATAAAAAATGTCAACGGATTTTTCTTCATCCAGCTGTCCCTGTCAGGGCTATATACAACAAGTGTTTTTCCATCTTCTTTCAACCGGGCCATTAATTTTTTATCCGCTTTAAAAGCCGGGGTGCCATAAGAAGTAGCCGCAACTACCGCAGGGAGTTTCTGTGCAATTTTACCGACATCATTCCGGTATGTAAGCGTATCAATATTCATATCTTCAAGTTAGTATTTTCGCAAGTATTTCCTCCATATTTTAGTATACCGTTTTCCCTGAAGCTTGTATCTTTATCATTCCAAATCAAGTATACATGAAGATATTATCAATTTGCTTTTTTTTGCTTACACCTGTTATGTTAGTGACACATTTTTTCCCGGTAAATAATTATGCTGAAGAAATTGGAATCATTCAACCGGGAAAAGAAATTAAAAAAGATAAGATTATTACAGGTGCAGATCAAACCGAAAAATATCTTCCGTACTTAAAAGGTAAAAGAGTAGCCGTGCTGGCAAATCCTACCACCATCATTGGTAAAAAACATTTGGTGGATAGTCTGCAGTCGGTAGGTATAAACATTGTTAAAGTATTCGGTCCCGAACATGGTTTTCGCGGCAATGCAAGCGCAGGTGCAAAGGTGGTAGATGAAAAAGATTCTGCCACCGGCATTCCCATTATTTCATTATACGGACCTAAATCAAAACCCTCAAAAGAAGATTTAGCAGACATAGACGTTATGATATTTGACGTGCAGGATGTGGGCTGTCGTTTCTATACCAATATAAACGTACTGGCCCGTATCATGGAAGCCTGTGCTGAAAATAATAAAGAATTATTGATACTGGACAGGCCCAACCCCAATGGATACTTCATTGATGGCCCTGTGCTGGACATGGCCCTCAAATCTGGCATTGGCATGTTTCCGATACCCATCACGCACGGTCTGACCATTGCGGAATTCGCACAAATGGTCAATGGAGAAGGCTGGCTAACCAATAAGATAAAATGCAAATTAAAAATTGTTCCCATTGCCCATTACACACATGATATGTATTATGAATTACCGGTAAAGCCATCGCCTAATCTTAATACACAGCAATCCGTTATGTTGTATCCTTCCATTTGTCTTTTTGAAGGAACAGTTTTAAACCTGGGACGCGGGACTTATTTTCCATTTACCGTACTGGGCAACCCTGATCTTAAAGATAAATATGATTTTAATTTTACGCCGGTGAGTATTAAAGGAATGAGTGAAACCCCGCAACATATGAACCAGGTTTGCTACGGTATTGATTTGCGCAAATATGATATTGGTGAACTGATAAAAAAGAAAAAGATCAATTTGCAGTGGATGATGGAATTATACAAAGCATATCCTTATAAAGAAAAATTCTTCGACTACACACAGAGCAAAGAAATGGGCAATATTAATAAGCTGGCAGGGAGTGCCCAATTTAAAGAACAAATTATTGCAGGTGTATCAGAAGCAGATATCCGCAAAAGCTGGGAACCTGGTCTCAGTAAGTATAAAATAATGAGGCAAAAATATCTATTGTATCCGTAACATATAACATACATTACAAATGCCAGCACTGTCATGAAAAAAAATCTTTTCGCCTTTATAATTATCACAGTCATTATAAATTCCTGTAAAACAAGTCAGCCGGTAAAATATGCAGACAACTCAATACCGGTTCGTGGATTTTGCATTGTGGCGCCGTTGCCGCGTACGGTTGATTCATTTGTACATTTCATTAATAAAGATTTAGCACCACGCGGCGTAAATGTTTTGGTATTGCGGGTAGATTTTAATTATCAATATACCAGTCATCCTGAATTAAGCGACAGTATTGCACTTTCAAAAGATGATGTAAAGAAAATTGTTGCAGCCTGCAAAACAAACAAGATAAGATTGATACCACAGGTGAATTTATTGGGACATCAATCGTGGGGAAATAAAACATACAGTCTTTTAAAAAAATATCCGCAGCTGGATGAAACGCCTGGCGTAATAATGCCGGCAAAATATCAGTGGCCAAATGAGGATAGCTTGTATTGCCGAAGTTATTGCCCGCTGCACCCGGAGCTGCATGCCATTGTTTTTTCTTTGATAGATGAAATTTGTGCTGTTTGTGAATCGGACGCTTTTCACGCGGGCATGGATGAAGTGTTTTATATAGGCGATTCCAAATGTCCCCGTTGTGCTGGCAAAGATAAAGCGGTTTTGTATGCGGGCGAAGTAACTGCATTGCGGGATCATCTTGCAGCATCAAAAAAAGAATTGTGGATCTGGGGTGACCGTTTACTGGACGGTAATTCAACTGGCCTGGGCATGTGGGAAGCCAGTAAAAATAATACCTGGCCGGCGATTGATTTGATACCAAAAGATATAATGATTTGCGACTGGCACTATGAACGTGCGGATAAAACGCCGGTCTATTTTGCGATGAAAGGTTTTAACGTAATTACATGTCCGTGGCGCAATGCAATGATCGCCAACAAGCAGCTGGAGGACATTATTGCATGTAGAAACGAATCTACCGGTAATATGAAACCGAGATTCCAGGGAATGATGCAAACAGTTTGGACGAGCAACAGTAATTTTCTGAAAGGTTTTTACGAAAATAAAATTGATACTGCACGGGGCAATAAAACAGAATGGTATTGTTTCCGGGAGCTGTATAAATCAATTGGGAAATTGAAAAATGAGTGAATCTCAGCGAACCCATTAACGCCGGGAGATACCCGGCGTTAATGGGCCAACGCTACATCTTGCAACGCCAATACCCGCGCAACAACTGTTACGCCTGTAAAGAACATACATAGTTATGAAACGCTCAACAATTCTACATCAAATATCAACGTGCTGTTAGGTCCTATTTGCCCACTAACCTGCCGGTCGCCATAACCTAAATTTGGGGGAATAAAGAAACGCCATTTGCTGCCGGTTTGCATGAGTTGCAACCCTTCCGTCCATCCGGAAATTACACGGTCTAGCGGAAATGTTGCAGGCTGCCCCCGTTGCACCGAACTATCAAAAACAGTTCCGTCGATCAACGTGCCGTGGTAATGACAAGTAACCTTGTCTGTTGCGCCTGGCTTCGCGCCAGTTCCCTCTGTAAGAACCTGGTATTGGAGGCCGCTGGGTAAAGCCACTACCCCATCATTTTTTTTATTGGCTTCTAAAAAATCCTGGCCTGCCTTTAAATTGGCTTCTGCTTTTTCATTTTTCATTTGTGCTAATTTATCTGAAATACCCATGAACAATTTTTTGTAAAAATAAGTCAATGTGAAATAATACCATCACACCGGTTATTAATCTTTAATAATATTCTTTGTGCGGGATACTAAACGTAACAGGGTGTTAATCATTGGATATGGTAAAGATATTTTAAGTACTTTGCCACTATGAAAATAACTGCACTGGTTCTTACAGGTTGCCTGGCATTCTTTTTTGACAATGCGCAAACTGGTGCATCAGCATTAATACCTGCACCAGTATCCGTTCAGGAAAAAGATGGCGCATTTATCTTATCATCCAAAACAATCATAACTGCGCCTGTATCTTTTCATGGGCCTGCTGCTTTATTAGCGATGCAATTAGGAATTGTGAAACAACCTGTACTGCTTTCCAAATCTTCTGTCAAAAGCACCGGTAATAAAATAATATTTACAACCGCAAACCCCAAAGATTCATTCGGCGGTGAAGGCTATAAGCTTAGTATACAAACTGGCACTGTAAGCATTACTGCACAAACTACTGCGGGTATGCTGAAAGGCATTTTTACGTTGCTTCAATTGAGGTTATTGCAACCCGATATGCAAAAAATCCCCTGCGCTTCTATTACCGATAAGCCACGTTTTGCTTACCGTGGTCTGCAACTGGATGTATCAAGAAATTTTTACCCGGTAAGTTTTATTAAAAAATATATCGACCTGATGGCGCTGTATAAATACAATACTTTTCACTGGCATCTGGTTGATGGCGCAGGCTGGCGTTTGCAAATAAAAAAATATCCGTTGCTTACACAGGTAGCTGCATTTCGCACGCACAGCGATTGGAAAAGCTGGTGGAAAAATGGAAAGAAATATTCCGCTGAAGGTGACCCTGGTGCATACGGCGGATTTTATACACAGGAAGATGCAAAGGAAATTGTAGCGTATGCAGCACAGCGGGGCATTACTGTTATTCCTGAAATTGAAATGCCAGGCCACTCGGAAGAAGTGCTGGCGGTGTATCCGCAATTATCCTGTTCAGGCATCGCTTATACAAACTCGGAATTTTGCATTGGCAATGATGAAACATTTACTTTTTTGGAGGATGTGCTTACAGAGGTGATGGCTATTTTCCCATCGGTGTATATTCATGTTGGCGGAGATGAAGCCAGCACTGCTGCATGGAAGAACTGTCCTAAATGCCAGCAAAGAAAAAAAGATATGGGTCTTTCAACCGAACATGAGCTGCAGAGTTATCTCATTAAAAGAATACAGAAATTTCTGAATGCGCACAATAGAAAACTATTAGGCTGGGATGAAATACTGGAAGGCGGTCTTGCACCTGGCGCAACGGTTATGAACTGGCGAAGCGAAAAAAATGGCATTGAAGCAGCGGAACAGGATCATGATGTAATTATGACGCCCAACGCATATTACCTGGACGCTTACCAGAGCGATCCTAATACGCAGCCGGAAGCTATTGGCGGTTATTTACCGATTCAAAGAATATATAATTATGAACCGGTACCCGCTGAATTGAATCCCGCAAAGAAAAAATATTATATCGGCACGGAAGCTTGTGTATGGACTGAATACATGCCCACCACCTACCAGGTTGAATATATGGTGTATCCCCGTGCTATTGCGTTGTCTGAAACGGCCTGGTCCGATAAAGGAAAAAAGAATTTCGATAATTTTCAATCGAGATTACAAGCGCATTATCTTCTGCTGCAAAGACTAGGCGTCAACTACTATCGTCCATCAGGCCTGCTTACATTACATGTTCAACCTGATTATGATAAGAAACAGGATCTGGTAAGCTTTATAAGTGAGCAATACAAACCTGAAATACATTATACAACCGATAACAGCATACCAGGGCCGTCATCGCCCATTTTTAATCAGCCTTTTTATACCAGCAATAAAACAATTATTACAGCAGCTATTTTTAAAGCGGGCACTATGATTGGAGAGCCCTCAACATTTACGACCAACTACCATAAAGCGATTGGTAAAAAAGTAACGTTTAATAATCTTTGGAGTGATTCTTATCCGGCGCAAAAAGATTCAACACTTACAAATGGTATAGAAGGTTCTTTAACGTATGGAGATAAACAATGGCTGGGCTACCTGAAAGATTTTGACGTAACACTGGATATGGAATCAGTGCAGGCGTTGAATAGTTTATCTATTCGCTTTATGCAGCAACCCGGACCCGGTGTTTTTTTGCCTTCTTATGTAGAAGTACTGGTGTCAACTGATGGAAAAAATTTTACATCATTCGACAAACAAGTAAACACCATTCCGTTTGATGAACCTAAAACTATTTTTAAATCATTTTCTTTTGATTTGAAAAACAAGACAACACGCTACATACGAATTGTGGCCCCAAATGTAAAAGGCGGATTTATGTTCACGGATGAGATCATTGTTTTTTAATGGGTGATAGCGTGATTTTCAGATTTCTTTTATAGATGTAGTCATCTGAAATAACCAAATCTGAAACACTGCAATCAGCAATCTCTTTTATATTTTCTTTTTTGCAGCAGCGGCATTAATCAATACAAAAAATTTATTAATAGCGTCTTTATCGGCTTGCGTAAGTATTTCATGCAGGCTTAATTTATTCATGTAAAGAATAGCAGCTTTATGTGTGGGAGAAATGGACAAAATTTTTTCCAACTTTTCCCGCGTATCCAAATCTTCTTTATACATGGGTGTTGCCGGCGGCAGCGGCGATTTTAATTTGGAACGCTTCTTTTTAATAATTGCCTCCAGCGTAGCCGGGCTGAATGGGGGCTTCGCATGTATACCGTTGATGGTTTTTAATAACGCTTCTAACTGTTTTTTACTCAAGCCGCCACGGGTTTTATAAAAATCATACATATTCCGGATGAATGTATTATCGGCCCTTGGCGGCAGGCTGTAAAATACCCACTCGAAAACCCCATTTAAAAAATCATAATCGGGGCCCCGCTGACCCGATGTTTTGCCATTAAAGGAAGACTGCATAGCACACTTTTAATTATAAACAAATGAAGCTCCCCTGGTACTGGTTTACCCCGGCTGCGCTTTGCAAATATAGCTGGTATTGGAGGCCAATTTCTCATGAGAAAAGAAAGCTCCGGGAAAAATTACCGCGAAAATATACGTACTGAATCAAAATTAGGTGCAGGAAAAGAAGCCATATTTGATATTTAGAATATTTTAATATAGAATATGGCATATTTTGCTACCACTTAACCCTTAATATTAGATGCAATACAAAATAAGTTACTATTTTTACTAAAATATTTTTTATGAACCTTTTTGTTGCTGGCCTTCCATATGATTTGGACGATGATGAATTAATGGAAATCTTTGAAAAATTTGGTACGATTAAATCTGCTAAAGTAGCCATTGATAAAGAAACTGGTAAAAGCAGGGGATTTGGTTTTGTGGAAATGCCCATAGAAGCTGAAGCCAAAGATGCTATCGAAAATCTCAACGATATTTCGTTGGGCAAAAAACCATTGGTTGTAAAAGCAGCTGATGACCGTCCGGGTGGCGGCGGTGGTGGACAACGCGGAGGCGGTGGTGGAAATAGTGGCGGTGGCGGCGGATATAGAGGTGGTGGCGGCGGTGGTGGATACAGCGGCGGTGGTAATAGTGGCGGTGGTGGCGGTTACAGAGGAGGAGGAGGAGGCAGCGGCGGCGGCGGTGGTTATAGCGGAGGCAGTAACGACAGGAACCGTAACCGTTTTTAATTACTTGATCTTGTATTTTCTCAATTAATTTATAAGGCGAAAGAAGGACTGTTCATTTTAATCATGCAATGTTGTTGCAATATGATTAAGGCGAACAATTTTATCTTTCGCCTTTTTTTGTATACTGGCATCACCGGAAGCTGAAAGATTATTGAGCATCGCCAATGATTCCGACAGCAACTCTTTTCGCTGTCTTGCGTTAGAAATAATCTGCTGCGCATCTGCTCTTGATAAGTTGCAGTCTACTTTTGCAAAATATAAATCTGCATTTAAATTCTGCACTTTCTGTTCCAGCGAATTTATTTTATTTTCTGCCGCAGTGCTGGCATTTAAGTTTTCCGCCTGGGCCGAGGCCGATTTTTTTAATTCAACTACCTGGGTGGCCAGGCTGTTGTTTTCAGCTTTAAGGCGATTGTATTTTTCCAGTGCCGCCTGGTAATCTTTTTGCTGATCATTGAAGGCCGTTTTCAATAAATCAATTTCACCTTTTTGTGCTTCATCAGTCCCAGCTGATTTTGGGGGCGTAATATCTTTTCCCTGCAATGTTTTTATTTGTGCACTCATCTGCGCCAGGTCATTTTCTTTTAAGCTTAGCTGATTCTTCAATTGAAGAATTTCCAGCGAGCCGCCTGGTAATACCGTTTTGCCGGAAACCATAGAAGCCTGTATATTTTTCAACGTCTGCCTGTTGCCGGCGATTGATTTAAAAGAATTGAGCATCGTCTTGTACATGCTTGCTTTATCCCCGTTATAATTCATAGATAATTGATCAACACTGTCGATAGCCTTTTTAAAAGCTGATTCATACATACTTATTATGAGCGCCGCATTGTTTCTTAATGATCTTGCGGACGTGTCGGCCAACAATAAATTATATTCATCATCTGATGCCTGCAACTGATCTAATTTTGAGTGCAACAAGCTGTCTGCCTGTAAAATTTCATTATCGGCCAATTCTGAGCGATCATTGGTTAATAAAGTTGCTTTTTGATTGCCAGATGAAAAATGAAACCCAAAAGCGGAAAAAATAAAAAACATTAGAATAATGGACGCTGCATACAGACCCGCAAAAGTGAGTATACGCTTTTTACGTTCTATTGAATTATTCTGTTGCATAGCTGTACGTTTAAAACTTTATGTATGTGGTTGGTATTTTATCGAACTATCGTGCCAGCAGCCTTTTATACTCTTGTCACAATAATTTTTGCATTTGGTTTTACATTGTTTTCTAATAAACTTCTTAACGGATTAAGACTTCTGCTGTAAAGCCCGTACCATTTCTCTTCCTGAAATTGCCAGCCAAATGCCGCTTGTTTTTTATTTTTTATTTCAATTTCGGATTTCACACCCTGGTTATTCTGCTCAATAATAAATCTTTCGAAAACTTTACCCAGCTTCACTTTGCCAGAAGTCGTTACAGGAAAAATATTACAAACAGTATCATTTTCTTTCCGGGAAATTTTAAGTTGAATTTGCATGGTACTGGCAGTAGATAAAGGTGCATTGTTATTACCTGCTTCCACAACTGGCAAATGCCATGCATTCATCTTTTTTGCAGGGATTGCCACATATTCCATCCATCCCTGGTAAATAATAAAAGGTAAAAGAAACGCACTGCTGCTTGCAAACGCCATCATCAGTCCGTTGTTACCAGTGACATAATAATAAATAAAGAGTACCAGGCCAATAAGTATAAACAGCAAAAGAATAAACGCCAGCTTTGCTTCCGAAAAAAATAATTCCGCCAGGAAATTGCGTTTATAAAAAAACCATACATTAACTATACCCATGATGCCAAAACAACACAGCTGAACCACGTTTACCAGCCGTTCGGCCGACGGGGTATGCATATTAGCCGGCAAAAAAAGACACAGGTTAAACGAAATAATTATCAGTGTTAATCCATATACGCCGGCACGTCTCCTGTTTTGAAAAAGTAGCCGGACAAAGTCGTTAAACGAAAATGTTGGTTGAACCTGCTTAATCATAGTGATTATTTTATTGGTTTTTTAAAAGATCATCTTAGCTGTAACAGGCACGGGTAGTTTACATTCCGCGATATTCCAAACCACGGTTATCTTTATAAAAGCTAAAATCTGTAGACCAGTCCTGCCTGCAAACCCACATAAGTAATGGGTATACGTTGCGTAACAGCCTGATCTGGTTTATTAGGGTCGGGTATCCAGCCATCCGTTTGGAAATTTTTCCGAAAATCAATTTCCTTTTCACTTACAGTCAGGTTATTTATCATTTCCTGCCCATCTACATTATAGCTGGTGGTCATTCTTCTGCTCACGACAAATACAATATGAGAGAATTGTATTTCTGAAAACACCCTGATCTTTTCCGTTAATTTTATTTGCGCCCCGATGGCACCACTAAAACCGAAGGATGGATTCTGAATGACCCACTCATAACGTGTATCAGTATACGCAGCAGAATCTTTTGTAAAACCCTGCCAGTTCATTTTATAATTCGATTGACGGGTATCATGTTCAATACTGTTGGGCCGGATGGTAATCACGGCACCTATTTTATTGTACAAAAACCATTTGGGCCTGGAGATAGCCTTTAATGTTATATTGGGCGTAAATGTTAACAGGGTTGCATCATATGAAATGGTAAACCTTTCATTATAAGATTGACTGTTAAGCGCGCCTGCCGTGAATTGCTGGCTAAAAGATGAATCGCGTACTTTACTAATAGTGCTCCGGAAATAATCTACGTCCAGTCCCACGTTTATGAAATCATTTAGCACG
Source organism: Bacteroidota bacterium (assembly GCA_040004415.1). Lineage (GTDB taxonomy): Bacteria > Bacteroidota > Bacteroidia > Chitinophagales > Chitinophagaceae > JACMLD01. The sequence goes on along the minus strand of JBDUAY010000007.1, from coordinate 18,463 downwards.
TATGAAATACCCCCGCCTATCCTGAAGCCCTCTCCCAGCCCCTTTTTAGTTGCTTTATCAGTCACATCTTTAGAGACAACATTATTGTCAACCATTTTCATTGCGATGGAGCTTATATCATCCGGGTAGAATTTAAAGGTTGATCCAAGCGCCATGGAATAGCCGCCATGGATATTCACATAGAACTTTGGTTCATCTTTTAACTTCAGGGAAGCAGATGAATCTTTCAAAGCATAATTATAATTTGGCGCGCTGACAGGAGCCTGCGACCAGGCATTGCAAAAAATACTGATAATAAATACAGTTAGAGTTATCCGCTTCATAAACTATTATTTTAAAATAAAATTCAGTTAAGGGGCAGGATCAGGGTATTATCTAAAGGGGGATGCCAGATGTACGGAAGAAATAATATTTTGGATTAGCCAGTAGCAGATTTCTTTGTTATAACAATAAAAAGAACTAAAATTTTTGTTTGGCATTATACCGGCACACAATGATTGTTATATTTTTTCGCGACAATTTTTGAGTATTTTTTTCTACACAAAAAAAATTATATTTTTTTTATATTTTGAAATCTATTTAAGTAAACGACCCGTATATCACTGTAGTTGTAAAAAATCTGTGCTGGATTTATCGAAAGTGAATACGGTCAGAAAAATTCTAAGCGCCATTAAGCCTTCATTCCTTTAATAGTCCCATATAGATTAAAATATTGCAATCACCCGCTTGCGATATTTACAGTTTTCCTGCCAAAGCCCTCACCTGTTGAATTTAATGTGTACTGTGTATGGTATATATTAAAGACAATTTTTTTCTCAAATCTCTAATCCATTCCTGTTAATAACCAGTGTGAATTCCTAATGCTCCGGCAGGCGATAAAAATTTATTTAACTAATTAAACAAACAAAAATGGCTACAATTCAATCTGAACAAACGTTAACGGGCTCCCTTGAAAAAGAGATGGCACGCCTGTCACGGAGAAAATTTCTTGGTTATGCGGGTGCAGGCGCCGCGCTGACGGCCTTCCTGGTTTCCTGTACAAAACAAAATAGTGATGCAGGTGCAAGGGGAGCCGATGGCTCGGTTAGTCTTGGAAGCGGAGATGCCGGCATATTAAATTATGCATACGCGCTGGAACAACTGGAAGCGGCATTTTATGTGAAGGTGCTCACGACGCCTTATGGAAACATAAGTGCCCTTGAAACCGCTATGCTGTCAGACATACGTGATCATGAAATTGCCCACCGTGAATTCTTTAAAAATGCATTGACCGCCCTGGGCGCTGCTATTCCCGTACTTGAATTTGATTTCACCTCTATCGACTTCACATCAAGAACAAGTGTACTGGGTACTTCCAAAGCGTTTGAAGATTTAGGCGTATCTGCCTATAACGGTGCAGGCCACCTGATTAAATCAGCAGACTACCTGGTATTAGCTGGTAAAATTGTTTCTGTGGAAGCACGTCACGCGTCATATATACGTGATCTGATATCCATGAATAGTTTTGCTGATGACAGTATCATCGATGCAAACGGCTTGGATGTTTCTAATCCACCGTCTGTTGTATTGCCTATCGCACAGAAATATATTAAGACCATTCTCGACGGCAGCAGCCTTCCTGTTTAATATAAACTAATCATTCACTGTATTTTTTAATCGATTCGTTACAATTAAATCAAAACAAAATGAACATACAAAACATTATAAAAGAAATTGAAAAAGTTGATCCGGAAGTATACGGGAAACTGGATACGCGCAGAACTGCCATGAGAAGTTTCGCGAATATAAGCGGTAAAATTGCACTGGCTGCTGTACCACTTGCATTGGGCTCTATGTTTCAGAAAGCATACGCCGGTCCAACAGGCACACTGGATACAGTTGTTGATATTTTAAATTATGCATTAACACTTGAATACCTGGAAGCAGAATTTTATGCTGACGCGATAGCTGCATCAGGTTTAATACCGGCCGGCGATACATTAACAGGCATAAAATTAATTGCCAAGCACGAGGCAGAACACGTAGCATTTTTGAAAACTGCTATCGGCGGCGCAGGCGGAACACCGGTGGCCAAACCAAATTTTGATTTTACTGCAGGCGGAGCATTCGCAGACGTATTTTCAAGTTTTGGAACATTTTTAGCCGTGGCGCAAACATTTGAAGACACTGGCGTACGGGCATACAAAGGAAGGGCGGCAGAAATTGTACAGGGTGGCGCATATCTTACTGCTGCATTACAAATACATTCAGTGGAAGCAAGGCATGCTGCACATATACGCGGACTTAGAAAAGCATATGGTTCAGGTGTTGGTAACGTTAAGCCATGGATCACCGGAAAAATGAGTGGTATTGCCAGCGCTGCAGTACAACCAAGTTATGATGGTGAAGAACTAACTGTACAGGCAGGTATAAACATCGTAAACATCAATGGATTTGCGATTTCTGCAGATGCCGCATCAGAAGCATTTGATGAACCACTGACAAAAGCACAGGTACTGGCTATTGTTGGTCCGTTTATAAAACCGTAAACATTATCCCCGCTCTAAATAGAGGCTGTCTCCTATTTGGGAGCAGCTTCTATTTACATATTATTTGTAACCAGCCAACGTTAATATAACTGTTATGATTAGCCTGATCAAAAGTTTTATTCCGATTGCATTGATGGTTCTGTTAATCAGCAGTTGTAAAAAAAACAATGCTGCTGTAATTGCGCCTCCGCCTAATGATGTTGTTGAAACCAGTCCGCCATATCAAAAACCATTAACGGTTAATATCAACCAGTATATTGGTGGATATTATGAGGCATTACCTTTTCATTATTCAGTCACGACTAAAAAATATCCGCTCCTGATTTTTTTACATGGTGGCGGACAAGTAGGCGATGGTGATAAAGATTTGCCACTTGTATTAAACGATGGTGTTGCGAAGGAAATTAATGAAAAGAAATTTCCTGCAAATTTTAACGTAAATGGAAATAATTTTTCCTTTATTGTTTTATCGCCGCAAATGCGCGCGTATCCACCAGATTCCATGGTGCTGTCTTTTATCCATTACGCGGTAAAAAATTACCGGGTAGATTCATCAAGAATATATTTATCCGGCTTAAGCATGGGTGGTGTGCTTACCACTGAGATGGCGGGACTTTATACATCCATGTTTGCAGCAGTGGCGCCTATATCGGGTGAATCTTTTGGGAACGATAAAGATTTTAATGCTGAACAAATTGCGCATGGTAACCTGGCCCTGTGGGATTTTCATAATTCTGATGATCCAACCATTCCATCTTACGTGGCAACAGATTTTATTAACCTGGTAAATAGTTATCGTCCGTCTATCACACCCAGGTTAACTGTATTTAAAGCTTACGGACATGATGCCTGGACACAGGCACTTGACCCAACCTACAAAGAAAACAATATGAATGTATATGAGTGGATGCTGCATTATAAGCGGTAGCACTTACACTGCATGATACCGTTAACATAATATCCTCCAAAGGGGTCATTTTTCTACAATCTGATGGCAATATTGTGGTCATAAATGTGCTTATTATATACAATCAGGCAACCTGGTAGGGTTGTTTTTTTATTTTGTGGAAGCGATGATTGGGAATAAGATATTGGCAAGCCTTTTGAAAAGTGTGCATTAAATAAAATTGTGCATTATGAAACAGAAAATCCTCACTTTTACTACTGTAGCCTTGCTGGCGTCTTTTATTTCTTATGCGCAAAGCGCGCCAAAGCCCTCATTATTTCTTAAAGGTGGTCTCAACCTGTCTAATATTACCATTAATAAAAATGGAGACCTGGATAATAATAAAATGTTGCCGTCTTTCCAGGTTGGCTTACTGGCAGATTTACCTATCGGTTCTTTCTTTGCGATACAGCCTGGCGTCTTCTTCACGGGCAAAGGTGCAAAATTAGAATCTGGAAATACCTCAGGCAGTAACTGGTACCGCGCAACTACGAGACCGTACTACATTGAAGTTCCCGTTAATGCTGTTATCAAATTACCGTTAGGAGATCAGTCAAGTTTCTTTTTCGGAGCTGGTCCATATGTAGCTGTTGGAATTGCAGGAAATAATAAGCTAGAAGGGCAGGTGGGAGGTGTTTCGTTCAGCAATTCAAAAAGTATAAAATTTTCTAATGATGATCCTTTTACAAGTTCAGAAGAAGGTTCAGGATATAATATAATGAGAAGATTCGACTATGGTTTGAATGGCACTGTTGGCATTCAATCAAAGTTTGCTGTATTTTCAGTGAACTATGGTCTTGGTCTTGCCAAACTTCAGTCTGGAACAAGCAGCTCTGATGACGAATTAAATAAATACCGTGTATTAAGTTTTACAGTAGGTTTCAAATTATAAATTAATTATTAAGGCAGCATCTGATGTAAGTTGAAAGGTTGAATAGTTAATTCATTTATTTTATACGGTTCAACATTATCAATAGCGGGGGAAATTCCTCCGCTATTTTATTTAAGCGTGATAAGTATCTCAAATATATAAAGGCGTTCAAAGCGCACAATATAGCAGGCATGGTTGAAATCCTGTTGCACTTATAGTCCGTTGAATTTGGAACGGCAATATTTGCCCTGCATATTACAAATAAAAAAGCCACTGAACATTCGTCAGTGGCCCCAACTTTTTATTAAGTCGGCAGAATATTTTATGAACAGCCCGGCTACGCGATAATAACCGAAGGCTTCAATGATTTATCTGTAGATTGCATGAATACCTCCTTTTTTTTGGTGAATCATAAAGTTAGTAAACAGTGCGAATAAAAAAAAGGGTCAACAAAAAATATTTTTATTGTATGAAATAAACATTTCGTTGTCAGAATTGTTGCGTCATATTGTTGCTCTATAAAATAGTTCCGCTCCAGGAAGCTTTCAAAAAATAGATTTTTTTATTTCTTAGATACGAATCGCGGGCTGTACGTGCAAGATTGAATGCGCAGTGGCCAACCGCTTCAGCAAGTAAAGCCTGGCTTCTTTTTTTTAATAGTGCGGCTAATTACAGAGACGCTCCGTTTAGCTTTTCGTTTTACTAAAATGTAAAATCACATCGGGCAACGTCTGCTTCCCGCCTAAACTTTAAATTTGATTGTTTACAAATTTTATTACATCTTTAAGCGCTGTGACACGATCTGTACCACACTTTCTGCAATTTTAAACAAGGCAATACATGAAGAAGACATTTATTTTTATTTTGATTGCGTCCGTTTTTGTAGTTCCGGTAATGGCTCAGCAAAAGCCTGTTCCCCCAACTTCCGCTCCTGCAACAAAGGATGCAATTCCTGATAAAGTAAATCTCCCCAATCTTGTCTTTAACCCAGACTGGAACATTGTTACCGAACATGAAGCCACGATAAAAGGCCAGCATATAAATTATAAAGCCACCACTGGCACCATGCCGGTTTGGGATGAAGATGGTAAATGCATCGCTGGCTTATTTTATACTTACTATGAGCGCTCCGATATAAAAGATCGTGCAGGCAGGCCATTAATCATTTCATTTAATGGCGGTCCGGGCTCCGCATCCGTTTGGATGCAGATTGCATACACAGGTCCGCGCCTGCTGAATATTGATGACGAAGGCTACCCGGTACAACCATATGGTTTAAAAGATAATCCTAATTCAATATTAGATGTTGCAGATATTGTTTTTGTAAACCCGGTAAATACAGCTTATTCCCACGCCGTTAGCAAAGATATACCGGGCACTAAATTTTTTGGCGTAAATGCAGATATTAAATACCTGGCGGGATGGCTGAATACATTTGTAACACGCAATAACCGTTGGGCATCTCCTAAATATTTAATTGGTGAAAGCTATGGAACTACCCGTGTGTCGGGCCTTGCGCTTGAATTGCAGAATGCGCAATGGATGTATTTAAACGGCGTTATTCTAGTTTCTCCTACTGAACTCGGTATAGAAAGAAACGGACCTGTTGATGCGGCGTTACGGCTTCCTTATTTTGCAGCAACCGCCTGGTATCATAAAGTACTTCCGGCAGATTTGATGAAAAAAGATCTCACAGATATGTTGCCGGAAGTAGAAGATTTTACCATCAATGAATTGATTCCTGCTATCAGTAAGGGCGGTTTTTTACCCGGGGATAAAAGGAAATACATTGCGGAAAAAATGGCGCGCTATTCAGGTCTTTCGGCAACATCTGTACTGGCGCATAATTTTAATGTACCGCCAAATTTTTTCTGGAAAGAATTATTGCGCGATAAAGGTTTTACAGTGGGTCGGCTGGATTCACGTTACCGGGGTATGGATAAACAAGATGCTGGTGAAGAGCCCGACTATAATGCAGAACTCACTTCCTGGCTGCATTCGTTTACACCTGCCATTAATATTTACCTCCGCAATGAGCTAAATTATAAAACAGATTTCAAATACCTGATGTTTGGCAATGTTTTTCCGTGGGATAATACAAATAATAAAACCGGTGAAAACTTACGGCAGGCGATGGCATCAAATCCGTACCTGCATGTTATGGTGCAATCGGGCTATTATGATGGCGCTTGCGATTATTTCAATGCAAAATATAGCATGTGGCAAATGGATCCCAGTGGTAAACTAAAAGACAGGTTAAGCTGGAAAGGCTATCGCAGCGGCCATATGATGTACCTGCGCAAACAGGATTTGGCTACTGCCAATGAGGATATCAGGGAATTTATTAAGGCGTCATTGCCGGGCGTTGGTGTTCCGGCAAAGTTTTAGTTTTTATTGATGTCATGCTGAGGTACGCCGCCGCTCACCAACAAAGAATAAAAAACAGACTGTTATCAATTATTCACCTTTAATTTCATCATCCGGTACAAAAAACCTAATCAAAGATTGACGGCTTACTTCTCTTACTGCAGCAACGCAATATTCTTACTGACATCTGTATTTTCCATTTGGCGCACGGGAACTAAAAGCATGGCTGTCAAAAACCCGGGATTAATGATGCGGCTGGCAATGGTTACTACCGCAGTATCGAGTGTATTGATATGAATCGCAGCGATATCCGCCGGCATAAAAGCAAGCGCCAGTGCATTGGCCCAGGAGGCTTTCCTGGCAGAACCAATACTGAAATTAAGTACGGTGTCCTGGCTTCCGTTTGCAATGTTCTCAATGGCACGCAGCGGAAACCAGATTTTACACAATGAATCCTGGATATCCTGGGAGAGCGCGGCAATTACATCATTGATTTTATCAAAATCTTTTTGCAACGCAAATATTTTTTCACCCGGCGCTATAGTCGCAGCCGCAACGCCAAGATCCAGATTGATATGGGCGTTGATGCCGGCCATCAGGTGTTGCAAAACAATTAACTTTTGATCCCGGCAGGCTTCAAATGTTGTGTACCACGCATTGGTACACCTTTGCTGATGTGTATAAGAATCCCATGCCTGCAGGTAACGGCTGGCAAAAATGATGTCGAGTTGTTCCATTCGCGGACCGTCTTCAAATGCATTGTTTTGGATACCGTCTCTAACGGCAATGGTCATTCGCCGGTACAGCGTGGCAAAATAACCAATCGGGCTTTGCTGTGCTTTACTCCAGCTGATAATCGTGTCAAGATTATCAATAACCTCCTGTATAGAGTTTGCCTGCATAAAATATGTAAAGATTAAGTTTCAAATGTAAACGTTACGGGTGAAAGGTTAAATTTTAAAAATGAAGCGAACTATTTTAACTGAATTGCCCAAGTCTTCAAACTAAATACCAGGTAACCTGTATTAAACAGGGCAACTATCCTTTCAACCCCGCAATTAAATTAACAGTCAGCGCTATCACAAAGGTATTGAGCGCAAAAGCCAGCAAACTATGTGCTAGCGCGGTTCTTCTTATTTCGCGCGAGGTAATTACCACATCCGAAACCTGGAAGGTCATACCAATTATAAAAGCGAAGTATGCAAAATCGATGTAATCAGGTGCTTTTTCTTCCGGAAAGTCAAGACCTTCGGCATGTAATTCAGGGGTTTCGTCATCGTCTCCGTAATACATGTAAGCATAATGAAAAGTAAAAGTCGTGTGCACCATAATCCAGGAAAGCAGCATCCCTCCTATTGCTACAATAAGATATAAAATTTTTTCTGGTGAAGAAATTTTGGAAAACAGCAGCAACGACACAATAACCATACTTGCCAGCGAACAAATCACCACAATAAAAAATACAAACAAGCGGCTTCCATCTACTTTACTCGCAATCTGCCTTATTTTGGCTGGTGGACAGGTATAAAATAATATCCACGCAGTGCTAAGAATAGATACACAAAACACATCCCATAAAACCACAATCATGACCAACGGATCATAAACTATTTTTCGTACTAATAAATAAGTAATCGCTACAAACGTAAAAGCTATCAGCAAACGGTGAATAGGATTGAACCGAAGGAAAACATTTCCAGGATCTGCTTTTCCAGGCAACTCTGGTATAACTGGCAAGTCTGACATAAGCCTACATATTAGTTTAATTCCGAAAGATAAATATTCTCATGCAAAGCAGATGTTATTGAAAAAACGCAAAATCCATTAGCCCTGTCACGCCATCACGTCTGGCTATTTATGAGCCCAATAGCAACCGAGTGCTCAATGGCCTCATTGCTGGTGGTAAAAAAACAGGTAAATATATTAGAGGCTTGTTGCAGCTGCAATAACATTTCACGGGTAACAATTTCATTGGAAGGATCTGCGTTTCGGATATAGATAGCATGTATCCGGCCGGTATATTTTTCTGCAATCGCTTTATAAATAGTCGGGTCACGCTGTGTATTATCTCCTATTAAAATAAATTTTTGGTTTGGAAAGGCCTGTAAAATGCGCGCTACCCGGATTAATTTACCCTCGTGCTTTGTTTTACCTGTTTTTAATAATTCGGTCCAGCGTTTTATATGATTCAATAAGAACACGCCTTTGGGCAAATTGTTATAGGAGAAAAAATCTACCAGGTAATCATACAGGTTCCATTCACTGCTTGACACATAAAAAAATGGGTTAGGTGCTTCTGCTGTTGTATTGGATACCGACAATAAATGATAATGCCGTGCAACGCCGTCAAATATTTTCCTGCTATGCGGATTGGTGGCAAATAATGTTCGCAGTCTTCTGAATATAGTAGACGAGTGAGAAATCAAAACGGTATCGTCAATGTCAGATATAAAGCCATATTGTGTTTTGTGCGGCACGAATAATTCTCCTTCTCCAACAACTGTATTTCCTTTGTCATTATATTGAACCTGCACACGGTGCCATCCTGCCGGAACGGATTGCAAAGACTTCCACTCAAATTTAATAAAGCCGTCGTCTTCGGTTTTATGCTCCAACACCTGGTTTTGCCAATGAAGTTCAATATCCACACAGGCGACCGGTTTTACAAAAAATAACCTGAGCAGGTAGATGCTGTTTAAAAAGATATTGTTGCTGTAACGTTTCCGGGTGACTGTTTTCCTGCTTAATAAATGTCCATACAAAAGCAGATCCTGCGTATGGCCGTATCCATGATATATTTTCACAAACTTTTTACTTCCCGGTTGCTTTGACAATTTTGCTATATTTTTATATCCACCTGAACGGTATCAACTACTAAGCCAGCATGAATAACAATGAACCGCTAAAATTACTTTTTATTATCAATCCGGGTTCAGGAAATCATGCTATTCAATGGCCTGCAGCAATCGACCACTATTTTGCATCTTCCCTGTACTCAATAGAAAAATTTTTTCTTCATCATGGCTGCAATATAGATACTGTTAAAGATAAAATAAATGCTTCATCTCCCGACAGGGTAATTGCAGTAGGTGGAGACGGAACGGTAAAATTAGTGGCAGAGTGCCTGTTGCATACAGACATTGTTATGGGCATTCTGCCGGCAGGTTCAGCCAATGGACTGGCAAAGGAACTTGGCATACCAGGTGATAAGCAAGGGGCGTTGCAGCACCTGCTTAAAAATGAAATACAGAAAATCCACCTCATAAAAATTAATGGCCAGTTGTGCGTGCACCTGAGCGATATCGGTTTCAATGCTTCCGTTATTAAAATTTTTGAAGCAAGGAAACAGCGGGGCATGTTTGGCTATATAAAAGCTGCCTGGAAAGTATTATGGAAACATGCTGTTATGCATGTAGCCATTACCATTGATAATACTTCTATAAAAAGAGAAGCGGCCATGGTTGTGATTGCAAATGCTACCCGGTATGGTAGTGGCGCAGTAATCAATCCGGCAGGACGGCTGGATGATGACCTGTTTGAAGTAGTGGTGATAAAAAAAGTTTCTTTTTCAGAGATATTTAAAATGATGGTCACGCATAAGCCATATGATAAAACAAAAACGGAGCTATACCAGGCCCAATCAGTTAAAATCATTTCGAAAAAAAACGCCCATTTTCAGATAGATGGCGAATACCAGGGCAAAGTGAATAACATACAGGCAACTATCGTTACAAACGCATTGAACATCATTAAATAAAAGACTATCCTGGTTACAAAAAAAGATGCCCGCTACGGACATCTTTATAATAACAGGCATTGTACTGTAAAATCTTTAGCATAGTCTTATCTGCTTACCTTTAACTCGCCCTGTTCCGCATCAACAAGCGTTTTACCTGTTGCAACGGAAGCAACCATTTTAAAGAAATTAATCATCCGGTTCCCCTTAGTATCCCAATAATACGCAGTAATACCGCTTACTTTAATCAACGATATGTTGGGATCATCTTTTCCTTCTTTGAACCATGTTTTCGCAAGTGGTGTCCACAACTCTTCAATCTTTTGCTTGTCTTCTGAAAGGGTGGCAGTGCCATTCACCACTGCATAACTGCTTTTGCCCGGGTGAGAATAGAAAAGCTGGACACGGCTATCTTTTTTTATCTCTTTATTTTTATCGCTATCCTTTCCGCTCATAAACCAAATATCTCCATTATCATCTACTTGTGCAGTGCTCATCGGGCGGGTAGTGGACCCATCGTTCGTTTTCAAATTTGTACAAAAAAGGCACATATCAATCTGATCTATCAATTCTTTTAATTTTTTCACTGCGTCCTGCTGTTCAGGATTGGAAGTATTGCTCATAACATATATTTTTAAAATGAAATAATAGCTGTTATGAGTAAAAATATATGCCAGATTAAACACCCCGTTTTGTTTCATTAATTGTTCTTCGACCCTGTATAAAAATGAACAAAGGCGTTTTTCTTTTACGATTTAAAAAATAAAAGGGCGTTTTTTCCACACCATTATTTTCAAACTGGTTTGAAGAAAATTATTGTTTGGGAAGATTTCCATCAGCCTGAGCAAAAATTACAATAAAAAAAAGCTCCGGTTAAGGAGCCTTCTTACAAATAATTTTTAGCGAACTCAGGCTTTCTTTTTTGCCGGCGCTGCTCCTTTTTTTACAGGGGCTGCACTGCTTATTTTCTTTTCATGTACTTCTTTTAACTGCATCGTAAAATTAGTACTGCTTATTTTAAACATAAGCAAATTGCTGGAAATATTCAACACCCATATTTCTTTTCTGTCCGGCTCACCCTCTGGTTTGGTTTGTATCGCAAAGCCCTCCAGGGTAATATCTTTTCCCTTATAATTAACCGGGGAACTTACCGCATCTTCATCCGGACTTAAAAAAGTATCCGGTTTGCCGCCATCAAAAGCAACAGGTGTTTGTTTACCCGACAGATCCTTAAAATTATCTGCGCCAAGCCACAATGCGGAGGCATCCGTTAATTTCAATTCTCCTTCTGGCAACGTACTCAAATAATTCTTGCCGCTCAACAATGCTTTAGAGCTAATCGTTACATGGCCTTTTTTATTTACACTGCCGGTAGCAATCCAGTTAAAATCAGCTACCACACCAGCATCGAATTTGTTGGGTATCACCAGCATCGTGTACTGGCTGCCTGTTGTAAATACATCGTAGACCAGTGTATCTCCTTTATGAATACTAAATGTACACGGACCATCTTCGTAACAAACCAGTTCATCAAACTCTGTTTTAACGGTAGACGTGCTTTTTTTAGTTACTCTTTTACTTTTTGTTGCGCTCTTTTTTGCAGCAGGTTTCGTTTGTGCAGAAACAGCCCCCAGGGTAAGCAAAAAAACAGAAAGGACTAGTACTTTTTTCATGTAATATTTATTTTAACTTAAGAAAGTTTCCGGCTAAAAATAGTTATCCACAGCCTTAAAGACCGGTTACCAGTCAACAACGTAATTGAAGACAATATATTTTGTGCCGGGCGGTTAACTAATCCGGCATTAATATGCACCGCCTGTGCTCTAAACCTGTTTTTAAATTACATTTGCCCGGCCCCAAATAATTATGATTTATGACCAAAGAAGCATTACTGGCCCAACTGAAGAACGATACGTATGTGATGCTTAAGCCATCGGGGGTTCATGGAATTGGTGTTTTTGCCATCAGGCCGATACCGGAAGGCTGCAGGGATATATTTTCAAAAGGAACAGGTGAATGGATAACACTACCAATTGCTGATGTAGAATTATTACCGCAACATTCCAAAGATCTGATTGAAACCTATTGTCTTTTCGACGATGAAAATTATTATGTGCCTGATTATGGTTTCAAACTCATGGATCTCGTTAATTACCTCAACCATTCTCACCATCCAAATATTATTTCTGTAAACGACGGCGAAGAATTTGAAGCCATAAAAGATATTCAACCCGGCGAAGAACTGCTTGTCAATTACGGGCATATTGTTGGCGGTATGGAAGATTATGAGTAGCACCCATCCACCTCCAGTCCTTCGCCAACTGGCGGGGAGACCTGAATCGATGTTGCGAAGTGTTCGTTATCCTGATCTATTTATGACCCCTAACTAATAGTCGTATGTAATCCTCTGCAACATGGCCGGTGATACACCTACGTGGGAAAAGGGGCCAGAAATCTTTCCGGCATAAAATTTCCACCTGCAAGCAACCCTATTTCAATTTTTATCTACTATAAAAATCATAACATATACACCAAAACTATTTGCATGAAAAAAATGACTGCCGAATTCATCGGTACCCTCGCGCTTGTTTTATTCGGCTGCGGTGCAGCAGTTGTATCAGGTGTTTCAGAAAAAGGACCCTCCGGTGTTGGATTGCTGGGCATTTCACTCGCATTTGGCCTGGCAGTAGTTGCCATGGCGTACGCAATCGGGCCGATTTCTGGTTGTCATATTAATCCCGCTATCACTGTTGCTTTGCTCGTAGCAGGCAAAATAGGTGTCAAAGAAGCTATTGGCCACATCATTGCACAGTTCGCAGGCGCCATCGCGGGTGCTGGTATTTTGTACACCATTGTTAGTGGGAAAAATGGTTTTACAGGGGTAGGTGAATGGGGCCTTGGTTCCAACGGTTGGGGTGAAGGCTACCTGGGAAATTATTCAGCTACCGCAGCTTTTATAACTGAAGTTGTAATGACCTGCCTCTTCTTACTCGTCATTTTTGCAACCACCTCTAAATTGGGTAATAGCCCGATGACGGGGTTCGCTATTGGCATTACACTCGTGCTGATACACATGGTTGCTATTCCTGTTACAGGAACTTCCGTAAATCCCGCACGAAGCCTCGGACCTGCACTGTTCGCGGGCGGTAAGGCATTATCGCAGCTGTGGTTATTTATTGTTGCGCCAGTCATCGGTGGCATTTTAGGCGCCCTCATATGGAAGGGTTTACTGGAAACGAAAGATTAAACCATAAACAAATCCTCTGTTAGTTTGCCGCTTCTGAATTGAAGCGGCATTTTCTTATTCTATAGCAACGGTAAAAACAATTCGCTGCGTGAAAATTGTCTGAATTGGGATTTGTTGGATGGATGAAATTATTGGGATGTATCGGAACGGAGCCACCATTAGATTAACACCTTATTTCTTCATTACTTTCTTTGCTATCTCTGCCTGCCCGGCTTCGTCATTCAGGCGGGCGTGAAATAATAGTGTGTGCGGTGTTCGCTGCTTCGATGCGCCCGCTGCGTGAAAGTTGTCTGAACGGGGATTTATTGGATTAAAGGATTTTGGGATTAGCTTGCTATGTCTTTTACTGAAACGATTCTCTGCGTCCGCCGCTCCGCACTGCCCGCTGCGTGAAACAGTTTCATTTATTGCGTAACACGTAATATATTGCAATCCGCATTACTTCTTAATTATGAAAGCAGCCAGCATCAGCGAAATAAAAAATGAATTAGGCAATCTTGCGCCTGCACGTTTGTCAGCATTGTGCCTGCAACTCGCCAAATATAAAAAGGACAACAAAGAATTACTATCATACCTGTTATTCGAAGAAAATGATATGGCCGCCTATATCGAAAGTGTGAAAAAAGAGATCGACGAACAATTTACAGAAATTAATATAAGTCATATATACTTTGCCAAAAAGACACTGCGCAAAATACTACGTATAACAGGCAAGCATATACGTTATACCGCGTCTAAGCAGGCGGAAGCAGAATTGCTTATTTATTTCTGCCAGAAAATGAAAAATTCCGGTATTCGTTTTAACAACAGTGTCGTACTGGTAAACCTGTATGAGGCACAAATAAAAAAAATCAATGCTGCCGTTGCAGGTTTTCATGAAGATTTGCAATACGATTATATAAAAGAAATTAAAACCTTAGCCTGATTATTCCGGCAGAAGAACAAAGACCGGCACACAAGGTCAGCGGGTCTGACATTTAAATAATTCCCTGTTTCGCATCATAACTCTATTTTTACCTTTCCTCATCAAACACTTAATATGATCAAATTATTTCATACTTGTAGCTTCCTGCTTGCCTGCGTGGTTTGTACAAATGCTCAATCTTTATACATGCCCCGCAATGTACAAGATGCCTATAAAAAAGGCACCCGTTCCATGGATGGAAAACCATCTGGCAAATACTGGCAGAATTTCGGACGTTACAATATAACGGTTACAGCTGCGCCGCCAGACCGCAACATTACAGGAACAGAAGACATTAGCTATATTAATAATAGTCCGGATACGCTGAATAACCTCGTTATAAAATTAATTCTGAATATCCATAAACCGAATGCGCTTCGTTATACAGAAACAAGCGATCAATACCTGACCTCCGGCACACACATTGACGGATTAACCATTAATGGAAAAGCTGCAGACTGGATTGAACCTGACAGTCATTTTACCTGGCAGGGTATCGACCTGCCGAATTCACTATTGCCGCATGATTCAGTAAAATTATCTTTCAACTGGCATTACGAAATCTCCTTGCAAAGTAACCGTGAAGGAATGATTGATTCTACAACTTATTTTTTAGCATACTTCTATCCGCGTGTAGCCGTGTACGACGATTATTATGGCTGGGACAGGCTTGACTTCACTGATCAACAGGAGTTTTATAACGACTTTAATGATTATACGCTCAGCGTAAAAGTGCCAGACAATTATATTGTTTGGGCAACGGGTACGCTGCAAAATACAGATGAGGTATTGCAGCCTGCATTCGCAAAAAAATTGAAACAATCAATGACCACAGATGCCATTATGAATATTGCCAACCCGCAGGATATGGCATCAAAAAAAGTAACCGCACACCATACCTTTAATACCTGGAAATGGACCGGAGCAAATATTTCTGACGTAACACTTGGGCTGAGTGATCATTATACCTGGGATGCCTCCAGCGTGGTGGTTGATGATGCCACGCAACGCCGCGCCAGCGTGCAGGCTGCATACAACGATACCGCAAAAGATTATCATAGCATGGTTTCATTCGGCCGGCATTCGCTCGACTGGTTATCGCACAAATGGCCTGGCGTTGCTTACCCGTATCCAAAAACAACTATTTTCCAGGGCTATGCAGATATGGAATATCCCATGATGGTGAACGATGGCTCAACGCAGGATTTAAATTTTTCCAGATTTGTTGTTGAGCATGAGATCGCACATACCTGGTTTCCTTTTTATATGGGTATCAATGAAGCACGTTATGCTTTTATGGATGAAGGATGGGCTACTACTTTTGAATTGCTGATCGGCCGTGAAGATTTGGGCAACCAGGTAGCAGAAGGATTTTACAAACGCTTCCGTGTTAATCAATGGATACACGATGCTTCTGCGGAAGAAGACTTTCCTATTATTACTTCTGCCAACGTTTTACGCGGAGCGGCTTATGGTAACAATGCATATGGCAAAGCATCCCTTGGATACCTGGCGCTCAAAGATTTACTCGGCGATGATTTATTTAGAAAATGCCTGCACGAATACATAGATCGCTGGCACGGGAAACACCCATTACCCTGGGATTTCTTTTATTCGTTCAACACCAGCGCGGGCAAAGATTTGAACTGGTTCTGGACCAATTGGTATTTCAGCAATCACTATATTGATTTTGCTGTTCAGCAGGTAAACGAATCGGCATCCGGTTATTCAATCACTATAAAAAACATTGGTGGCTACCCGGCCCCGGTAGATGTATTGGTTAATTATATGGATGGATCCAAAGAAAGCATTCATCAGACACCGGCTATCTGGATCACTAATCAAAAAGAAGCAACCGTAAATATTGAAACGAAAAAGAAAATTAAATCACTTACATTAAACGGTGGCATTTTCGTAGATGCGGATGATTCTAATAATACATGGAGCAACTAAGGCCTGGAGTGGAAGGTGAAAGGCATAGGGGAAACGTGCCAGCCTTCATTGTTTAGACCCTGTGCCCGGTGCCTTCCAGACCTGCATCATACCCTGCCCTTCCGGTATGAATATTGTCATAACTGGGGAAATAAAAATTATACAAATAAATAATGAAACTCTATACCTGCGCGAAGTGCCAGAACCTGTTGTACTTTGAAAATACGGTTTGTCTCAATTGCGGATCGCCTGTTGGATTTGATGCCGGCACACTTTCGATGATTACGCTTGTACCAATCAATCAGAAAGAATTTACAAATATCAATAATAACAAGCAGGTGTGGCGGCTTTGCACCAACGCTATACACGCTACCTGTAACTGGATCATACCCGCTTCGCAAGCAGGCGAGTTTTGTATTGCCTGTAGTTTAAACAGAACAATACCCTCCCTGGATAACCAGGAGAACACCAGGCGATGGAGACTTATTGAAATTGCCAAGCACCGGCTTGTATTCTCTTTGTTGCGCTTACACCTCCCCGTTGAAGCAAAGCAGGGTGATGAAGAAACAGGAATTGCTTTTGATTTTATGGCTGATACGGATCCTAAGAAAAAAGTAATGACCGGACACGACAATGGAGTTATCACCCTTAATATAGATGAGGCCGATGAAGCGCAGCGTGTAAGACACAAATTAGATCTTGGGGAAAAATACAGGACGCTGCTGGGGCATTTTCGCCACGAAATCGGCCATTACTATTGGGAAGTTTTTTTTAAAACCAATCATACAGGTGTTGAAAGATATAGAAAAGTTTTTGGAGATGAAAGTGCTGACTATGCACAATCATTGGAAAGATATTATGAGAATGGTGTGCCGGCAGACTGGAATAATAATTTTATAAGCCCGTATGCCACTTCCCATCCCTGGGAAGATTGGGCAGAAAGCTGGTCGCACTACCTCCACCTGATGGATACCTTAGAAACCGCTTATAATTTCGGTATTGTCATCAATCCGGGAAAAGCCGGCGATGATCTGGAAATGCAGGCCAGAATAGGTCGTGATCCCTATAACACGAATAGCTTTGATGACATTATAAAAATGTGGTTACCGCTTACGTTTGCAGTAAATAGCTTAAACCGAAGTATGGGGCACCAGGATTTTTATCCGTTTATTATTTCAGCGGCAGTGATAGAGAAACTACGGTTTATTCATGAAGTAGTGAACGCTTATACAGCAGCATAAAGGAATTAGTTATTGGGGATTTGAAATCAGCACTTAATTGCAAATCCCCAATACAGCCTTCCATTCTTATTTATATCCCCATCCACGTATAACTTTTAGATCTTCTTTCGCGCAATCAACAGGTGCGAGTCCCTGGTAAGATTCCTGTTCTATAATAAACAATGTAGTGCCCCCTGATTTTCTACCCAGATCAATTATCTCTTTTACCGGCAAAATTCCTTTGCCCAATATGGTGCTTTCATAAGGGTCCTGGCCACTGCTTTTTATTTCATCTTTTACATGCATGGAAATAAATCTGCCGGGATATTTGGTAACAATATCCAATGCTTTGGCACCGGCATTGTACATGTTGCCCATATCAAGCTGCTGGATAACCAATGCAGGGTCTGTGTTATTGAGAATGATATCAAAAACATTTATGTCATTTAGTTTCACCTTAAATTCAAAATCATGGTTGTGGTAACCAAATTTCATCCCCGATTTCTGGCACAACTGGCCACATTTATTAAACACGTCCAGGTAACGCACCAGGTCGTCGTAGTTTTTACGCAGGCTATCGTCAAGCCACGGGCTAATAACATATTTCTGCCCCATGGCGGCAGCATCATCAACCGTTCTTTTCCAATCATCC
>JBDUAY010000196.1:0-10124 GCA_040004415.1 Bacteroidota bacterium | reverse complement strand
ATTAAATAAAATTTTTCTGCAGAAAAGCCAATGCATTATTAAAGAAAATATCATCCAAAAAAGAAGCGGGGTTAATGTCGTTACCTGAAAAACCGGTGCCACGCCAAAAGCTTTTTTTATTCATAATAGTTAATAGTTGTTTCTTAAAATCTACGTACTTAGCGGTACTCATACAGCAGTCTATCGGGTTTACAAGACCATCGAGATCAGATCCGATGCAAATACTTTTTGCCGCATCCGAGAGCCTAATACCGCGTTTACTTTTTTTGCCAACGGTTAAGATGTGCAATGCCTGGTTTAAAAAATAATGCGCATGCAGATCGTTGGTATCACCCAGGTTTTGGTTAACAGCATCATCAAAATTCATTACTTCGTCGTTATTCTCTTGTCTCGGCTGACAACTGGAAGGTGATTGCGGGCCAAAAAAAGCAGCTGCTTCATTTTTTGAAATATAGTCGAGGTCAGTTGGATAAATGCCATTTTGATAAAGTTCTGCTTCATCCGCTGGAAAACCAATGATACGCTGGTCAAGGGATATGCCTATCATACCACCCGAAATAATTACTTCTTCAATATCTTCATCATATAAGTTCAGGCTTGTCATGTCGTAAGCAGTATCCTGTACATGTCCCCATTTTTTTAAATAATAAATTTTCCATGCAGTGCCTTCATCCTGTGGTGGTTCATGATAAATATAATTGAGCCTTTCCATTGAGCTGATACCGGTAACACCGGCATGGCTGCAAATGAGGGGCAGTTTTATTTGTTCTTCCTGGCGTATGCGGTAAAGCTCTTGCCTTGAATGAAAGCCGAGATGCTTGATATCAACTAAAATACCACGTTTATATAATTCACGGATGGCCGTGAAGCCCCATTCTGTAATGCCGTTGCCAGTGGGATAAAACGGCTCAACATTACTTAGCACCTGCATGGCAAATGCATGATTGGCAACCGGCTGTTGTTGAAAATGGCAAAGGTTCATCGCAAACAGGCGAAAACGACTGGTGAGATCATCCAGATTTTGAATAAACTGTTGCGCCGCATCTGGCGCCTCGTAATTATTAAAAAGATTTTGTGATCCTTCCAATATTAGCAGTGCATGAATTGTATTGAGATCATTCCGGTCGTATTCATTTATAGAACGAATGAATTTGAGTTTAGTACCCTGTGGCAATCCCATTGAAGCGGGAGGATTGGCGTTATCCACTAACCATTGAATTTCACCGTTTGCAATGGTGTAATATTGATCCCCGCTGGCATTGGCTGCCAACTTTTGTGGATCCAGCTGAAGTATCCTTCCGTTTTTTATAATGCCTAATTCGAGTAAGCCGGCGGCTACATGTTTTTCTATGCTGTGAATAACCAGCCCGATAAGATTTACGCCTCCCTGCCACAATTGTTGCAGGCTTGCCTGGGAATCGAGTGCATCGGCAAAGAGCGGACTAATATTTATTTTAATGGAATGCAAAATGTCCAGTTGTACATGGATAGGCGACCAGGGACTTGGTTCTTGTCCTTTGGGAGCGAGGCGGGATTTCATACCCGGATGGCAATGAAAATCAAAAAATGGCATATGGAATATTTAATATGATTACAACCGGAGAAAAATTTTAATAGGGAATGATTGAGCGAAAAGCCTGCGGTTAAGGTGCTATACAAAAAATAAAGCTCCCTAAAAGTAAAAAGATCTTTTGAGAAGGCAATACCACAAACAGGGTATGGAAATAAGCCATTAATTGCATACGGCCTTTTTTCAATATTTCTTGTCATTGCCAGCATTTTAAATAAATGGGTAATCGCTTCCCCTCTTTCAAATATATCGGTTGTTGTGTCTGGCATGTTCCTTCTAAAAAAAAGCGCCAATCAAATGGCGCGGATTTTGGAATCAGCCTGTTAAACAGCGCAGGCTTTATATGCATATACAACATTCAATTTCGACCATTTGGAAAATAATCAAGAATTCGTTCAGCGGTTTTTTAAATGATAAAGTGCCCAAGCTTAGTGGATCATTGGCTTACTATATGATTTTTTCTATGGGACCGCTTTTATTAATCATTATTACTATGTGCAGCTTTTTCTTTGGCCGGGATGCTGCAGAAGGAAAAGTGTACGGACAGTTACAAAGTTTTGTGGGGAATGATACCGCAATTCAATTACAGCAGATAATAAAAAATGCCTCGCTGAGTGGTAAAACGATGCTGGCCTCCATCATTGGTGTAATGGTACTTTTGATTGGAGCTACCAGTGTATTTGCGGAAATGCAGGACTCAATTAATATGATATGGGGTTTAAAAGCAAAGCCAAAAAAAGGATGGCTAAAAATGATTCAAAACAGGTTTATATCTTTCTCCGTAATTGTCAGCCTCGGTTTTTTATTGCTGGTTTCACTTGGCATCTCGGCACTGATGGAAGGATTCAGTGATTATCTAAAAGGGAAATTTCCAGATGTTACTATTACACTATTTTACATACTGAATCTTGTTATCAGTATCGCCATTACGTGTTTTATTTTTGCCATCATTTTTAAAGTTTTACCTGATGCAAAAATTCGCTGGCGCGATGTAATTGCCGGAGCAATAACAACAACAATCCTGTTTCTCCTCGGAAAATTTGGTATTTCTTTTTACATCAGCAAAAATAACATCGGTACTATTTACGGGCCTGCCGGTTCCCTGGTGGTATTAATATTGTGGATTTATTATTCCGCGATCATTTTATATTTTGGAGCAGAGTTTACCAAGGCTTATGCCATTGAATATGGCGAGCCTATCTATCCTTCAGAATATGCAGTTACCGTTGAGCAGGTAGAAGTAGAAAAAGGTCAAATGTCTTTACAGGAAAAAGAAAATAACAAGAAGGAGCGTGAAAAACAAAAATAGTGTCAACCCCTTAGTGATTGCCCTGATGGATGGTGGCGGGTATTGTTAACCCGGGTATCATACAAGCACAAGTAGAAGGTCGTATTGTAATGGCCATCGGTGCTGCAACCAAACATGCAACACACTTTAAAGAAGGCACGGCGTTGAGACCAATTTTCATGTTTATGATACGCCGCGGATCAACGATATCCCTCCTGTCGAAGTGCATGTTATGGCCACCGCTGGCACCAGCACTTTGTAACGCAATTTTTAATCTAACATCTAAGCGCATATGCAAATTGCCATGCCCCTTGCGGACGTATAACCTCCATTATTTTTTGGAGGATTTGTTTTCAGTCGCAACAAGAGGTCCGATAAACTGTCCCGGCCTAAATTTGGTATGTATTTAGTTGAAAACAGGTAATCATTTTTTATACTTTATATAGGAAAAGATCTGGCAATTTAGTTACTGCTGGTATTGCTCAAAGGTTCCTGAATTATCCTGGTTGTTTTCAAATAATTTTTTCCCCAATCAAAGACAAGCCCTGCCGTGAAACGGCCAATTTTTAATGCCGACGCTGGTTTTTTCCTGGTTTATCGTCCTACCTGTGACTACCGATCGTTAACCTTCTTTACTAACTATTTATTTTACAAAATGCCCAACGCATTAATCATAGACGATGAGACAGATATCTGGATATTATTAAGTAATATCCTTCGGAAGCACAATTTAAAAACTTACTACGTTAATAACCTAGAAGCCGCCACCAAAAGGCTCGGCCAGGAAGTCCCCGCGATTATATTCCTCGACAATCACCTGCCAGACGGGTTTGGCCTCGATTTTATCAGGTATATAAAAAGTAATTATCCCCAGACTAAAATTGTAATGATAACTGGTTACGACCTGCAGGAAGATCGCGCCAGGGCGCTGAGTGAAGGAGCTGATTTATTTATTAGTAAGCCATTCACCAGCAATATTATTAATGCTACCATAAAAAAACTTCTTTAAGTCAGCCAGCCCGGTAATAAAACGGTTTAAATTGATTTATCCACCAGTCGGCGCAGAAATTGCTCACTTTATCGAAAGTTTTTACAATTATAGAAATGAACCCATAGTTTCGCATTGGTTTTTCATAGGATATTGGATTTTAAACGGGGCAGCATTTCTATGCAGCCCTTTTTTATTATTATCCGCCAGGAAATACGCCTTAACATTATCATTTGTCCTATTCAAATTCAATCTCGTTTATTTAAGGATTTTTATTTTAACCTTCCCCCTTTTCCCGAAACACAGTGGCTCTCTTCAATGCCCGTTCGGACTTGACTGGGAACAGGTTTTAACTAAACGATCTGTATTTCAAATTAATGAAACATTAATTGAACACGATTTGAATTAAAAATTAATGTGCTTACCTTGATAATGTAACCAAGGCAACTTTTTCGCCACTTTTTATATTACCGCCGATGTATAATGTGCTGATCGCAGACGACGATGTTGATTCATGGTTCCAGGTAAGTGCCCTTCTTCGCAAGTATCTTATCAAAGCAAGTTTTGTTACTAATTTTAATGCTGCGCGGCAACACATAGATAAGCAAATGCCTTCTCTTTTGTTTTTTGATAAACAGCTGCAGGATCATTCTGCGCTTGAGTTTATCAGGTATGTGAAGGCTAAATACCCGGAAGCTAAGCTAATCATGATTAATAACTACGGAGAAAGATCCATGGGTTTTAAATCAAAGGCCGACCTGACCATTAGTAAGCCATTGATACCTGACATAATTGAGCGCGCTATTGTAAAATTGCTTTACCCGCAACTCCAGGCGTTCGCACCCGCATAGCAACATCTTAATGCATTCTGCATACTTATTATAAGCATCTCCAGATATTTTGTGTCCGGCAATTTAGCCGGGTTTTCTTTTTTAGGGCATGGAAAAAATCTTAAAAATTTTGCTCAACCGAAAAAAAGATGTTAAAAAATAAACCCTAAATTACAAAACGTACGTTTTTAATACATACCTTTAATTCATGAATTTGAAAAAGGATAAAGACAAGGAAATAATTCCCACAAAAACCGAAATGGATGTATTGCAAATATTATGGCGGAACGGTCCATCCACCGTGCGTTTTGTGCATGACACCCTGAATGAACAAAAAGATATTGTGCAATACACCTCTACGTTGAAACTGATGCAGGTGATGAAAGAAAAAGGCATGTTGAACCGGGATGAAACCAATATGAAACATGTTTACACGGTCTCGGTTGCGGAAGAAAAAGTAAAAGGCAATATGCTGGGACGTTTTGTTGATTCAATGTATAATGGTTCTGCCAGTGATTTAATGATGGCGTTGCTGAAAGATGATAAAACGTCAGTCAGGGAATTGGAAAAAATGAAAGCACTATTGGCTGGCATGAACAAAAAAAATAAATAATATGGATTCGCCTTTAACCGGGATAGTAACAGATAAATTAGTTGCAGCTTTTTGCTGGACGCTGATCCACTCCCTGTGGCAGGGCGTGATAATGGCAGCGATCATTGTTGTAATCCTGATGCTTGCTAAAAAGTGGACTTCCGCCGCCAGGTATAATATAGTGCTATCAGTGTTCGCACTTTTTATGCTTGCGGCAGTCTTTACTTTTATGTGGGAGCTAACCAATTACTCTTCCGCCAATACAACAGCCACCGTAAAAACAATGTTGGGCATCCAACTATCGAAGATGTTTTTTAGCAATATACTACTGCAACAACTACCGGGCATGGCTATTGCTTTTTTTTCTGCGCACGAACGATTTATTGTAATTGTGTGGTTGGTATTTTTTAGTATGAAGACCATAAAAATGTGCACTGCTTTATTGTATAACCAGCAGATAAAACGCAGGCAAATTATACAGCCCGGTTTGTACTGGACGAACAGAATTAACCAGCTGGGTAAAACATTGCATATTAGTAAAGCAATTGTGCTGCTTGAGTCCGGTTATATGAAAATGCCGGTTGTAGTTGGACACCTCAAACCAATTATATTAATACCCGTTGGCTTGCTTTCATCACTTCCGCCAGAGCAGGTTCAAGCTATCTTATTGCATGAACTGGCACATATCAGGCGCAACGATTACCTGGTTAATATTTTTCAGTATATCATTGAAACATTTTTTTTCTTCAACCCAGCTGTTATATGGATATCATCGTGGCTGAGAGAAGAGCGTGAAAACTGTTGTGATGATATAGCGCTTGCTCAAACAAAAAACAAACGGGGACTGGTGCAGGCACTTATTAGTTTTAAGGAACATGAATTGTACGGACAATCTTATGTAACTGCTTTTCCCGGAAAAAAAGATCATTTACTGCGCAGGGTTACCCGTATCATTGGCGGAGCTGATCCAGTAACTGCGCTCCCAGGCAAATTATTTTATTTGATTACTTTTATTGTATTGATTGCGGGAGCAGGCACTGTTGTGTTTGCACAAAAGAAAAATGCAGCTGAAACAAAAATTCCGGTTTATAACGTGTCCAGTAAGATCACTGATCATTATACGATCATTAGTACGCCAATAGCTCCCCGCTTACAAAAACAAATCCAGGCGAAAACAACAGCCATCCTGAAAAGTTTGGATGACGCTAAAAGAATAGTTCCAGCAAAAAGATCAATCACGCTGCCGGGAATGATTGTTGAAAGCCAGGCAGCGGCAGACCGCCAGAAACAGTTGACCGCAATTGTCCGTTTGAAATCATTGAAAGATCGTGAAGCCGCATTGCTCAATCAAAAACAAGCATTTTATGATCAGGGGCAGGCCGTGCTGGATCGGCAAAAAGCGATGAGCGATCAGGCCAAAGCAAAATTAGACCAGGAACTGGCTATGAAAAATCAGGCGCGGGCTAAAGCGGACCAGGACCGTGCGATGAACGATCAATTATATGCAAAACTGGACCAGGAGCGGGCAATGAAAGATCAGGCTGCATCAGAGCCAAACGCAGAGCAGGCCAAATTAAATCAACAGCAGGCGCTTCAGTATAAAAAAGATGCCGAACGTGAACATCTGAAAATACAAACTCAATCTTTTCAATAATGGGCCAGGAAAAATGGTCCCGGTGACATCCCGGTAAAATTTTATCCGCTCAACTCTCCTCTTTTATGGTATGCGTTTTTCAAAACCCACTTGTAATGGGAGGATGTTCTATTGCTATTTCATAAACTAAAATTTAAAAAAATGAAAAAAATATTTGTAAAGTACAGCATATTGTTATTATTGAGCATTGCAGTAACCTGCACATTTGCGCAACAAAAAACACAACGGAAAAAGGCATACCCCACCGGCTATTCCAGCACCAGTGATGAACCTGGCAATAACAAGGAAACGATCCGGGCTGTTATTGACAACATAGAATACAAAATGGAAATGGTCAACGAAAAAATAACAGCATTGGATGTGGATGGAAAGCAGGTACCACCTGATCAGTATGGACAATATGAAACGGTCATTGCTAAAATAAAAGAGCAGCTCAGATTAGATAAAATTGAGGCAAAAAAAGACCAGGAGCAGGCGATGAAAGATCAGAAACTTGCGATGGTTGACCAGGAAAAAGCAAACGAAGATCAAAAACAGGCAATGAAAGACCAGGTTGAATCAAAGCACATGCAGGAACGCTCTATGCAGGACCAAAGAAAAGCAAAGCTGGCACAGGAACAGGCATCAAAAGACCAGTCCCAGGCGAAGCTTGACCAGGAACAAGCAATGAAAAGCCGGGAGCTTTCAAACATAGATCAAAAGAAAGCTGACGAAGATCAGCACCAGGCAAAGCTTAACCAGGAGCGGGCTGCAAAAGATCAGATGCAGGCAAAGCTCGGCCAGGAGAAGGCTATAAAAGATCAGGCGTTGGCAAAGATCGATCAGAAAAACGCAGAAGAAGATCAGCGTCAGGTTAAATTGCTGATAACTGATTTGACAAAAGATGGGGTTGTTGCCGATGAAAAAAATCTGTATTCCATAATCATTTCAGATACAGATATGACGGTAAACGACAAAAAGCAAACAAATGAACTCTATGAAAAGTATAAAGCAAAGTATCCACGCTTTGCGTCAGGACATTTTTCATACAGTAATTCGCAAAATGGAAATACAATCCATATACACAGAGAATAAAAAATAAATTGGACTGCATTGTGGCTGTTGGTGTTTTCACGGCAACTGTTCGGAAGGTGTTCCATCCTCCGAACAGTTATATGGTTTTCAATATTGTTCTATGCGGTCTTCAAAAAAGGCTTGCCTTTACCTGTTTCAAGGAAGGATTCTAAACTCGCCAGGAACTTATCCCAGCCAGCTTCACACACGTTATAACATTCAAATCCCTGGTGTAAACCCTCGTGCAAAAAAGTTAAGATTGTATTTTGGCCGCCGGCATGTACTGTCCAAATTAGCCTGGTGCCTATCCATTCTGCTTTGTTTTCCAGGGAAGCCATATCAATATAAGCATTCGTACATTTCCATATTACCTGCTCATTTGGTATTGCTTCTATTATGTCAAATGCCTTCCGGGTTTTACCAAATGCGATGGTGAAACTGTCGCCTGCATGTATCGCAGCACCGGCCAGGTCATTACTCCACCAATCCGAAATACGCTCAGTAATAGCCGCGTAGACTTCAGTTAATGGTTTGTTTACGGTAATGCTTTTTTTATAATCGTTCATATAATTTTTTTGGTTTACTATGATTAAATATTGCGGGGCAGGCGCCGGATGCTATCATAACAAACTTACGCACTACCAAGTCTCTTTTCATTTTCAGTCTGCGGTTTGCCAGTACTGTTCGGCTGCCCTTTACCGGTAGTTACCAGGCTGAATAAACTTTGCTGAATGTATTGCGTCCAGGCATTTCGGCAGATATCAAAACATTCATATCCGGGAACCAAACCCTGGTGCGTAAAATGGATTTGCGTTTTATCACCCTGCCCGGCAATGTCAAAAATAATTCTGGTGCCCTTCCATTCGCTTTTATCTTTTGTAAAACTAAAATAGTTGTCCAGCACGAGCCAAACCACTTTTTTGCCAGGAACAACTTCTATTAACTTCATTTTGCAGCGATGGACATCTTCGTAATGATAAGTAAATTCATCATGTAGTTTGTCTGTGCTGCCTTCAATTTCTTCTGACCACCATCCACGGACATTATTGACAGCATTGAATGCTGCCGCGGCCGTTTGATCTACCAAAATAGTTGTGCTAAAATCTGGCGTATTCATGTTGATATGGTTTTTGACTTTCAATTTTTTAATATAAACAAGGCAAACTTACGGTCCTAATTTTGTAACTGCAGGGTGTGAATCAGCCATTATAAAGGGGCGATTTAGACAAGATGATCGCGTATCTTTATTTAAATTTATGATCATGAAGCAAGTGACAATTGTTGTTCCAAAAGGCAACGTCAACTTAAGCAGCATAACGGGTTCGCTTGAAATACTGTCCCGGGCGGATACATATTGGCGAAAAATGGGAAACAGGCCAATGATGGAAATTCGTATCGTGGGTTTTGTAACAGAACTGAAATCAAATACTGGTTTTTTTTCAGTTCATCCGGTAAATATTAATGATATAAAAAAAACTGACCTGTTAATTATACCATCCCTGTCTTATGATTATGAGAATGTAATTAAAGAGAATAAAGATCTTATTACATGGATCAGGCAGCAATACAAAGCTGGGGCTGAAATTGCCAGCATTTGCACGGGCGCATTTTTGCTCGCCGCTACCGGCTTACTGGAAGAAAAAACTTGTTCCACGCACTGGAATGCGGCCAACGATTTCAGGCGGATGTTTCCAAACATACATCTTCTTCCCGATAAACTAATCATCGCCGAAAAAGGGATATACACGAACGGCGGTGCGTATTCTTTTTTAAACCTGATGCTTTTTTTAGTGGAGAAATACTTTGACAGGCAGACCACTATTTTCTGCTCAAAAATTTTCCAAATTGATATTGACAGAACATCGCAATCACCCTTCTTCATTTTTCAAACGCAGAAGAACCATGGTGATGAATTGATTTGCAAAGCTCAAACTTATATTGAAGAAAATTTGACTGAAAAAATTTCCTTTGAAGAACTGGCCGCTAAGTTAATGATAAGCAGGCGGAATTTTGACAGGCGTTTTATTAAGGCCACCGGCAATTCGCCGTTGGAATATTTGCAACGTGTAAAAGTAGAAGTCGCAAAAAAAACGTTAGAAAAAGGCAGGAAAAGTATTTTTGAGGTAATGAATGAAGTGGGTTATTCAGA
>JBDUAY010000605.1:0-3015 GCA_040004415.1 Bacteroidota bacterium | reverse complement strand
ACAGCAAAGAAGCAAAGAAAACAAAGACTGAACAACTAATCCATTCATCCAAAAATTTCAAATTCAGCTATCCTATCCCAAAAATCCCATCAATCTCATACATCCCGGTTCAGACAAAAATAGCCGGCTTAAAAGCCAGCTATTATGATAAACAAAACATCACACAAAGTTATAAATCGATTTCTTTAATTTGCTTTAATAGTAGTTTTTGACAAACTGTTGATCTTCCCGTTCTCCTTACTAATAGCTTTATACTTATTAACTGAAGAAATGACCGTTTTTTCCTGCATGCGAAACATATTCAGGTAAATGGCAGTTCCCAATAAAGAAAATGCAAATAAATTAAACAGCACGCGACGGTGACGTCTTCTCATAAAACAATGGATTTTAAAAATAAAAAATATAGCAGGGGAGGATTGCTCCTAGAACGGAGCGTGTAAGTATTTTATTGCAAATTTTTTTATAAAATTATAAAGCAATTACTTATGATATATTTTGATGATACATTCTATAGCATAAGTAAGATGCCCTATTATTTTTTCATTTCACCCAGCTGTTTTTGCATACCAAACATTTCATCTCTTAAGCGGGCAGCTTCCATAAAATCCAGATCACGCGCAGCTTTCTCCATATCTTTTTTAATTCTGCCGATGGCCTTTTCCATTTGCGGTATTGTTTGATAAACTGCTGTTTCTTCTGCAGCTACCGTAATCATATCCTGATCTCCGGCAATGGCGTATGGATTTTTAGGATCAAATCCTTTAATATCCAGTACAGATGTTTGCTGAAACACTTGCTCCTTACTTTTTATAATCGTAGTTGGGGTAATACCATGTTCGATATTGTAGGCAACTTGTTTCTCTCTTCTTCTGCTGGTTTCATCTATGGTGCGCTGCATGCTTTCCGTCATTTTATCAGCATAAAAAATGACCAGTCCATCCACGTTCCTTGCTGCACGGCCAGCCGTCTGTGTTAAACTTCTTTCGTTGCGTAAAAAACCTTCTTTATCGGCATCAAGAATCGCTACCAGTGATACTTCCGGCAAATCCAATCCTTCACGCAGCAGGTTTACACCCACCAGTACATCAATTTCTCCCAATCGCAATTGCCTTAATATTTCAACGCGTTCCAATGTATCAACTTCGCTGTGAATGTATTTTGATTTGATGTTTATCCGGTGCAGGTATTTATCCATCTCTTCCGCCATGCGTTTGGTTAACGTAGTTACCAGCACACGATCCCCTTTTTTTATACGCTGATCGATTGCATCCAGCAAATCATCAATCTGGTTTACAGAAGGGCGTATTTCTATTGGTGGATCTAATAATCCGGTTGGCCTTACCACCTGCTCTACAACAATACCGCCTGTTTTCTCCAGCTCATAATCTCCCGGTGTGGCAGAAACGTAAATCGTTTGGCTGAACATGTTTTCAAACTCGTGGAAATTAAGCGGGCGATTGTCCAATGCTGACGGTAAACGAAAACCATAATCTACCAATATTAATTTACGGCTTCTGTCGCCCCCATACATGCCACTTACCTGCGGAATAGTCTGGTGACTTTCATCAATAATGCAAAGAAAATCTTTTGGAAAATAATCCAACAGGCAAAATGGTCTTTTACCCGGATCACGCCGGTCAAAAAAACGCGAATAGTTTTCTACGCCGTTGCAATAGCCCAACTCACGAATCATTTCCACATCATAATTAACGCGCTCGCTTAAACGCTGTGCTTCTATAAACTTGCCGCTGTTTTTAAAATATTCCACCTGCGAGGCCATTTCATCCTGTATCTCTATTAATATCTGCTGCATCCTGTCTTTGGGCGCAATGTATAAATTGGCAGGAAAGATGGCAGCGTTTTCCATCTTTGCGATGCGCTTTCCAGTTTTTACATCGAAGCTTTCGATCTCTTCAATATCATCCCCAAAAAAAGAAACGCGGTAACCAAAATCTACATAAGGCAGATTGATATCAACCGTATCTCCTTTAACACGAAATGTGCCGCGTGTAAAATCTATTTGTGTACGGTTATACAAAGAATTGACCAATGAATGAAGAAATGCCTGGCGGGAAATAGTTTGCCCCCGGTTGATTCTGATAATACCATTTTCGTAATCGGTTGGGTTACCCATACCATAAATACAACTTACCGACGCTACCACGATGATATCACGCCGGCCACTTAACAATTCTGTAGTTGCTTGTAATCTTAATTTATCAAGTTCTTCATTAATGGAAAGATCTTTTTCAATATAGGTGTTGCTCACCGGCATGTATGCTTCGGGCTGATAATAATCATAATAGGAAACAAAATAGCCCACTGCATTATCCGGAAAAAATTGTTTGAATTCGCCGTACAATTGTGCCACCAGTGTCTTATTGTGCGTGAGCACCAATGTTGGTTTCTGTACGTTTTGAATCAGGTTGGCCGCCGTAAATGTTTTACCACTACCGGTAACACCCAACAGTGTTTGATATCGCTCACCGTTCAACACACCTTCTGTAAGCTGGCGTATTGCATCGGGCTGATCTCCTGCGGGTTCGTATGGTGCATGTAATCTGAATGCCATAAAAAAAATTAAAAGCGTATGAAACGAATGTTAATTACCAGATGTTTGTATTGCTGCAATTTTGATTAAAGGGATGGTAAATTTAAATAGAATTTTTGTTTGAAGAACGATTAAATCAACAACCGGACTATGCAAATTGTTTCATTATTTTTTTTATCAGGCCATACCCAACGCTGCCAGATTAACGCCCTGCCCATACTGTCCGGCAGCCTTTCATGCCAGGATTACAACTGTGAAAGAATGCCATATATCAGCGAACTGTTCAGACTTTAATCAAAAAACAAATGAGCCGTTGCAACGGCTCATTTGTTAGAAAAAATCCTTTTTATCCTTGCAATCCCTGCTATCTGCGTTCTATTATTAAAACCGCGAAGCAGTAATCTTCTATTGCACGCCACCCGCAATACCATCTAAATAGGCTGCGAAATTTTTTATGACCGTCG
>JBDUAY010000195.1:0-10139 GCA_040004415.1 Bacteroidota bacterium | reverse complement strand
TGCATGATCCTGTAACGTTTTGATGTAATATTTATCCACTTTACCAAATGCATTTGCAGTAAGCATTACTTTATTCTGAAAAGGAATGCCAGGTTCTTGCCTAAATTGATTTAACACCAATTGTTTTGTTTGTGCGGAGCCGTCCTGGCAAAATATATTGATAATAGAATCGGGTACAATATCGAGCGTAATTCCACCATTTACCGGGCGCAATGATGGCCCAAGATGAGATTGTTCATCTGTAAGTGCAAGGTCTGTTAGCGATTGCCCGTTAGCCGGTAGAAACGCGCCGATGAACACAAGTTTCTCTATCTGATCGGGAATTTTTTCTGCTACTGCAGACACCACTACGCCACCCATACTATGCCCTACCAATACCACTTTACTATTTATTTTATTGATAGCAGCAATTACTTTATCCCTGTATATATCAATAGATACATTTTGTGGCGAAGTAGTATCAGCACCATGAGCAGGCAACTCAACCACTACTACATGTTGTCCCTTACTTTCCAATTGTGCTTTAACATCCTGCCAAACCCAGGCTCCCTGCCAGGCACCATGCACCAATACAAATGTTTTCTTCGCGTTATTATTATCATCTTTTGAGCAGGACATCGTTAAAAGAGTTATTAAACACACGAGGCTTACTGCACATGCAGTTTTAATTTTTTTCATCTTTCGTTTTTTTATTTTATGGATAAATAATCAATCGAACTTTGATTCATTTTGAATCCTGTTCAAAAATTACAGGTAACAACCAGTTGGTTTGACAGCCCGTGAAAATAATTTTGCTTGTATAATTTGCGCAAACATTTATGCGACTATAATTTCAACACAAAAATAAATTTCGAAAAAGTTCCTGGCAATTGCCAGATGATGGAGTTTGTAGTATAAATTATCCAGGCTGGTAGAACCAATCGTTTCTAAATATTAAAAAGCAAATGCGCTGCGTTTTATAAAATTTTACAGCAGCAGGATAATTTTTTCTGTTCATTTCATCAGGTGATACCATGCCTGAATAAAAAAAACGGATCAACCTTTGTTTAGACCAGCGGCTTCCGGTTTTCTTTCAGGGAGTTTACGAAATTTCGTTTTTTCAAATAGACCCGTTACGAACTATCGCCATGATGTGCAGGGAGTTTTTTATAATCGCCTGATTTAGAGCATTAAAAAACAAGGCACGTATTTAGAAAGATTTGATTACAAAATCAACCACCAATGATACACACGATAACCAAAACTAAAGAAGTCACATTCAACATCCAGGCAATTGAAAGCATGGAAGACAAGTGTTTACAGTCTGCTGCCAAGCCTCATTGGCACCGTCATTTTGAAGTTTTGTATATAGTAAAAGGAAATGGAATATGCTTAATTGATTTAGAAAAATTTGAAATAAATGACAATATGATTTTCTGTTTGCGTCCCGACCAGGTACGTCAGTTTGAGACAAACGGTGAGATATTGGGCTACAGGA
Source organism: Bacteroidota bacterium (assembly GCA_040004415.1). Classification (GTDB taxonomy): domain Bacteria; phylum Bacteroidota; class Bacteroidia; order Chitinophagales; family Chitinophagaceae; genus JACMLD01. The sequence continues at coordinate 8,662 of JBDUAY010000195.1, read as the reverse complement.
TTTTATTCACAGAATCGTTTTTTTGTATGGGGGAGCAGGAAGATGATTTGATGTATCAGTCAGCAGTTATCGAATCTATACCAAGGTCTGCACGTGTAGCGCTGCAGGACGAGATAACGGATGACATGAAAGAAATCCTGAAGAAAATGATTAAAGAGTTTGACAATAATTGTTTGTTCAGGACGGAAATGCTCCGGCGTTATTTGAAAATATTTCTTGTTTATGTAGCAAGACAATTTGAGAAATCCCTTGAAAAAATCATCCAAACAAGAAATATTGAAATGGCGCAAAAATTTAAAGCACTTGTAGACAAAAATTTCATTATCACAAAAACAGTTGCTGAATATGCGGCAATGCTGTGTGTAACGCCCAACTATCTTAATACGGTAGTTAAAAAAATGACCGGTTACCCGGCCAGGCATCATATCAGGCAACGAATTGTTTTGGAAGCGAAACGTAAAGCTACCCATTCCGGTCTGTGTATGAAAGAGATTGCGTACTATCTCGGCTTCATGGATATTTCGCACTTTAGTAAATATTTTAAAAATGCTACAGGTAGTAATTTTTCAGATTTTAAAAAGGAAAGATACAGAATGCAAATTGCCGGTTAACGGTCAGTTTTTATACTGGCTTAATTTTTTTCGATAGCCGTAACCATAGTATCATTACAATTTAAATTCAAAAAGAAAAATGAAACGAACCGCAACTGCCGTTTGGAACGGCACCATTAAAGAAGGGTCAGGTTATATTACCACGCAAAGTACCCTGCTTAATAAAGCTCCTTATTCTTTCAATAGCCTTTTTACGGATGGAATAGGCACTAACCCGGAAGAGCTGATGGCTGCGGCACATGCAGGTTGCTTTGCGATGCAGCTGAGTCTCAATTTATCGCTGGCCGGCTTTACACCAGCATTGCTTGAAACCGATTGTACGATATCGCTTGAAGCTGGTAATATTACAAGCGTACATTTAAAATTAAAAGCCAGCATACCAGGGCTTACTACAGAACAGTTTAAAGAATATACAGAAGAGGCGAAAGACAATTGCCCAATGAGTAAGATATGTAATCTTGCTGTAAGCCTTGATGCGCTGCTTATACAAAGCACATAGTAATTCACTCAGTTTAAATAAATAAAATAAATCAGGATGACTAAAAGAATTAACATTCAGGAATTAGAGCCCGATGCTTACAAAGCATTGTATCCATTGGAAAAATATTTGAGTGCTGCCAAACTTTCACCGGTACATAAAGTATTAATACAAATAAGGGCTTCACAAATCAATGGCTGTGCTTACTGTATTAATATGCATACAAAAGAAGCAAAAAAGTTAAACGTACCCGAACAACATATTTATGCGTTAAGCGCATGGAGGGATACCCCTTTTTTTACAGACGAAGAACAGGCAATTTTAGCCTTAACAGAAGAGATCACGTTGATTACTCAACGGGTATCAGACGAAACATATAACCAGGCTGCGAAGTTATTGGAGGAACACTACCTGGCGGCCGTTATAATGGCTGCAATTGCAATAAATGCCTGGAACCGGATAAGTATTAGCACACGAATGATGCCTTCAGCAGATTGATTTTACACGGCCGTGCAGCTTATTGAAATGACATTATTTAATACCGAGTTTCTTAATTTTAGAAGATAATGTAGAAGCTGGCATCTTTAAAATTTCTGCAGCACCGCCGGGACCAGCCACTTTATAATTACATTGTTTTAAAATAGCAATAACATAGTCACGTTCCGTTTCTTCAATAGTCTTTACAGCGGATGATTTATCAGCCACCTGGTGCGAAGTAAGCTTGTCGTCGGGTAGCTGTACGTCATTTATTAAACTTCCCTGTTGTAAAATAACGCTTCTCTCCAGCATATTCTGAAGTTCCCGTACATTACCCGGCCACGAATAATTAAGTAATTTCTTCTGTAGAAAATCAGAAATACCTGTGATAGCCTTACCGGTTTTTTCATTAAAATAATTAATGAAATGATTAACGAGTGGCAGCACATCTTCCTTACGATCCCTTAGCGGCGGCACCAGGATGGGGAAAACATGCAGCCTGTAAAAAAGATCTAACCTGAAACTACCGTCGCTAATTCCTTTTTCAAGATTTTTATTAGTAGCAGCAATAATTCTTACATCTATTTTAATTGGGTTGTTAGAACCAATCCGTTCAATTTCTTTTTCCTGGAGCACTCTTAACAGTTTAACCTGAACATCAGCGGGCATATCGCCAATTTCATCCAGGAAAATAGTTCCGCCATCCGCTTTTTCAAATTTGCCAATCCGTTTTTCAACTGCCCCGGTAAAAGAACCTTTTTCATGGCCAAACAATTCAGATTCTATCAGGTGCAACGGCAATGCGCTGCAGTTTACTTTTACCAGCGGCTTATTTTTGCGCGGTGAGCGGTTGTGAATGGCATTTGCTATCCCTTCTTTACCAGTACCGCTTTCACCCATTATCAACACAGAGGTATTGTGCGGCGCTACCTGCCCAATGAACTCAAATATTTTTTGCATTTGCGGGCTTTCACTGATAATTCCTTCAAAAGAAGGAGTGGCGTCAACAGTGTTTTTATTTATTACAAGACTGGCATCTTTATTAGAATGATTTTCTAAAAACTTTTTTGCAGACAATGCGTCCCGCTGCAATTTCATTTGCTGGTTCCGCTCATACCTGTAACGTGCAATGTCGAGGGTTACCAATAAATCGTTCTCACGAAATGGTTTTACAACAAAACCATAGGGCTGCGTTTGTTTGGCTATCGTCATTACTTCCTGGTTGCAGTTTGCAGACAGGTAAATAAAGGGAATATTCCTTTCATTCAATTGTATGGCCAGGTCCATACCCGTTAAGTTACCCTGCAGGTAAATATCCAGTAAAACAAGAAAAGGCTTTTCACTGTCAATGATCTCCACAGCCCTGTTTACGGAACGGGCAATACCACATACCAGGTATCCTGCATTTTCCAGTACAGTCCGTATGTCACCGGCAACTATCAGTTCGTCTTCTACTATCAATACTTTTTCACTCATAATCACCTGCCTTATTTTTTAATATTATTCCACTATGCAGATATTTTTACCGTACCCTGCTGCCTGAAGCAAACTTTTACAACAGTACCTTCCATATTTTCTATTTTGATATTACCGTCCAGTTGCTCGCTCAGCGTTTGCATCAATTGCATGCCCAATGAATTTCTTTGCGATGGGTCAACAGCTTTTTCAATACCAACTCCATTATCTGCAATAGTGAGTAATAAGTGTTCCTCCTCTACTTTAGTAAAAGATACAGTAATATTGCCATTTACATTATTTGGGAAGGCGTATTTAATACAATTTGTTATTGCCTCATTCAAAATAAGACCAACAGGAACTGCTTGAGATATTTCCAGGATTATAAAATCAATTTGCTGTTCAAAATACAAATGATTGATACCTCTAAAGCTTTCTTTTAAATAGCTTATTACTTCACGAATGTACACTTGCATATCAATAAGGCTGGAGGTTTCTACCTGGTATAATTTCTGATGCAATAAAGATATTATCTGCATACGATGGCGGCTTTCCTGGATGGCCATCAGTGCATCTCCCTCCTGCAGATGAGCTGCCTGCGTATTCAACAGGCTTACCACAATCTGAAGATTGTTTTTAACACGATGATGAATTTCTTTAACCAACCATTCTTTTTCTTCAAGCAGCTTTTCTTTTTGATCCAGCAGGTGCTGAAGAGAATCGTTTTTTTCGTTGATCTCCTCCTGCTGCAACTGCAGTTTTATATTGCTGCGTTGTTTTAGCCGGTAGCGATTGTAACTAATGCCAAGCAATAAGGCCAGCATGATGGCACCGCCAATCATTACATTGCGTGTAAAAGATGTCTGTTTAAGTTGTGACCTCTGGAACTCCCCTTGCTTAGTCAGTAATTCAATATCCTTATTCTTTTTCTCGGTTTGAAACTCGATCAGTAATTGAGCAACCTGTTTATTGTTTACCACATTAAGTGCAGAATCACTTGCCGTTTTATACAATTTATAATGAGCGATGGCCTGGGGGTAATTTCCCAACGAAGAATCAGCCTTAAACCATAAATAATAACTATCAGCTAAATTAGAAATAGTGCCGTATTCCTTCGCTAATTTTTCATAGGTTGGCAGATATTTATACATCTCATAGTATTTGCCAGCGTTATAATAATACGAGATAAGGGTCATATTAATATTTTTCACAGCGCCAGGCTCTGTTTCATTCGGGACCATCCTGAGTAATTGCGGAATATAAGGCTCCGTTTTTTCTAATTGCCCCACCTGTAAATAAAGCCCGACTAAAGTGGTAATAAAATTAGCCTTATCCCAATCGGGGGCTGTGGTATATATATTTTCCACACTTTTCAGGAAACTGATAGCCTCCTGTTTTTTATTGAGCCGCATGTAGGTGTTAATTATATTGGGGGATATTACTCTTGCGTTGGTAGTATCCTGGTTTTTCATTGCGAGGGCAAATGAACTTTTAAAATAATCAATGGCCTCTTCATACTGTCTTAGCTGGTGATAAGTCGTCCCTACCCGGTTATAAATAGTACTCAGTTCAGCGTCGCTAACCTTAACTTTTTGCGCAGTTTGCACAGCTAATAATCCATACGACAATGCCTGCTTATAATTACCAAGCGTATAACTAACGTATCCAAGCAGGTCATAAACACCCTGAACTCCGGGATAGTTGATTGATTTATAAATAGCAAGTGCCTGCTGAAGTTCAGTAAGAGCCACGCTGTCTTTTTCATAAAGCTGATGAAAATCAGCGAGGTTTTTCAGCGTATAGGCCTGCTTTTGTTTTTCGCCTGATTGCCGGTAAAGATCTTCAGCCGTTTGATAGTACAAGATCTTATTTGAATAATCGCTGTCTGCATAAATGTCGTAATACTGACTCAGTTCAATATATGCATCTGCCAGTTTACTTTTCAGATCATATTTAGTAAAAATTGTTATCGCCTTTTCTGCATATTTTTTTCCTTTTTCTTTTTCACCTGTTTCACGGTGCAATTGAGAAAACATATACCAGCACCGGGCCTCTGATGGCGGGTCATTCAGCGTGAGGGCTAAATTATTTGCCGAACTAATAAAATAAATTGCACTGTCTATATCATTTTTCATTGTTCCCGGGCGTAATATATAAGTCAGTGCTGCTTCCAATAACAAATTAATTCGGCCTGTATCCAGTTTGCTTTCTTTCAAAAGTAGATTCAATTCATCCATTGAATGTGTCGGCTTGTCCTGTGCTATCACCAACCCTACGGGATACAGGATCATGAACAATATTAGCCGGAAATGCAGCATAAATTCAGTTAAGATTAAGAGAAAAACAGTTAGCTCTTGAATATGTTTATACTTCTTAAAGTTATCAAATTATACCGGATTTTTTGCCAGTACCATACCGCAAATGGCAGGGCTGAACCTCAACTGTTCGGCCACTGGCCTAAACTAAATTCGCAATAAAATTTTCCTGTCATTTTTTACATGTGCATATTGCCGGAATAAATTGACAAATAAGAGGGGTTGTCGTTTATATTATTTATGCCAGTTAAGCTAATCGCTTTTTGGGGTTTTAAAATAGCCAGTAGTTGTGACTAAAAAAATAAAAAAATGCAGTTTTAATATAAATCAGGTTTTAATACTTTGGTAAAGAACTCCTGCTACGGCTCATTTTTCTAAGAAATAATTTCCGCCGTATTTCTAAAGTTTTTCTGATTTGCCCTTTGTATTGTCGATCACCTGCTGTCTAAAAAAAACCTTCACAACGGTGCCCTCCGTACTTTCTATTTTCATGTTACCATCCAGTTGCTCACTCAGCGTTTGCATCAATCGCATGCCCAGTGAATTTCTCTGAGATGGGTCAATATCTTTTGCCATTCCTATTCCATTGTCCGCAATAGTAAGCAATAAGCGTCCGTCTTCCTCTTTTTTAAATGACACGGTAATACTACCGTTTGTATTTTGCGGAAAAGCATATTTAATACAATTTGTGATGGCTTCATTTAAAATAAGACCAACAGGAACAGCCTGGGATATATCCAGGCTTATTGCATCAATTTGCCGATCAAAATACAAATGATTGATACTGCTAAAACTCTCTTTTAAATAGCTCACTACTTCACGGATGTACACCTGCATATCAATAAGGCTGGAGGTTTCCGCCTGGTACAATTTCTGGTGCAATAAAGATATTACCTGGATCCGGTGACGGCTTTGCTGAATGGCCGTGAGTGCATCCCCTTCTTCCAGGTGCGCCGCCTGCGTATTCAACAGGCTAACCACAATCTGTAAATTATTTTTTACCCGGTGATGAATTTCTTTTACCAGCCATTCTTTTTCTTCCAATAAACCATCTTTATCTTTAATCAGCTTGTCCTTATCATTTACTAAATTTTCAAGTGCTATGTTTTTTCCATTTATTTCCTGTTGATGTGCTTCAAGCTGGTTATTTTGAATTTGTTTAAGCCGGTACATCCGGTAAATACCAGTTATAAACAATATCAGGATAAGTAAAATAATAAAAGTATAATTTCTTGCCTGTATCGTTTTTTGTAATTCTTTAGACTGATTACTTTCTTTAAGCTTCAGTTTTTCAATATTTTTTTCTTTGTCAGCAGCTTCATATTTCGCTTGCATTTCTGCTATCTGTTTACTTTTGGTGTCATCAAAAATTGAATCATTTAATTCCTTTCCAAATTCAAAATGCTTAATAGCAGATAAATAATTCCCTTGTGCCGAATCAATTTTAAATAACATAAAATGTATATCTCGTATTATAGAAATTGAAGGCGCAAACTGTTTAAAAAGTGTGGCCGCATGTAAATACGGCCTTGCACTATCATATTTTTTTTGTTCAACATAAAACTTACCGATATTATAATATGCCTGTGCGCCTGTTATAACATTTCCCCGTTGAGCCTGCGTGGTCTTTTTAAGATGCAACGCTACTTCATTGTCTAACGCAATCATCTGCAAATAATATTTTTCTGCCTTATTAAATTGCTTCAATGCATTATAACAATCCGCATATACCCCGGCAACAATTTCTTTATCTATTAATCGCACCGGTTCGCTACTCTCTAAATATGCTGATGCGAAATTTAAAGCATCTTCCGGCTTGCCTTTTTCCAATAATAAATGTGTAATCTGGCTTACAAGGGGGAATTCGTACTCATTTTTATAGTCCAGCAGTTTAGTCAAAGCAATTTTATACCATTGCAGGGCCTTGTCTGTTTCACGGAGGGCATTATAAGCATCTGCCAATTGCGAATAAATAACGCCCGCCATTGAAACGTTGTTAGCGGCTTCAAGACTATTTTTCGCGGCAAGCGCATAATAAAGTGTTACATTGTAATTTCCGAGTTGCAGGTTTATTTTTGAGAGATCGCTATACTGGTCAAACAGTTCCGTAATGCGCATTGTTTTCCTGATTTGTATAGCTTCTATATATTTCAACTGTGCTTTTTGCAACTCACCATAACTCATATACAGATAAGCAAGGTCCTCTGTAACGTGCGCAAAGTTTCTTTTATCATTTAATTGTTTGTATAATGTGTAAGATTGTTCCAGGCAATATACAGAATACTTATACGTACTGTCAGTATGTGGTATATACCTTCCCGATTCTGCCCACCAATTGGCTTCCCGTTCCTTATTATTTTGTCGGCGGTATTCTTGAATAATGTGCATTAAACATTGCTTTCCACTTTCAATATCTCCATAAGCAAAATGGTATTTGGCAAGTATAGCCATACTATTGTACAACCACACGTTTGATTGCAACGCATTACTTAAACTGATTGCCTGTTGTATATAAGGATACGCACTATCCAGGTTTTGCTTTAATTCACCAGGACGAAAAACATACCGCTCTGCCATCATGATAAGCATGTGCACCTTAGGTGTATCAGCAGTTCTGTTTATTACATACAAAGCAGATTCTATATCGTGCTTTTCAGCGTAAGCATTTGCAAGTAAAAACTGCGCATCAATATAACCTTGTTTAAATTTTGCATGTAAACTTAAATCGCTTGCCTGCTTTGCCATTACTACAGCACTATCCCATATTACTTCGGTATCATCGCTATAATACAGGTAAAAACTATCTAAACTTAACAGTGCGCGCGTTCTGTCTATCTCGCCTTTTGCATCAGCATATCTTTCGGCCAATTCATTCCACCCTAAGGTTCCCGATTGAGCCATTGCTGACAAAGCAGGCAAAAGGGATATAATAAAAATTACAAAATATCTTAGCAACCTTTTTTAATTATAAACTTAAAAGCAGTAGTATTTTTGTACTGATTATATTAAATAAATCCTGACTAAAAATGAAATCATCCACTACTGCCGTTCTTCCACTGATATTGGATATGCCTGCGACCGGAAATTTATCATTGGATCTGCAGGTGTTATACCGGCAGGGATATTGTTTGGTATAAAAAAGAGCGCTTTATCTGCTGCTATGGTATTGGATGCCATCTTTTTAATTTCGATAGTGCCAAGGAAAACTAATTTGCGGCTGGCAGGCCATGCAATAGATGGGTCTTCAACGTTGTCTCCTTCTTCTGCAAGTTGTGCATACATTTTAAATTTGATGCTGTGTTTGGCAACACGAATGGGGATTTCTT
>JBDUAY010000604.1:0-3035 GCA_040004415.1 Bacteroidota bacterium | reverse complement strand
GGTATCGGTTTTACGCCTTTGCTCATCAGGGTACCAATTACAGGCATCAAAATAACCGTGATCATGGTCGGCGCCAGCAATGTTAAACCTGTTTCCAGTGGGGTGTAACCCAACACCCTTTGCGCCAACACAGGAAATATAAATACGGAAGTGTATAATCCTACCCCTACTACAAAAGTAAAAATAGTGGTAAATGCAAGATTGGTATTATTGAGTACGCGGAGATTCACTGCCGGTTTATCGATGCTTAATTCATACCAGATAAAACTGATGATGCCCACAATGGCCAGGCCGGTGCAAATTCGTATTGCTTCACTGGAAAACCAGTCGTCTGCATCGCCCCGTTCCAGCACAAATTGTAAACATCCAATACCAACAGCCAGCAATAAAATACCGTTGTAATCAATTTTCATTGCTTTCTTCTTCTTGCCTTCTCCTTCCTTTTTATCAATGAACGTATACGCAAGAATGGTAGCAATAATACCGATAGGAATGTTGATCATAAATATCAACGGCCAGCTGTAACTCTCCATGATATAACCCCCGAGTGTTGGACCCAATGTTGGACCAAGCACGATACCCATTCCAAATAATCCGGAGGCAATGGGCCGGTCTTTTACTTCAAATGCATCAAACAAAATAGCCTGCGATGTTGATAATAATGCACCGCCGCCCACACCTTGTATAAAGCGCCAGATGATAATTTCTACTAAGCTTGAAGATTGCCCGCACAGGTACGATGCAACCGTAAAAATTATCATGGAGGCGATGTAATAATTTTTTCTGCCGAAGTATTCAGCTAAGAAACCAGTGAGTGGAATAATAATAACGTTTGCAATAGCGTATGCGGTAATTACCCAGCTGATATCTTCAATACTTACTCCCAGGCTGCCGCTCATATCATTCAATGCCACATTCACAATAGATGTGTCGATGAGTTCCATGATAGCCGCCGAGATGGTAGTGATAACAATAATAGTTCTTGCAAATCCTTTAGGCGTAGCCATAACTCTTGTATTTATTTTATTGGCACAACGATGTACGCACTTAAGCCGGCCCGCAAAATATCCTTATACTGGTTGATGTCTTTGATATTAATTTTTACGGGAACACGCTGCGTAACTTTTACAAAATTGCCGCTGGCATTGTCGGGAGGCAATAAAGAAAATTTAGCACCTGTGGCATCGCTTACACTTTCAAGCGTTCCTTTTATTTTAATATCCGGGTAAGCGTCCAGTTCAATATCTGCTTCCTGGCCGGGCCGGAATTTCTTTATTTGTGTTTCTTTAAAATTGGCTACAATCCAGTAAGTAGAATCACTCACAATAGAAAAAAGCGGGCTGCCTGCCTGCACAAACTGCCCGGCGCTGATATTTCTTTTACCAATTTTACCTGCCTGCGGCGCGTAAATTTTTGTATAAGAAATTTTCAATTTTTGCTGATCGATGATAGCTTTTTTCACCGCCAGTTGAGCATCTGCTTTCTGAATAGATGATTGCAGAACAGCAATGCGGCTTTGCGCAGTACCAAGATCACTCTGGCTGTTATTTACCTGCTGACTTGCCTGCTCCAATGCATACCGGCTGTCTTCCAGTTGCTTTTTTGTGATCGCCTGGTCGGCAAATAAATTCTTGTTCCTGTTATAATCATCTTGTGCCTGCTGCACTTTTACATCATTCAATGTAATGGTTCCTTTATTTCCTTTTAATGAAACAACGGCATTATTAAGACCAGCTTTGGCATTAACAATATCTGTTTCTGCTACTCTATAATCTGCTTCCATTTGCGCTAATTGTGTCTGCAACTCCTCATCGTCCAGCTCAACCAGCAACTGGCCGGTTTTTACTGAATCATAATCGTTTACAGCAATCGTTTTTACGTATCCGGCCACCCTGGGCAATACCGGTGAGATTTGTGTTTCTACCTGGGCGTTATCGGTTGTTTCATGTGCCAGCGCAAATGATATTTTTTTAAAGCCATATATGCCAGCTACTATTAATACTATTCCTATAATAATAAAACGGAGTGGCGATTTTTTCTTTGTTTCTGGTGCTTCCTGATTTTCCATCTTGCAGTATTATTTAATTGTTTTATGATTGGGGAAGAAGATGCGCCTGCATCAGTTGTTTTAAATGATCACTTAACCGTTTGGCAAACTTTGCATCATCATAAGGAATATAGCTGTCCTCTTTATTTAATAATTTATTACACATTTTTTTTGATAACAATACCTGGTTAATAGTCCCAATTATAGTAGCAATTACCATGGATGCATCCACTTTTCTGAAACTGCCTTTTTTTACACCGGCTTCTATTACATTTTTTATAATGAGGCTATTGGGATAAAGGATTTCTACAATACTATGCTGAAGTGTTTCCCGCTGACTCAACATCATTTCCTGGTGCAAGACGCGGTGAAATTTCCGGTTCGTAAACAATTTGCTGATGTAGGTATCAATAATGCGTTCTATTTTTCCAATGTCCGACAAGGCACTATTGTTGGCTATTTCGTCTAAAACGCCGCGGGTATACGAGGCACGATCCGCTACCATGCTTTCAAAAAGCTTTTCTTTCGAGCCGAAATAGTAATTTATCATAGCCACATTCACATCCGCTCTTGCAGCCAGGTCACGTATCGACGAACCTTCAAAACCCTTTTCTGCAAACAGCTCTATGGCATGATCTATAATGTGTGTCTTTTTATCTGTCATAAAAATATGAAATGAGGCACAAAGTTAAACGTTTGTTTAATATTAAACAAACGTTTAATTAGTTTTTTTGAAAATGCTCAATATCTATTTTTTATGTCGGGTGTATGCATGGCGATGACCAACCCAGTGCAGGAGGCACGCGTATTTTTCATCGAAAAGACTGAAAAACAATTTATTATTTCTTAGCGGGTGGCAAGCTGTCTTTGCCATGGGCAAGACTATCTTTATTATTAGCGGAAAGTGTATCTTCTTTTGGTACCGGCAACGTACCATTATTGTCATAAAACACCAGGTTGCTCAAATCCTGTTTAGCTTCCAAACCAT
>JBDUAY010000603.1:0-3035 GCA_040004415.1 Bacteroidota bacterium | reverse complement strand
TTTTTTATGCAAAACACCCGCGTATTTACCGTTCAGCTTATCCTCTGTTCAACTTATCAAGTTATTTTCACTGTTCACTTCTTTTTATCGAATTTTGGTGTGGTTAAAAAATAATTATGGCTGTTTTTAATGCTGCATTGCCCATTGCTATTGGCTGTGATCATGCTGGCTTTGAATATAAAACACAAATCGTTCCCTGGTTAAATCAAAAAGGTTTCCAGGTGAGCGATTTTGGAAACTATTCGCCGGAGGCTGTCGACTACCCTGACTATGTTCATCCTGTTGCACTGAGCGTAGAAAATGGAGAAAGCGCTTTCGGTATTTTGCTGTGTGGAAGTGGTAACGGCGTTTGCATGACCGCAAATAAGCACAGTGGTATTCGAGCCGGCCTTTGCTGGCAAACTGACGTAGCAAAGCTGGTACGGCTGCACAATAACGCAAATATTATTTGTATTCCCGCCCGCTTTGCAGCACTGGCCGCCGCGAAGGAAATGATAGATATTTTTATGACAACTGCGTTTGAAGGCGGCCGTCATCAAAACCGCATTAATAAAATGGCCTGCTAATATTTCAATAAATAATTATGAAAAAACAAATGCTCAGTTTGCTGTTGAGCACAGCTATGTTATCCGCCTTTGCCCAACCAGCTGCGCCTGATAAATATGGCGCAATGATTACAAAAGATGATCTTAAAAAACAGCTTACCATTATTGCCGGTCCTGAAATGGAAGGCCGGGAAACTGGTACTGAAGGACAGCGCAAAGCCGCTGCGTATATCGTGAGCCAGTTTAAAGCATTGGGTTTAACACCGGCACCCGGTACAGATGATTACCAGCAGTTTTATGCAGTTGGCTTTGATTCATTGGTACATTCTGATTTATCTGTTGGTAATAAAACACTGGTAGCAGGAAAAGATTATATCGACGAGATTGCAGTAAACAATACCGGCACCTTCAATGCAAAGGAAATTGTCTTCGCCGGTTATGGAATTACCGATCCAAAATATGACGACTATGCCGGTAAAGATGTGAAGGGAAAAATAGTGGTTGTGTTTAGTGGAGAACCAAAAAAAGACGACGTCTTTCTTATTTCAGGATCAAAGCGCGGCAGTATTTGGGGCCGGTTCTCAGGCCTTGCGCAAAAAGCTGAACTGGCAAAACAGAAAGGGGCATTGGGTATTATTGTTATTGAAGCCTCCATTGATTCTATTACTTCCAATTACTATGCACGGTTTGCAAAAAAATCGGGCATACGGCTGATGAAATCCAAAGAAGAAGCAATTAATTGTTTTACCATTGCAGGCGGTGCTGCAAAAGATATATTGAGTGATGAATTTTTTGTAACCGAATTAGTTAAAGCAAAAAAAAATGAATTTTTGAACGCAGATGTATTCAGCAAAAAAATAAAAATAAAATATGACTACGCTGAACAGAAGGTAACCACTAATGCCAGTAACGTTGCCGGCTATATTGAAGGAACCGATAAAAAAGATGAATACGTAATTCTGACCGGTCACTATGATCACCTGGGTACACACAATGGCCAGATATATTATGGTGCGGATGATGATGGAAGCGGTACCTGCAACGTAATTGAGATGGCGAAGGCATTTGCACAAGCAAAAGCCGACGGTAATGGTCCGCGCAGAACAATCCTTTTTATGACCGTTTCCGGAGAGGAAAAAGGACTATGGGGTTCTGAATACTATAGCGATAACCCGCTCTTCCCGCTCGATAAAACCTCTGTTGATTTAAATACAGACATGATAGGCAGAATTGATACAGAGAGAAAAACGGCTGATACATTAAACTATGTATACGTAATTGGTCATAACAAACTCAGCAGTGAGCTGGCCGGTATCAATGAAGCGGTTAATAACAAATATACCGGGCTTACACTTGATTATAAATTTGATGACCCCAGCGACCCGAACAGAATTTATTACCGCAGCGACCATTATAATTTTGCGCGCAAAGGCATTCCGATTCTATTTTTTTATGATGGCATGCTGCAATCCGATTATCATAAACCAACTGATACCGTTGATAAAATTTATTGGGATTTATATGAAAAAAGAGCACGCATGATATTTTATACTGCCTGGCAAATGGCCAACAGGGACGATATGCTGAAGAGAGACATTCCATTGAACTAGCTGCTGGCCGTTATCTATAAGCTATTAGAGGTCTCTTTTCGATAACGTGATAACACAGAAAAAAAGCGTAGCGCAAATATTTTCGCTACGCTTTTTTTATTGATTCAATGAAACATATTTGCTTACCAGCCGCGAATACTAACGGCTTAAAGCTAACGGCTATTCTTCAAACTCAATACGACTCCATTTCTCGGGCAAATGTGTATCATAAATACCATGACTGTTTAAAGCCATTGCAGGGTGCGGAACTACTTCCTTTCCGCCGGGCATTAATTTTTGAAATCTTCCTAAAAACATTTTCCAGCTATCGCCGTTCGCAGGAGGCACGGTTCTGCCATTGTCAAGTAATTGCAAACTGCTCCAGGGAATGGCTATTTCAAGGTTCCAGCCTTTATCAATATCATTATTATTATTAAGTGTGCCGTCTATTGACACGGCTGTTTGCAAACCCTCCATATCAAAATTAGTAAAGGCCCAGCGTATACCACGCGGGTGTGTGCCTTTCCAGAAACTTGCGCCAGTACGATCATAATCTCCACCGAAAGTATATGCCTGCTGCTGATGCACGTCAAATCCAGGTATATCAAACCTGCTTCCTTTTACATAAGCATCCTTCCAAATAAAAAAAACTTCGTAAACGGTGTTGGCGGCATTTACTTCCAGTTCATAGTAGCAACCGGCGCCATCAATAAATACTTCCAGATCATTTTCTACAAAAACAATACTGTCTCTTTCAGTAAGTGTTGCTTCTACAAAAGGTTCTTCAGCTTTAAATGCAATGTATAAATAAGTGTCGTTCCAGAGCAATGCAGTTTGCGTATTATACATGCCTGCATGACCATTCACCATATCCACGAAACGCTTGCTCCATTGCGCATTT
>JBDUAY010000602.1:0-3036 GCA_040004415.1 Bacteroidota bacterium | reverse complement strand
ACAGGGTATAACTGTTACCTGCATGGGCCATAAGCGGGATCATGCAAAGAGCCAATATGCAAGGGCTTTTCATAAAAGATTGTTTTAATCAGCATAAATGCAATAAGAAACCCAGTTACTGGCGTTTCAGCCAATAACTGCTCTTTACGTAACGCTTTTATCTGCCAGAAAAGCCTGCCAGGACGCGCCATAACTGCAAAATAGTAGTGAACGAAATTAAAGATACAGGTATAGCCGCGAAAGTATTTCCTGCGCGGCGCTCTATTGATTATGGTGGTGATCAGGATCTGCATAGCAAGTTCAATTACACGCGCAGACATATTAGGGTCTGCCGTGCTAAGGAAAGTTACAGATTTTGCGTAAGTAATTCAAATGAGTTTATTGATAATAATGAACAATACGTGCATTATTTTTTCCTTCGGACACCGGTGTATTTTTATTTTATTAGTTTTTATTTTTCTTATCTAAAATCATTTCCAGTTTTTTCAGCTTGCTCATCCAGAATTTATCAAAGTAATTAATGAAATTCTGCAATTCATTAAATCCATCCTGTTTTAATGTGCAATAACGTTCCCTGCCGATATCAGTAATGGAAATAAAACCAGCACCATACAGTATTTTTATGTGCTTTGAAACAGCAGGACGACTCATATCAAAATTTTCGGCCAAAGAATTTATCGTCATGTTGTTTTTTGAAAGTAATTGTAACATTTGCCTTCTGCTTGGATCAGCGATTACCTGGAATGCATCAGGATTTGCGGTTGCCATCATTCTTCGTATTTAGATGATTAATCATTTTTTGGATTTGTTTCTGCCATCCATCGGTCATCCCTGTAAATATTGAAATATTCGTGTCTTTGAAACCTGATTGCTTTAACAACAGTTTTGTACCATTTCCATATTTTTCTAAGGTCCACTCAACTACCGTGTCAAGTGTAAAAACGCCATTGCCAGAACCGCCTTTCCACGTATATGTGAGTTTTTGAAAAGGAACTATTTCAAGAATCGTACAATGAAAAATTCCATCCAAATCAAGACCTGGCATTGGCTTTACCCGGAACTGAAAAGCGTATCCGGCTTCCGGTTTAAAATTGTTTGGCATTAACCAAAGTGCGATTAAGTCGGCTTGCGTGAGATACGCCCAAACTTCGTTTGGCGATTGCTCATAAATCCATTCGTTTTTGATTTCATTTTGCATAATATGTAACTTTTAAGTTACGCAAATATATAAGTAACCTTTGAGTTACGCAATTTTTTTACGGTTATTTTTAAAAAATTAAATGTTTGCCTGTAGCCTGGTCATTCTATTGGTTAAGGAATAATAACCCTTGCAGTATTACGCTTTTCCAGCCAGGGCCTCTATCTCTTTGTAATGACAAATAAATTTGCCAGTGACCGTTTTTTTAGATGCTGCCAGCATGGCTGCGGCTACATCATTGGCATGTATGGCCTTGTATTTTGACACGTTTCCCATCAGCAGAGGTGACAGCAATTGCATTATAGCCTTACCAACTGATTCAAGTATGCGGGACTGGTTTCTCTTTCCAAGCAGTATGGATGGGCGCATAATATAAATAGCGCCAATTTGCTGTTCTAAAACGGCTGCTTCGGTCGCAGCTTTTAAACCAAGATAAAAATTTTCACTTGCCGCAGACGCGCCGGCCGATGATACCAAAACATATGTACCGGTATTCTTTTCTGCAGCAAACATGGCCGCCTTTACGGGTATATCATAATCTATTTTCCGGTAAGCGTTTTTATCGCCTCTTACCTTTTTCTGCGTGGTGCCAATACAGCAAAACAAGACGTCTGCCGGAATCACTTCATTGTGAAACTGTACTTCGTTTTCAAAATCAATGAGCACTTCTTCCAACCGTGGGCTTTGTATGCCTGCTGTTCTTCTTGAAATTAGTTTGATATGTGTAAAAACCGGGTCATTCAATAATTTTTGCAACAGCAAACTGCCAACTAAACCGGTACCGCCAATAAGTATTGCTCTCATATTTTATGTATTTTGCCCCCTGAAGAACGATACATGCACATCCAGGAAAATATATCGCTTAAAACATTCAATACTTTCAGCATTGAGGCGCTTGCAGCATTTTATTCAGGTTTTTCAAATGTAGCTGAATTGGCTGAATTGATGGCCTATAAGTCAACACCCGCATCTGGGTTATCTAATCTTCCCATGATGATTCTTGGAGGCGGCAGCAATATACTTTTCACCGCCGGTTATAATGGCCTGGTATTAAAAAATGCAATAAAAGGAATTGAACAAGTAAAGGAAGACGATGAATTTGTATACATAAAAGCCGGGGCGGGGGAGAACTGGAACCAGTTTGTTTTGCACTGCATACATAAAAACCTGGGGGGAGTAGAAAATTTGTCGCTGATACCTGGAAATGTTGGCGCAAGTCCTATGCAGAATATCGGTGCGTATGGCGTTGAAATTAAAGATGTATTTCACGAACTGGAGGCATTTCATTTGCAGGATAAATCAATGGTAACCTTTGGCCTGGCGGACTGCTCCTTTGGTTATCGCGAAAGTGCCTTCAAAAGAAAATACAAAAGCCAGTTTGCAATACTAACGGTAACCTATAAACTAAGAAAAGTGCCGGTATTCAATACCAGTTATGGCGCAATTGAACAGGAGCTCGAAAAAGAAGGTGTAAAAGAACTTTCCATTAAATCGGTATCGGATGCTGTTATCCGTATCCGGTCTTCCAAACTCCCTGATCCTGCAGTGACTGGTAATGCAGGAAGTTTTTTTAAAAATCCGGAAATTTCAGCAGAAAGATTTCAACTGCTAAAAAACCAATTCCCGTTAATTGTGGGCTACCCGCAGCCTAATAGAACGGTGAAGCTGGCTGCCGGCTGGCTGATTGAACAATGCGGCTGGAAAGGTTATCGCAAGGGAGATGCGGGTTGTCATCCAAAACAGGCATTAGTGCTGGTGAATTATGGCCATGCCAGTGGTAATGAAATTTATAACCTTAGTACGGAAATACTTGAAAGTGTAAAAGAAAAGTTTGGCGT
>JBDUAY010000194.1:0-10220 GCA_040004415.1 Bacteroidota bacterium | reverse complement strand
CATTCAAGTTCACCTTCCAGTATTACCCACCTAATGTTTATTGGCGTTTGTTTTCAGGCCCCACACTTCAATATGGGCTTTTACATCCTTTCTGTTAGGAAGTGTTTTATATACGAAGACGATTTTTTTCAGGTTACGTTCTCCACCGTTCAGATCAATAACGCGGCTTTCGCCTGGCGCCTTTATGGACATATTTACTTTAATATCCTGCCTGTCACCGCTTGCATAATATACTTCCAGGTGAATCAGGTTTATGGGCGCGTCTTCTACTTTAAATTTTATGGACGCAAACTTATTGGCACCCAGTATTATAATTTCATCGCGGTCTTTTTGAAAATTAACGGTGGTTTTTCCAATGCGGTGCCAGCCTGTTTTATCATTTAGAATAATTTCTGGTTTCTGGGCTTTTGCAATGCCTGAAATTGCGGTAGCGGCAAACAGCACTAATAATAATGCTTTGAACATAGTCGTTAAAAATGAGTTGTAACTGGATTATTACGATACAAAGTTGCGCAGGTTAAACAAATAAACTGTTGCATAAGTGTCAGAATAGTTTACATGATTCACATGTTTTGCAATGAAGGTGACTAAAAAGTCTTACAGATTCATGTAAACTACTTACAGCATTCACACTTTTTAACATGAAATAAATTTTTCTATTCGCATTAAATAGAAAAGCTGCAAGTGCAAAGATCATTTGAGATGGCAGGTTCCCTGAAATCGTGCCGGAGATCACCATCCGGTCTTCATGGAAATAAGAGGCAGGTTTAACCCCCGGTGCCAGTATTCAAATGCATCGCGTGGAGGATATCTTTAAACAACAAAGGGACTGATGATAAAGGGTCAGGCAACAGCCGGCCGTAAATACTACATCCTGTTGCAGCCCAACAGAAAAGGTTTCGGGCCACGCGCATACGGTGGATTCACAGCTGGAGTAATTGAACAGACTAAGTGTAACCGTTTATTTTTTCATTTCATTTGCTACGCAAATATCTGGAAGGTGTAAATAGGTGTGATTAATACAAATAATTTAAAGATATCTGTAACAAACAGACACCCCCAGTCACCTATCTTTAAGTTTACAACTCATTCAAAATGGCATCCTTTCTTTTAAATAGCAACCCTGCAGCCAGTAGTGTTAAAAGCTATAACAGCATCCCCGTTTATCAAACCGTTACCAATGGTTTATTTACTGTTGACAATGTATGGAAGGTTATTTACTGGAACAAAGCGGCTGAAAAGTTATCGGGGATTCAATCAAGGGATATCAAGGGTAAAGATCTCCGGGAAAAAACAGCGGGCATTATTCCGTCTGCACTGGATGTTATATTTAACAATGCGTTTTTACCCAATCAGCCGGCTCATTTCGAAGAATACTGGGGCGTGATGGGCGCCTGGTCCGATGTTATCAGCTACCACTCCCACAATTTTTTGTCTGTTTCCTTTAAAGGCGGAAAACAAACCGAAGTTGAAGCGATCCGGCAATTAAAAAAGTTGAATGAACTCTATAAGTTTGTGACAGAGATCACCAACGATTGTCTCTGGGAATGGGACCTGGCCGGTGGATCCATTTTCTGGATAGATGGTGGTCATAAAAGGACCTTTGGCTACCCGATAGAAAATGCGCTTATCCCGCAATCTTTCTGGGAAAACAATATTCACCCGGACGATAAAACCAGGGTGCTTGCCGAACTCTCTAAGACTATTACGCAAATACCCGGGGTTTTGTGGGAAGCGGCCTACCGCTTTAAAAAAGCCAGCGGCGATTATGCATTTGTGCAAGACCGCGGCCATATTATTTTTGAAAGCGGGGAAGCCATCCGCATCATTGGCGCCACACAGGATATTACTGAAAAGGTTTTACTGGAAAATCAATTAACAACAGCAAAACTCGTAAAACAAAAAGAAATCACTGATGCAATACTGTTAGCGCAGGAGAACGAACGGTCGGACATGGGAAAAGAACTTCACGATAACCTGAACCAGGTACTGGGCGCTACTAAACTCTATATTGAAATGGGAAAAACAGATTCGCCCGGCAGGGACGCTTATCTTGACAAGGCTTCTGGCTATATCGTGAATGTAATAGAAGAAATAAGGAGGATATCAAAAAGACTGTTGCCGCCCGGCATGGGCATTATCGGTTTAACCGACAGTATCAAAATCTTGTTGGATGATTTCAGCATTATACACCCTATAGATATAGAATTTGATAAAAGCAACACAGACGATACTGTGCTGGAGGAAAAAACACAAATGACCATATTCAGAATAGTGCAGGAGCAAATGAACAATATACTTAAGCACGCAAAGGCCAGCAAGGTGATCATTCACCTGGGTTGGAAGGGAAACGAAATTCAATTGCTGATTTCAGACAATGGGATTGGGGTTGATATGAACCAGAAAACAACCGGCGTTGGCCTGCGCAATATTATAAGCCGTGCAGAGTCCTGCCATGGAAAAGCAGAGATTGTATCAAAGCCGGGTGCAGGCTTTCACCTGAAAGTGGTGTTACCGGCTGAACATCTTCTTTGATCCCTGGATAGCGGTCAGGTGCATGTACCAGGAAAATTTTTAACGTCATAAAAAGTTTCCGCATCATCATCCGTCACATGGTTTGCAAGTAATAATTTTCGTTAGCACCCATCTATATTCCTTTAGTGCCATTTTTTTTCATTCGTATATTTGAATATTTTTCTCATTGCGGTGACCGTTTGATTTTTCTTAAAGAGGCAATAGCTTATAAAGAACCCTCAAATTCTGAATCAGGTTTTTGTAACTGCTCCTTCAATGCATCAATGGTCGTTTCTGCTGCCTCCTCAAATGTATTGGAATACTTTTCCGCGAACTGGTCATTGCCAGGTATTGTCAACCTGATTTCACAAACCCTGGTTTCCCTGTTATGCTGTTTTTTTATCCTCAGAAAGACGCTTGCCAGCTCAATCTGTTCATATATATTGCCAAGTTTACCTACTTTGCTTTTTACAAAATCATATAATCCTTCAGTGATGATAATATGCGGCGATTGAATTATTATTTGCATATTGGGTATTTTTATTTTTTATTCCAGCTGCCATTTACACCAAAGTCAAAATTGGTTCACGGAATAAATGCCTGGCGGTTTCCTCCAACTTAACCATCAAGATAACTGGCAGTTTCTATTTTCAACTCCGGGGAGAATTCATATACTCTTGGTATACCGGTGGCAATATTTACGTCGGCAATTTCTGTTGCACTAAACCCATCCAGGTACATCATTAAAGCCCTTAAACTATTGCCATGCGCTACAACCAGCACATTTTTATCTGTTTTTAATTGAGGTTCAATGGCTGTTTTATAATAGGGAACCACCCTGTTGCAGGTATCTTTAAGGCTCTCTCCGTTCGGTGGCGGTGTGTCATAACTTCTTCTCCATAACAGCACTTTACCGGCACCATATTTATCCGCTGTTTCTGTTTTATTCAGGCCCTGCAAATCGCCGTAATTTCTTTCATTTAAAGCAGCAGACTGAATTACAGGAATATTTTTTCCCATTTCATTTAAAATGATCGCCAGTGTATGAATAGCCCTTTTCAATACTGAAGTGTATGCAATATCGATGATGTAGTTCTCCAAAAGAATGCCTGCCAGCCTGGCTTCCTGTTCACCCAATGTTGTAATGTCAACATCTACATCGCCTGTAAACCTATTTTCAAGATTCCAGGCAGATTGACCATGTCGTAATAAAATAAGCGATGGCATAAACTTATTGTTGGTGTTTAAATCTTGTTTTCATTTTATCAATTTCTATGCAATGCATCTGCTTAAAGCGGCTGCTCCTGCAAAAATCAGTATTGCATTTGCACCAAAATTTGTCGTTTTGAGGCGCATTGTATAAAGTAAGAGAAGAGCTATTGCAGTAGTTGCCGGTAACATTTGACTGGCTTTGTACACTGCTTATATTGGTGCCATGTGTTAAAGTTTGCGTTGTAATACCACTAACAAAAAGCAGTACGGCAGCTTTTGATAGTAACACATTTTGTTCACCTGTTTTTTTATTTAACCGGAGGGTATTCAATGCATAATTATGCAGATTTGAATAATCGAGGCATTGCTGAAGGTTCCACACAACAGGCAGATTTTGCACAGCGCTAGCCTGCGCGTATATAATAAAATTACATACCCAACAGATAATGACTGCGCACAAGAAGTTTATTTTTGTAATCATACCAAAAGCCCCGCAAGTAAATTTTAACCAGGCGCTTGCTTTGCCAGTTATATGTTTTCAGCATTGTGCATTGCAAAATATAACTGGGCTTTTGCTACACGTTCATTGCCGGGGTTACAGTTGACAACTATTAGATAAAAGGCGAGCGCGGAAATTTTCCAGTCAGCAATCAGGCTTGTGCCGTCAAAACAGTACACGCGTTTAAAATGGCGGTTTAACGGTATATTCATTACCATACAGGCCTGGAAAGCCCGCTTAATGGATACGGCTATCTCTGCTTCATCCTCTATATCCAGGATTCGCATTATTTCACCGGCAAAATAATGGAGGGGTGCCTCAAACAACCATTGCGGTTGTTTTAATTGTTCTACACTATTATCAGGACGTTTGGATAGGATCAGCATGGATAGCATTATTTATGGTTGATAATTCCCGGAATAGTTCCGTTTCTTTTGGCGAAATATTTTTTGGTAACACGATATTTACTTTTGCATACAGATCTCCATACACATCATTTCTGTCATACAAAGGCATACCCATTCCTTTTAACCGCAGCATCTTTCCATTTTCTGTTTCCATTTTAATATTCATGTTCACCTGGCCGCGTAATGTATTAATGATTGTTTTTCCGCCAAGCACCGCAGTATATAAATCAACTGCAACCACGGAGTATAAATCATTGCCTTTTCTTTTGTACAGTATATGTTCCTTAATGTGAACAGTAAGGAATATGTCACCATCGGTACCGCCGTTCATTCCCTTACCAGCTTTTCCTTTTAGCCTTAAAACCTGGCCGTCTGCTATGCCAGGTTTTATTTTTATTTCCAGTTTCTGCGTATCTACAGATAGCTGCCTGGTGCATCCTGTATAAGCATCTTCCAATGAAATATTTACAGCAGCATTATAATCCTGGCCTTTGAATGAACGCTTTGTACTACGGCCACCACCAAAAATATCCTCAAAGAAATCAGCAAAGTTATCCCCGGTAAAATGTTCACCCTGGCTATAATTACCCTGTTTGCCACCAGTACCACCTGCTTGTTTAAACCGATCAAAACGCTCCTTACCACCCGACGCCTGGTAGTGTTTCCAGTCTTCACCCAGTTCATCGTATTTTTTTCTTTTATCAACATCCGCCAAAATTTCATTGGCTTCATTTACTTCTTTAAATTTTTCTTCCGCAGGTTTATCGCCAGGGTTTTTATCAGGATGATATTTTACTGCAAGCTTTCTGTATGCTTTCTTTATATCGTCTGCACTGGCCGTTTTAGATATTCCTAATATTTTATAATAGTCTTTAAAATCCATTTGTATCAGGATGAATATTTTGTGTGTTTATCTGCTTTTACTTCCTTCAACCTGCATTCTTCAATATCAGCATCCATTTTCTCCTTCTTCATGCCCACCCTTACAAAACCAAACAGGCTCATATAAATATTGGCTATCCATACCAGTGCAAATTCACTGAGTAAATAGCCACGCCAGTCTGCAAACAACAAATGATATTCTGTAATGATTAAAATGATAAGTGTAACATAATGACTGAAGCAATATTCGCAGGTAAACAGGTAAAAGAATTTTCGCAACCACATGTTTTTACCTGCTTTGGATTTAGCGATGCAAAAATCCCGCGGCTCTTTAAATATTTCTTCGTGCGTAACTGTCCACGCAATGCAGGCAATGGGTAACGCCAGTAAAAAAAGCCACGCTGTTTGTTGAGGTAGTTGCATGGTTATCATTTTAAGCTTCCACTATCATCTTCCCTGTGTTATCGCCTTTGAACAGCCCCAGTAAAGCTGATGGCAACTGATCAAAACCATGCACAAATGTTTCTTTACTTTTCAATTTACCTTCTCTGAGCCATTGTGCCAATAACCGGACGCCTTCCGGAAAGCGGCTTTGATAATTGCCTATTATAAAACCCTGCATCAAAACACTTCTTGTAAGCAGCATTGGCTGCAGGCGTGGCCCCATTGCCGTACCTGTATTATTGTACAATGATATTTGTCCGCAAAGGGGTATACGGGCATTAAAATTAATATTACTGATAACAGCATCAGATATTTCACCACCCACATTATCAAAATAAATATCTACGCCATGCGGACATAGCCCGGCAATGGCTTCTTTCATATCAGCGGTCGTTTTGTAATTAATGGCTTCATCAAACCCAAAGTCTTCTTTTAATAATTTTATTTTTTCATCGGACCCGGCGATACCAATTACACGACATCCATAAATTTTAGCTATTTGCCCAACGGCCATGCCCACCGCACCAGCCGCACCAGAAACGACAACGGTCTCGCCAGCTTTGGGTTTGCCTATATCTGTTAACCCAAAGTAGGCCGTTAAACCTGTCATACCCAGTATGTCTAAATAATAACTTACAGGGGCAAGCTTTTCATCAATTTTTTGTAGCGTCATTGCTGCTGCATTCGTTTCAGAACGCCAGGGCAAATTGCCCGAAACAATTTCTCCGGCTTTAAAATTAGCAGCCCGGCTTTCCACTATTTTTCCCACCACCCTGCCTTCAATTGGCTTGTCCAGTTGAAATGGAGGTGCATAAGATTTTGCATCGCTCATCCTGCCGCGCATGTAAGGATCCACCGAATAATATAAACCCCGGACTAAAACTTCGCCATCCTGCATGACAGGCAAATCAATATTCTCGAAGCGGAAATTACTTAAGACCGGTACCCCTTTTGGTCTTGATGCAAGTACTATTTGCTGTGTATGCATGTTGGATATCCCTCATTATAGATTTATAAAGAATCATCTTCTTCCATATTAGAAAGCTTGTCATTAATCTTGAAATATGCTTCATCGGGTTGTTTTTCAAATTCCTTTTCATCTTTCCTATTCCTGATAACTAGAAAACTGATCAATGCAACAGCCAAAATACCTGTAACTACAATTAAAATCCAGTTCATGAATGAAATATTTATGTATGTTCAGAAAAAACAGGGATGAATTCACCGGCAAATGGTAAACCAATTGCAGTTGTAGTCTTTTATTTAATCCACGTAAGCGCTTTTGATTACCGTTGAAATCATTTTAAATTGTACGTTCGCACTGAAATGATGCTTTGAATGTGCCGGAATGATAATGGCCTGGCCCAGTGTAAGCGTATAGTTTTTTTCGTTAATAGTTACATCAGCAACACCATCGATTATCTGTATAAACGTATCAAACGAAGATGTCTTTTCCTCCAGCACTTCGCCTGCATCAAACGAAGAAACAGTAACATTTCCGGTAATTTTTTTAATGATGGTTTTACTTACCACGGCATGAGGTATATATTCAATTATTTCAACAATAATATAAGATTTCGACTTTTCTAATTCGTTGCTTTCTATACTGTCTTTCATAAAATATTTATGTAGCCCCAGAGAGATGAGACGATTATATTAAATAATGGTACGAATAGAAAATGGTTACTTCCTGCTATTAAACTGCGCAGACTGTATAGCCAAAGCCAACAGGGATTACAAAAATCTGATGAACCCATATACAATAACAAAAACACCATAACTATCTATGGCATTCTTGTAAAATGTATAACTACTTGAACCAATCTGCTAATCATCGTACGCAACAACCAATTCATTGTCGATAGACCATACAGCCCGATCACTTGAAGCAATACGGCCCGCTTCATCCCGTTGATATATGGATCCAACAGTGCCAGAAAGCGTAACATTATGGCCTTTAACTTTTACGGTAATATCTTCTCCTTTAATTGACCAGTTGCGCCCCAGGGCCCGCTCGATGGCGGTTTTTTCAACCGTATCATCCACGTCAGACTTTATAGTAATATCATTTGACACACCCGTTACACCTATTAATCTTATCACGGCATTTTTTGCGGCCTCACGCTGATAATTATATTCAAGCACCCCTTCAAGATTCACCCACCCGTGTTCTACCCTCACTTTAACTTTATCTTCGGGCACCTGCCAGTTCCATTTAAACGCAGAAATAATCTCCTTTGCAATGTCAGCATCCGTTTTATTAAAACTGGTTGCTGACTTAATTTCAATTTTTTCTACCACTGCTTTTACGCCAGAGACATTTTTAGCTGCATCTTCGGCTTCCGATTTCTTTCCATACGTATCAACAGTGCCCGTTAGCGTAACAATGCCATCTTTAGCAATGACGCCAATTTCGGCTGCGTTTAATAATGGCTCCCATTTAATGGCTTCCTGCACATCTTTTTGTAATTGTTCGTTTGTTTTCATTTTATTTATTTTAGTTGGTGATCAACTTTTGTTATTCAAAGGTGGCATATATATAACCGGTAACATTACACATTTCGTGAAACCATTTACATATATCACATATTTAAAAGCGAAAGCGACTGCTATTCTTACAGGGGAGATTTGTTTAAGATTAACGCAGCCAACGGCTTGTCTCTGCCATATGTATCGTGGCGGAAATTAAGATGGCCCTGCCTGTCTACCCATGCTGTGAAATAGGCAATAAAAACAGGTTCAGGTATTTTTAATGAAACAAACTGCTCCTTACCCGCGTGCATGGCACTGTCAATTTTTACGGTAGTCCAAATTGGATCATTCCGCAGCAAATAAATTGCAAGCTTACGGGCATCTTCCAGCCGTATGCACCCATGGCTAAAACCCCTGCTGTTTTCGCTGAACAAAGATTTGGCTGGCGTATCGTGCAAATAAATATCATAGCTATTGGGGAATAGAAATTTTACCAGTCCCAGCGGATTTTCGGGGCCCGGCCTTTGCCTTACCTTGCCATCCTTCCATTCCATATCATGTCTTGAAAGATAATTTTTATCTTTATTGATACCAGGTAGCACTTCTTTATGCAAAATGCCGGGAGGCACATTCCAATACGGACTGAAAACAGCATACTTAATATCGCCTGTGAAAATAACCGTTTTGTGTGCTGGTTTACCTGCTACAACATTCATACTCCAAACCAATTCATTATTTTCATACAGGTGCAATTTGTATTCGGGAATATTGATCACCAGGTATTCGCTGCTCACGGGAACAGAAATCCAGCGGCTACGCTCCATATTTACTTTAATCTGCTTTATCCTGGCACTAATAGGAATATTCATCTGGCGTATAGACGCTGCGTCAACTGTACCATTACCGGCAAGCCCAAAGCGTTGCTGAAAATTTTTTACCGAGCCTTCCAGCTGTTCATCAAAATACGCAGAATGGCTATCTGAATTTATGTCTCCTGTTACAAACAGCCATTTGCGAATGGCAGTAATAGCAGACGATGAATCCCCTTTCTTATATACTTTTCTATCTGCTGTAATATGCGGCAGACCGGTTTTGGCGGATATATCATTGTATTTTTTAAGACAAGTTTTCAGCAAATCATATTGCCTGTACAATGGCGGTGTATCAAATAAGTTTTTATGGCTATCCAAAGAATCCAGCCATTTTTCGGGAACCAGCTTATTTGCAGGCAAATACCATTTTATTTTTTTTCTTTCTTTCTTATCTAATCCAATCCATACATATTTCGTGTAAAATAAATATTGACAGGTTAGCATCAGCTCCGTAGTATCATTTGATCGTTGTTGTATCAGCGAGGCAAAATCTGTTTTATACAGTGTTTTATCTTGCAAGCCTTCACTCCTTATATCTCGAATGTGGTTGTATAAACTGTTTGCCTGCGGGGTAAGCCCGTTCTCATTATACCAGAAGTACGCATATTTTCGCTTTTGATAAATCGCAACAACCGCTGCTTTT
Organism: Bacteroidota bacterium; assembly: GCA_040004415.1. GTDB lineage: Bacteria > Bacteroidota > Bacteroidia > Chitinophagales > Chitinophagaceae > JACMLD01. Next base: position 275 of record JBDUAY010000194.1, on the reverse strand, counting down.
AAAGATAGCAATGCCGGGTATTGTTTAAAAAATACTTTGACTGCTGCAGGTTCCAATGTATAAACCTGGATTGGCGTGGAAGAATTTATACTGGTAGCTGCCGGAGATACAACTGAGTCTTTACGATTGATTAAAACTTTGTTTGGGCCTGCACCATGTTCACAGGAAGCGCTGGCATGTAATAGCAATAATAATAGCAATGTACTGGTAATGGAACTTGAATTCAAAATGCCTGGTTAATGTATACCTGTTTTACTTTAAACATATACATAAAG
>JBDUAY010000006.1:0-32097 GCA_040004415.1 Bacteroidota bacterium | reverse complement strand
TCTCCGCCTGCAGCTTTAATACAATATTCAAGTATCTCTTCGCCCATCTCCTCAATTGTTTTATCGCCTTCAATAATTGGGCCCGTATTAATGTCAATAATATCACCCATGCGTTTTGTAAGCGCGTTGTTGGTGGCTACTTTTATCGTCGGACAAACAGGATTACCCGTAGGTGTCCCCAAACCAGTTGTAAATAAAATTAAGGTAGCACCGCTGGCAGCTTTTCCGGTGGTCGCTTCTACGTCGTTGCCGGGTGTACACACTAAATTTAAACCACTCTTTACTGCAGGCTCTGTATAATCCAACACATCTTCTACCGGTGACGTACCACCTTTCTTTGCCGCACCTGTACTTTTTATTGCATCCGTAATCAATCCGTCTTTTTTATTTCCGGGGGAAGGGTTCATGTGAAAGCCAGACCCTACCCGGTGTGCATCATTGTTGTATGCGGTCATTAATTGAATAAACTTTTTAGCAGCATCGGCATTTCTTGTGCGATCAATCAATTGCTGTTCTGCACCGCACAATTCAGGAAATTCTGCCAGCAGAATCTTTCCACCCAATGCCACTACCAAATCAGATGTATACCCAACAGCAGGGTTAGCGCTGATACCGCTGAAACCATCACTGCCACCACATTTTACTCCAATTACCAGTTTATCCAATGGCGCCGGACTTCTTTCCATTTTATTTATTTCGATTAGCCCCGTAAATGTTTTGCGTATCGCCTCTCCTATCAATTGTTCTTCACTCTGCGATTGCTGCTGCTCAAAAACATACATCGGTTTATCAAAAGAAGGATTACGTTGTTTGATTTCATCCAGCAAGGTCTGCGTTTGCAAATTCTGGCAACCTAAACTCAGCACCGTTACGCCTGCTACGTTTGGATGATCAGCGTAGGCCGCTAATAATTTACCCAGTACGCCTGCATCCTGCCGCGTACCACCGCATCCTCCCTGGTGATTTAAAAATTTTATGCCGTCTACATTTTTAAATAACCGCGATGACTTAGCGCTCAGTTCTGATGAGGACAAATCAATATTGCTTATATCTTCTCCATGCCTGTAAGCTTCGGCAAGATGATGCGTGTACGATTTATATTTTTGTGTAACTGCATAGCCCAGTTCATTGTGCATCGCTTCGCGTATTACATCCAGGTTACGGTTCTCACAAAAAACAGTTGGTATAAATAACCAGTAATTAGCCGTACCCACACGCCCATCTTTTCTTTTGTAGCCATTGAATGTTCTGCCTGTAAACCTGGACACATCGGGCGCATGCCAGTCGTAATGAAATGGTTTGTATTCAAATGGATCAGACGCATGTTTGGTATTTTCAGTTGTCATTAAGCCGCCCGCTGGTATATCATGCTGTGCCTTACCAACCAGTACACCATACATAATTATTTCATCGCCGGCATGCATATCATTCATAAAAAATTTATGTTTGGCCCCAATACTGTCTTTCAATGTATACGCTGAATCGTCATAGTTAACCACCTGTCCTTTTGCAAGGTTTTGCAATGCTACCAGTACATTATCTTTCGGATGAACTTTTAGAACATTTCTTTTCATACTTGCTTAATTCTTTACACTATTTTCTGAACGAGGAATTTTTGCAGGGTCTCAACAACACCATGTTTCTGAATAAATTCAATATCTTCTGTAATGGCTGCAGTTAAACCCGGCAATTCATCCAGGTTGCAGCCCCAGAGGCTTGTATTGTTTAGCACTTTATGTACAAAGTTACCGGTATTAGCGGTATGCCACAACTGATGAATCTCTGCTGCTTTGTCGTCGTTAATAACATATTGTTTACCATGTATAGTACCAGTCAGTACCTGCTCTTTATTTTTTTCTGATTTCATAAACAAGAGGTATGCTGCAAACCCCATTGCCATACAGCGCGGTACTGCATCTTTTTTTCCGTAGTGCTGTAACAATACAGGTACGTTGCGCATTTTCATTTTTGAACTATACTGCAAGGAGATACTGAGCCACTGATGCTCAATAAAAGGGTTTTTATACCGGTCAAGTACCGCTTCAGAAAATTGACGCGCTTCTTCTTCCGAAACTTTTTCATTTACAATAGCCGGCACTATTTCTTTCAGCATCAGGCTGCTGATAAAATTAAAAAATAAACTATCTTCCATCGCCTGCTTTACGGTATTAAAACCCATCAGTAGTGCAAGGCCGCAGCTGAAGGTGTGCGATCCATTCAGTAACCTGAGTTTCAGCTCACGGAATTTATCAATATCCGGTGCCAGAACAAGGCCTGCATCTGTTTTACTGAAAGACAAAATTTCTTTTGTCCGGTCACTTGAAGTTTCGATTGCCCATAACCGGTAGACTTCCGACATAATCATTAAATCATCTTTATAGCCCAGCCTGCTTTCGGTAGCAGCTTTTTCGTCGCCCGGTAATTTGCCCGGAACAATTCTATCGACCAGCGAATTACAAAAATCATTCGCTGATTGCACCCACTCAATAAAAGCATTGTCAAGCTTATTTTGCCTGGCCAGCTCAACAACAATATTTTTTAATTTTGTACCATTTTCAGTAATCAGCTCTGTAGGAATAATGACCATGCCGCTTTCTGCGCTGCCACTAAACCTTTTATATCGTTCCAACAGGAATGCCAGCAGTTTTCCGGGAAAAGATTCAGGCGGGCCGGCATATACATTATCATTGTTTTGCAATACTATACCTACTTCTGTTGTGTTTGATATAATGATCTGCATTTGCGGATTGGCGGCGCAGGCAAGTATCTCATTCCATTCTCCCGAAGCAGTTAACACGCGGCTTACAGACGTATTAATGATAGCTTCATCAACACGCATTCCATTTTCAATACCCCGTACGCATTGCGTGTACATATTGCCCTGCTTTGCAAAAGCATCTGTATCACCCTGGCTGGTAGATTTTATAACGACAATCCTGCCATTAAAAATATTTTTTTTATTTGCCTTATCGATAAAATAATCCGGTAAGCCGCGCAACAATACGCCCGTACCAAATTGCAATACTTTCTCGGGAAGAGAAAATAATTTTTCATCCGGAATATCAAGTCCTTCAATTTTTTTTATTGCAGCTACATTTTGTTTCGATAAAATCATATTATACTATTTATTCAGCCGGTTCCATTTGTTGTTAAATGCTAATACGGTGCCATCCTTGTGACAGTTAAAATAATAAATTCTTATTCCCAAAGAAAGAATATTACCGCTGGCAGTAAGATAAATATCTTCATTGGCCATTTTTACCATAAAGACCGCCGCACAATCTATTTTTTTGCTTCTGTTGTTTGCTGCAATAGCCACTTAACCAAATCTGTTGCAGCCTGGTAATTATTAAATTCAGCTGGCAATTTTCTGCCATCTGCATATTCATTGTAAAACCATGGATCGCCAACCGCAAACACGGTTCCTTTACCAACTTTTGCAACAGCAATAATAATATCACCAGCAGTATTTTTATACTCCGCTTTTGCCGGAGCTTTTACTTTAATAGTAGCCAGTTCTTTGATGTACACTTTTTTAGCTGTTTTAAATATTGTTTCGCCTGGTTGCATATACAAGGCACCCATTTCAAACTGGTTTCCCGTTACATGATTAATACTATTTTCATTAAAGTGTATACCAAATTTTTCCGGTAACAGGTTAAAATGACTAAACTCTGCATTACCAGAATCATTGGTCATTAACAATAAAACACCGCCAGCTTTCACCCAGTCATAAATTACCTGCGCATCCTGTGGCTGCATGTAATTAGGTTTGGCCGTTTCTTTATCCGTATCAGGATCTACTATAATGTACACTGCTGCATTTTTTAAAGATGCAGCAGTTGGAGCTGTTTCCAATTTTTCTGTTACCGCACCATCTTGCCTGAAGATGCTGCCAAAAATAGAAAAGCCGCTGTTAGCATAGTCTTCCCACGTGTAATGAAAGCGTTCCATCTGGCCAAATGCATCTTTCTTATACTCGTTGTTGAAGTAATAATCGAGCACTACTTTTTTCCCTTTGCCGGTACTTTGTGTGGGAAGCATTTCCATTTCATTACTGGCCAATATAAAAGCGCCCTCACCTTTAGGATCATTTACAATTACAGGTTCACGCATATAATATTCAAAACTTCCATCCCGGTAAGGACTACCACCCAGGCCCGAGACTTTTACGGTACCATATAAATTTGTTTGACCATTTTCTTCTTTAATAAATTTCTGCACAATACCATTGTATCCCTTTTTTGCAATAGTAATTTTCGTTACTGGTAAGTAGCCAAGCCGAACACCTTTTGCAACAGCATCAACAAACATACACGATGCGGATGCCTCAAAATAATTGCCTTTTGCTTTGGGCTCATCCATGATATCGTACCAGAGGCCTGTGGATGGATCCTGTACCTTTTCAATAGCATTTGCCAGCCTGTTTAGTATCGCAATTAATTCTTTTCTTTTGGGATGATTTTTTGGGAACCAATCCAGCACATCCGTTAATGCTACTGCATACCAGCCCATGGCGCGTGCCCAAACATGGGGAGAGCGACCTGTTTCCTTATTAGCCCATTGTTGTTCTTTGCTTTCATCCCATGCATGATACAGCAAACCTGTTTTTGTATCGCGTACATGTTTTTCCATCCATATAAATTGGTTGGCAATATCATTAAAGGCGGTGTCTTCATGCGCCAGATTTGCATATTCCGCATAAAATGGCTCAGCCATGTACAGACCATCCAGCCACATCTGGTATGGGTATATTTTCTTATGCCAGAACCCACCTTCTTTTGTACGAGGCTGGCTGCGCAACTGATCCCGCAGCAAAGTGGCAGCTTTCAAATATTTATCCTTTCCAGTTACCCGGTACAACAACAACGCAAGCTTGCCATTATTGATATTATCAATATTATAATCGGCTTGTTTATAATCCCGGATACTTCCATCATTCTCAATGAATACATCCATCATTTTCTGGATGTAATTATAATATTGTGCATTACCGGTATGTTGCCAGATGCCTTCAAAACCTTTTAATATAACGCCCATATCGTACGACCAGCGTGCTGCATTACCATTTAAAGAAAACGAATCTTTATACGTATTCATAACGGTGGCGGCCATACGCTCACTAAGGTTTTGCTGCGCGATGCTGAACGTTGAAATAAAAAGCAGTAACAGGGAGAATATTTTTTTCATTGCACTTTTTTAATTTTTTGTTGCACCGGGCTTTACCCGACGGTGACGTATTCCGCTCTTTCAGAGATTGTTTTCCGCACTCACCACCCGCCGCTTACCATTTACCACTTGCCTCCTATTTCCTTCTCATCTGCGCCCAAATCAGTTACCCATTTTTGTTTTGCGCCAGACATATCCGTATTATTAATGTCAATCTTTTTAATGCGATCCCCGCTCAGCCTGAATAACAGTGCTGCGCCGGCTTTGTACGTTATTTTATCAAATGAAATATGATTGCTTTGTACAATCTCAAGTACGGGGTTTGTATCCGCAGAAACAACTTTGATGTTTTTAAATTGAATACGGGATGCTTCCTGGATGTCAAAACCTTTTTTGCATTGAAATATCATATTATCCAATACAATGTCTGTTACGTTCATTTCGGGCAGCCCGCGGATGAATACCGCTTTTTCTGCACCAGTGCAAACAACGTTGCTGATGTGAAAGTCTTTAAATACCGGCGTGGTTTCATCAACTGGCTTAAACTCAGTTTTTGGCAGTTCTCTTTTTTCACCGGCCAACGGCACCGGATCTTTCGCCATATAATACATATCAAATAAAATAGCTTCGCCGGCAATATTCTCCATATTGATATTACTGATAAAAATTTTCTCTACAACACCCCCGCGTCCGCGGGTAGTTTTAAAACGCAATCCCACATCTGTTCCTATGAAAGTGCAATTGGATACAAAAATATTTTTTGCACCGCCACTCATTTCACTTCCAATAACAAATCCTCCATGTGCATGATAAACAATACACCTGCGGATGATAACATTCTCCGTTGGCACCGCCCTTTTCCGTCCTTCCGCATCGCGGCCCGATTTTATGCAAATGCCATCATCCCCCACATCAAATGTATTGTCTTCCAGCAACACATTTTTACATGATTCTATATCGATGCCATCACCGTTTTGTGCATACCAGGGATTTTTAGCATATACTTTTCTCACGGTAAGATCTTCGCACATTAATGGATGCAGGCACCATGCCGGCGAATTTTGAAAGGTTACGCCTTCCAGCAATATTCTCTTACAATTATTCAGTACCAGCAGGTTTGGCCGCAGGTAATCCTTAATGTCACTAAAATCGTTAACATTTTTACCGTCTTTTAATACGCCGGGATCTTTTGTTTGAAAACCTTTAAAAGATTTCTCTGAAGGGTACCATGTTTTTTTATCCTCCCCTACCAGGCCACCCGATTCTGTAAGATGTTTCCATTGCGATTCTGTAAGCTTATCTTTTTTAACAGCGCGCCAGGCATCGCCGCCCCCATCAATAATGCCATGCCCGGTGATGGCAATATTTTCCGCGTTGATGGCCGATAAAGGGGACTGGTTGCGAACAGCAGGTACTCCTTCCCAGTTGCCCGCTACGAGTGAATATTCGTTAAAATCAGTTGTAAACTGCAACAACGCATTGTCTGCCAGGTGAAGATTTACATTACTTTTCAAGATAATTGGTCCGGTGAGCCACAATCCACCGGGTATCGTTACAATACCTCCCCCACCTCGGTTACACGCTTGAATGGCTGCATTAATAGCTTTTGAACAAAGTGTCATACCATCGGGCAATGCACCATAAGCAGTAATGTTAAAAGTATCTTTTTTAAAATGGACAGTTTTTATCACGGGCGTCTGTGCGCAAAGTGGCGATTGCGGCAGGAGGATAACTATATTTAACAGTACAATATTGAATAGCAATCGTTTCATGAGCTGTTTCAAAAAATAAATATCCGTCCTTTTCCGTCAAAAACCATAATAATCAGCAAGACGGCATCTTGTTTTTTTTACGCAAACGTTCCCGGTAACGTTGTCTATTTTTATTATTTTTGAAAAACCACGGGCTTTTTACAGGAACATTAGCAAAGTAACTCCGCGGCAGGCCATATAAAAGGAATATTTTGATAAAAATGTCCTTTAACCGATAGAGGCCAATAAGCAACGAAACATCAGGCATGTCCAGAAAACAACGATTGTATGAAATTTGAAGCAGTTACCATTAAAGACATCGCCAAAACGCTTGGCTTGTCTACTTCTACCGTTAGTCGGGCCCTGCGTGACAGCTACGAAATCAGCCCTGAAACAAAATTGATGGTACTTGAATATGCCAAACAAATTAATTATCGCCCCAACCCGATTGCCCTTAGCCTGAAGGAAAGAAGAAGCCGTTCCATTGGTGTAATTGTAAGTGAAATAGCCAATAGTTTTTTTTCCCAAATAATTAATGGTATTGAGTCCAGCGCGTACAGTAAAGGATACAATGTAATCATATCTCAAAGCCATGAAAGTTATGAACGCGAACTGATCAACATGGATTTTCTCTCCTCAAGATCAGTAGATGGGTTTTTAATCTCTGTGTCTACTGAAACAAAAGATTTTAGCCATATTACAGACTTATATGAACGTGGATTACCGATCGTTTTTGTAGACCGGGTAGTAGCATCAATTGACACCCATAAAGTAACGGCAGATAATTTTAAAGGCGCATATGAAGCCACTACTCATTTAATTAAAAACGGGTACACACGTATCGGTCATCTTGCCAATTCAGAGTACCTCTCTATCACAAAAGAAAGGACTGCTGGTTACAAAAAGGCGCTGGAAGATGCAAAAATGGAATTGAATGAAAATTACATCCAGCATTGCCTGCATGGAGGTATGATTTATGAAGAAGTGGACAATGCTATGAATACCCTGATGAACCGAAAAGATAAACCTGATGCTATATTTGCTTCCGCAGATAAACTAACGACAAACTGTATGCGCTATTGCAGGGCAAAGAATATTATCATTCCCGACGATCTCGGTATTGTTGGTTTCAGTAATATTGATCTGACTGAGCTACTGTCCCCTTCACTGTCTGTAGTACGACAACCAGCATTTAACATGGGTGAACTGGCTGCCGATTTATTGATAAAAACTATTGAAAGTAAAAGGCCCGTCATCGAATTTGAAACCAGGATGCTGCCCGCAGAATTATTCATACGCGAATCTTCAGCGAAGAAAAAAAGAAAATAAAAAGTTATTCGGTTTGCCAGTCATTTTATTTGGGCGCGATCGGTTTAACCCGGTAAAATTTCACATCTTCTGTATACATTTTTTCCACAGTTATTCGGGGTCTTTGGTAACCGATGAATTCCAGTATCTTTTCTGTAGAAATGTCTCCCCAGCGCTGTACTTTTTATCGCTATAAAAAAACGGCATATTTTTTTACGTATTAAGCTATACTCCAAATTGCGATTATCTATGCTAATTGAAAAAAAACCCGGGAAATCCACATTATCAGTAGTAAGGGATGATGGGGTTAAAGTTATTGAAATGAAGACAGCACATGTACCGCATGATAAAAGAAAAAAAAGCGCTAAATTAAATCCGCCGCAGGATCAATTTAATACATGCTATATAAAACCAAAAAAAAACGACCCATTGTAAGGTGAATTGAAGCCTTGCCACATCTATACATCCTTTTTTTAGCTGGCACTAGTTATTACATTTATTAAATCAATTTTTATGTCTGTAAAAATAAACGACGCAACGCGCAACAGGCCAGTAGGCACAAGGCTGATTGATGCGCCTGCCGTGTTAGTAAATATAGAAGATTATATCGATCAGCTAAAAGATGAATCTGCATGGAAAAAAAATGATCGCAATGGGATTACTGTTTTTAAAACACCCGGGCTCACCATGGTACTAAGCGCTTTTCACAAAGGTGCAGAGATAAAAGATTTGCAACTGGAAGGCTTACTTATTTTACAGGTAATTGAAGGTGAAATAAGTGTAAAGACAGAGAATGATGCGTTGAAAGTAAAGAAAAAACAAATACTGGTACTGCATCCTGAATCTCAGCAAACACTTATTGCTGAAAAAGATACCATCATTTTATTGTCAGCATTAAAAGAATCAGCCGAAAAAATTATTTAAAAACTGAACATGAGCAACAGCAACAGCGACGAATTGAAGCGCGCTGCAAATAAAGCTGATAATAAAAAACAGGCATTTAAAGAAGGTACTACGGACAATAGCAGCCAGATGAATAACGCGTCTGCAAAAAAAGAAAATAAAAAAAAGGTAAAAAAATAACGGAATTAAAAACAACAGGCAGGTATTAGCATTTAATAATGTCAAATAAAAAAGAGTGTAAGCCCGTAAGTTTAAACTCTTTTTTCGATACCCTGCTTATTTCAGACCGTTATCAGCGACTTAACCTTTTTCAGTAAGTCATCAATATCAAACGGCTTACTTATAAAATCATTTATACCCGAGTCAATTGCTTTTTCCTGGTTATGAAGATTTGCAGACATTAACAGTACCGGTATTCTTTCAGTATTTTTACCTGATAATAATGTTTGTGAAATATCAAGACCATTACCATCTGGCAGACTTACATCGAGTATAAATAAGTCGGGCAATTCTTTTGTAAGTTTTTCATAAAAATCCCGCGCTTTACTAAATGAAAATACCTGGTAGCCGCTGCGTGTCAGCAGGTATTTCATTAGTTCCCTGATATCCTCATCATCCTCGAGCAAGTAAATTTTTTTTTCTTTCATACATGCCTATATTATGATTGAATGACAAGCGATAATTAATTAATGGTCGCAAAAATATTGCCATTAAAAAGCTGAGAGGATATAATTATTTACAGAATTGTCAGGAACAACATTCCGTGCATTTAAAAAAAGAAAATTGTGCGGATCCTTTTTAGTCCGGCTATGCGTTTATACGGGAATACTGAACCGGGCGGAATCTACTTCCTTTACTTAATTTACTGTATACGCCAACAGCTCCTCAGCGTTTTTTTATTATTTCAGAACTAATATAAAGTACGGGGCCAGGCCCGAATATTGTACGCCTGAATAGTCAGCGCGAAAGTAACCATCAAATAAATGATCCAATTTCCCCGAAGCAATACCTGGCCCCTTACCTGTTGCATAAATAATTTATTTTTGCTAATTGATTGTGCTAATTAATTTTATATTAAAATGTAGCCGCAAGTGCTTCGGCAAATCTAACGTGAATACCTGCACGCATAAAAAAAAGGTCATTGAACGTTTGGCAATTCCCTTTAATAAAGATTCAAATTATAATGCAATAAGCTGTAACCGGCCGGCTTCGCGGTGAGATTTACATCCAGACAAAAATCAAAATCATGCTTAATTGTTTGTTAGGTTTATCATTTAGAATATCTAAACCCTTTGCATTTACTGCAGCATTTGATCGTGGGTATGCAAGGGCAGATAAAAATATATTTTACAAGCTATTGTGCACTTTTGAGTGTAGCGATTGGAAAATAAGGACTTCACTGTAACTTAATTTGAGGAAGTATTTCTACAAAGAGGAGCGAGTGTTCAGCAGGCGAATGAAGCAATCATTTCGAGAAGTGCTTTCATTTCAAATGGCTTTTCTAAAAAATTGTTTGCACCTGCTTCCATGCATTCTTCTTTTTTTTTGTAATACGCAGAAAACATGATTACCGGGATACCAACCAAATCAGCATTTGATTTTAGTGATTTACAAAGATCACAACCATCCGCCCAACCCAAATTCTTGTCGAGCAAAATAAGATCAGGCAGCAGGTTTCGTACCTCTTGCTCAAAATTTTCTATTCTGTTCTTTACTGAAACTTTAAAAGATTTACGGGCCAGCATAACACTTATGCTTTCGAGAATTTCTTCATTATCATCAACTACCAGTATATGATTTGGTGCGGGGTGCATCGGGAAATTTTGGCAACCCTAAATATACACAGATTCGTTTAATTATAACCGCGCAATGAGTAAACAATTTGTTACTGGTATTTTTATTTGTTCAATGAGCGTTAACCTGTGTTTGCTAATTTTATTGTAGTAAATGATAACTTGTACAAGGCTGGAAATGGATTATTAAATTAAAAGCAGCATTACCGTCTACTGGATGACAATAGTCATAAATTTCCGACACACAAACTCAAATCAGGCTGTTCCGCTAAGCTTGTTTAATTCAGCTTCTTTTCGTTTTATTAGTTCGCCTACTACCTGTATCTCTTCAGTAGTTAAAAAGCCGGCCCCCGGTGCTTTGTCTTCTATTACCCAAACGGATGCAAGACTGTAACTAATATTAGCATTGTCAACGGACGTAGTTTGAGTGTCATCGGGATAGCAGTGTATCAGCACCCAACGGCCATCAGGGAAAGTGAGACGGTAATTATCACCGGCATGTATCGTAACAACCTGGTCATGGTAACAAATTTCAAAATCTTTTTCTGCTGTCATTAACATTCAATTAAAATAATTACAAAATATTAAACACCCTGGTGTTTGTGGTGAAAATCTTTCTCCATTTTTTTGCTGTATACATTACTACCCGCATGTACATTGGTCTTGTTTTTTACAACTTGAATGTTCTGCTGCAACTGATAAAGTTTAGCATATTTCAAAAATGTTGCGTGTGCTGAATTCATGGCTATAACGAATCCATAAAAACCATCTAAGAAACCGAGTCGCATAAAATAAGCATAAAAAAAAGCCCATAAAGGATTTAATAATATTTTAATCCATTTGCTTTTAACGCCGCGCGCATACATGGCCTCTGCAGATAAAGAACTGTATTTGTCGCACTTTTTTATATGCGCCGCTATTGTATCAAATGAATAATGAAGGATATCACCTTTCAATCGTGGAACCTGGATATTCTTCTTCAGTTCAATCTTTTCATGCGGATCATCACCTCCCCAACTGGCTATATGTCTGTTAAACAAGCGAATTTTTCTGTCCGGATACCATGTGCCATACCGTACATACTTTCCACAATAATTAGTACAGCGGCTCATACAATATGCACCTGCAGAAAAGTTATTTTTTTCTGCCAGAATCGCACTAACAAGTACTTTATCAAGGGCTTCGTCAGCATCGAGGCTTAAAATATAATCATGAGAACAGAACACAATGGCCGCATTTTTTTGCTGAATGTATCCTGAAAATTTTCTCTGTTTAACGATTGCCCCCTTGCTTTTTGCAATCTCAACCGTCTTGTCGGTAGAAAATGAATCAAGGACAATAATTTCATCTGCCACCTGTCGTAAAGAATCAAGGCAACGTCCGATATGTTCTTCTTCATTATATGTAATGACTACTGCAGATATTAAATCCATAGAATTAATTATAGTAAGTATCGCCCCTAAATAAAAAGCCGCGGTTAAATAATAGCAATTCTCATTCTCAATTTTGTTATTTGGCACATTTTTTTGTGTTTATTGAAATATTGTTGAAAAAATAATTTTATTACGTCTTAACCTCAACGTTGTAAAGTTTACAATGCGGATTTTGTTACACAAATTGAAAAAAATTACCCTGGGGCTAAGATATGGCAACTGTGCAGCGTTCAATGGTGGATGTTTGTATCTTGATTCCTTGTTATAATAACATAACAGGGCTTATTAATTCTATTAACAGTATTGTTTATGATACGGAGCGCTTTCTTATATTGGTAGTAGACGATGGAAGTACAGAAGCTGTCACAAGAACTGCGCTATACCATTATGTTAACCTACGCGTTAACATCCAGATAGTCCGCTTGAGACAGAATGCCGGAATTAGTAAAGCATTAAATACCGGGTTAGATTTTATTTACACAAATTATTCAGCGCGTTTTATTGCAAGACTTGATTGCGGTGACATCTGCAGTGCTACAAGGTTTTACCGCCAGGTTAATTTTCTCGAAAACAATCCCGCAACAGATTTACTGGGTACCTGGTGCTATTTTAAAGACATGAATACCGGCTCTGCCTATGAATATATAACACCTACAGAGCACAAGATAATTGAGCGAAGTATGTATTTCAGAAACGTTTTTGTTCACCCAACTGTTATGTGGCGTGCAGCATCTGTTAATACGTACAGATACCCTGAGAAATATCCGCACGCGGAAGATTATGGCCTGTTTTATGATATACTCTCAAAAAAAAGAACTGCGATCATTGACGATTTTTTAGTTACCTGTGAAATTAACAAAAACGGAATTTCGTTTCTAAACAGGGAGGAACAATTAAAAAGTCGTCTAAGAGTAATTTGGGATTATGGTAAAAATAAATTGTGGGTAGCAGCAGGAACTATTAAACTGGCATTATTAATAGCATTGCCTTACAATTTTATTTACAGAATTAAGAAAAAAATATATGGTCATAAGCCTGGCGTTTATATAAAGGCACAAAACGAAATCCTATGAAGATTGTACATGTTGTAGAACCATTGGCAGGTGGTATTGTTACCTTTCTTACATCGCTGGTAGAAAACTTGCCTGATGACATCCATATTATTGTCCATGGCCAGCGTGAACACATTACTCCCCTATCCGTTGTAAAGAAACAATTTTCTTTTACCAACGTGCGTTTTATTCGCTGGGTTTCTGCCCGCAGAAGTTTAAGTTTTCAAAAAGATATACCGGCATTTATAGAATTGTATAAAATTTTAAAGCGCTTAAAAACTAAAAAACTTCTTGATGTTGTGCACTTGCATTGCTCAAAAGGAGGATTTATTGGCAGAATGGTTTGCCGGTTGTTGGGCATTCAGCATCTTGTTATTTACACGCCAAACGGAGCGCCATTTATGGCTGGCAGCAATGCGCTTACAAATGTCATGTACAGAAAATTGGAAAAGCTGGCATCCCTTTTTGGCGGCCAGGTTGTTTGCTGTTCTCCTTCTGAACAAAAAGCATATCAGCAGGAAGGTATTAAAGCAATAACTATCAATAATGGAATTCCGTATAAAAAAATTATGCGGCACAAAAAAACGATCAAGAAAAATAATGTTTTTCGTGTTGTTACCAGTGGACGGATTGTAGATCAAAAAGATCCGGCACTGTTCAACAGAATTGCCACTTTTTTTGAAGAATTTCCTGGTTTCGAATTTTTATGGGTGGGCGGAGGTGAAGCACAGCGTTTACTTTCTGCCAAAAACATACATATTACCGGATGGCTTCCTTCCAGCGAAGCAAATGATTTGGTAGCATCTGCTGATGTGTATATTTCAACGTCAAAATATGAAGGACTTCCATTTGCAGTACTGGAAGCCCTGGCTATGAACATGCCTGTTTTATTAACGGATTGTATTGGCAATAAAGATCTGACCAATAGTTTAAACGGAGCCATTTTTTCGGATGAGAATGATGCAATTTTCAGGCTGCTGCAATTTTCGAATAATTCCAGTATGCTTAAAATAATGGGTCAGCATTCCGGCGCGCATTGCAAGAAGAATTTTAACCTGGTTGATACATTCCGGCGCTATAAAAACCTTTACCAGCAAGCCTACTTTACCACTGAATTACTTTATCCAATTAAATGAAAAGGCCATGGTAGAAAATTTGAATGGTGTCGTTAACCACAATAAAGAGCTAAAGGACGGTTTGAATCAGATCAAACATTACCTGGAAAAAAACATTTGTGATCTAACAATTGAAGCGGAAAAAAAAGATCGCGAAATAAACCTGCTGAAAGAATCACTGGAGAAAGCGCAACGGCAGGCCGAGGGAAATAGTCAGCTGATAAATAAATTACTCGGTGAACTGAGTAAATTGCAGAATGATATTGAATGGTATAAACTTACCTATGAAAAAAGAAGTTTTTTGGGAACGATTAGGGAAAAGTTGTTGAGAAAACATTAGTGCAAAAATATTTTATAGAATTACTATCCGTCCTGGATTACCTGACTTAACATCCGGAAATATCCTATTGTATCCGGAAAATATCTTTTCCGTTACATCGCTTAAATATTTTCTATTTTATTTAATTGCTGAAATTATGGCGCAAAAACTGGCATTGATCACTGGCTATGCAAAAGATCCGGAATTTGTAAAAGTTCTGCTTCTTGCATTGAACAACCAGACATGCAGAGATTTTGATTGCTATGTTTACGCTACCCCGGGTTGTCACTATTTCCTTGAAGATTCTTTTATTGATTCGCTAAGCTTCCCTTGTTATCATCTCCGGCTGCAAAAAAACATGGGCTTTGCAGGAAATAATAATTATGCTATCAATACTGCATTTAAAAACCCTGACTATGAATATGCGGTCCTGGCAAACGATGATACAATACCAGAGAATAACTGGCTCGAAGAATTACTTATGACAGCTCAGACCGGCGATAAGATCGGCGCGGTTGCTCCGAAGATGGTTTTCTATCAAAAATTTGTTACCGTTTCAGGAATTACTTCTGCGTTAAAAAAGTATGACAGATTATTGGGCGTTAGATTTTACCTGAACACAGGTTTTGCAGGATCTTTTTATCCAAAGAAATTTTACAAAAAAGGCTTCTTTCAGCAGGAAGAAGATGAAATTTATCCTTTTAAATGGACATCTGATAATTTCACTATCGAACTTCCTTTCGCCGCCGCTACAAATTCAACGGACTACATGCTACGATTATTTGTTGCAAATAATGCTGCTATAAAAGATCAGTCATTAAAAATTATGATTGGTGATGCAATGATCGCAAATATAGAGCTTCAGCCAAACAAACTCTGTTACGAACTTACAATTCCCGCGTCCATAATTGAAGCCAGTGCACATTATATTGTTCAAAACGCCGGCGGCGCCGTTAAAGATGACAACACATACGAAATTGGGTTTGGGGAAATAGACAAAGGCCAGTACGATACCCCGCGTGAAGTATCGCTGTTCTGCGGCGGTGCATGTATTCTGAACAGAAAAGCGTTGATGGCGACAGGTTTATTTATGGACGGACTTTTCAGCTACTATGAAGATTCTGATTTAAGCATGCGCATGCAGAAAAAAGGGTTTAAAATTTTGTACCATCCCAAAGCCGTTATTAAACACTATCATACAGGAACAAGTAAGGAATGGTCGCCATTCTTTACTTATTATGCTTTCAGAAATAAAATAATTTTTTCAGCAAAAACATTCGGAATGCGCGCGTTTGCTGCTGCTTTTTTTGAACGATCAAAAGAAACATATACGTATGGTAAGCTATTTGCAAAATCAAGGTTTAAAAATCCAGACCATAGGGCCCGGCTTAAATTGAACCTTGTCATTTTAAAGGACGCATTGATTGGCATTGTAAAATTTAAACCCAAATTTCTGCCTAAATGAAAATTTGCATTTTCGATCAGTATTTTCTTACAATGGGAGGCGGGGAAAGACATATTGGTGTGATAATGGAAATTCTCCTTAGGAAACACGATGTGTCGCTGATTCACTGCGGCACATTCGACAAAACAGATATTAGCAGGAAATTGAATTTGGATTTATCAAAGGTGAACTTCATCGATACGATCACCGATGAGAGCATAAATGATAAAGTAAAAGACCTGGTTAAATTGATGCAAGCAGATCTTTTTATAAACGCTACTCATTTTTCACAATTATATATTGAAGGGCTTCCCAACATTACACTCGTTTTTTTTCCGAAGTTTATTTACCCGAGACCTGTATCAAAAAGGGAAAGGATAAAACATAAAATTGGGAAATTTCTTTTTGATGAATATGATCATACAATTAAATTCCGAAACTTTAGTTATCCGGAACACCTGATTGAAGGATACGGGAGATGGTCTTTAAAAAAATCAACACTGGATATTAACGCGCCTTTTGACAGGGTTAAAATTTTTTATAAAAACTTAAAAAAAGGTAATGCTGCAGAAATTTTCAGCACGGTTAGTATCGGCAGTAAGCTGGATTTTGGAATTAATAAATCCTATGTTTACTTCAATGCCAGCCAGGCAGCGCCTGCTAAAGTTGACATAGCCTTTAATACTTTTAAACCTGCTGATATTGAACCTGGAAATACAGACAAGCGCGACTTAGGCATATTTATCACACGCGTGTGGATAGACAGCTTTTCACTACTCACTAAACTCATATTAAAATTATGGGCCGTAAGGGGCATAAAAAACTATATCACACGCCTGTATGTTAAAAGCAGGTGCCTTGAAGAGCAACTTGAGTACGAATCCTTCTTAAAAAAGAATATTCTGATCATCAGCAATTCAAAATACACGTCGGGTTGGATTAATAAACTATACGGTACGGAAATAAAACCGGTTATTATCTATCCTACCAGCAGTACTATAAACCCGCTTTACGCCAAGGCTGAAAAAAAGAAATATATTATTTCAGTAGGCAGGTTTTTTACAGGCGACCACAGTAAAAAACAATTGGAGATGATTAAGTTTTTTAAGCAGCTGTATGATACTTATCCTCTTGCAAGAACTTATACTTTCCATATTTGCGGAGGTACCCACAAAGAAGAACGTAATCAAAAATATATTGAAAGTTGTTATCGTTCAAGTGAAGGTTACCCTATAGAAATTCACCCTGACATTAAGTTTGATTTACTGAGAGAATTGTATGCAGAATCACAGATTTTCTGGCATGCCGCTGGCTTGTATGAGGATGAACAAAATGCACCGGAAAATTTTGAGCATCTCGGCTTTACTACTATTGAAGCTATGTCTTCGGGTTGTGTTCCGGTTGTAATTGGTGTTGCCGGCCAATTGGAAGTTGTTAAAGATAATGTAGACGGATTTCTTTGGAATACCGGAGATGAACTGATTAGCAAAACCTACCGCCTGATGTATGATGAAGATTTACGAAAGAAATTTTCAGCTGCTGCTGTACAAAGGGCAGGGGATTTCAGTTATGAGCATTTTGAAGAAAGTGTTATAACCACATTCGAAAAAGTTGGAATTGAGATGTAGCAGTAGTTCTAAACAATTTAAAAATCACCTGGATTATGGAAGACAAATCTTTCAGCGTTGTTGATAATTCAAATGTTTACTATCACGGTCACTATTGGAACGACTACGAATTGGTGCGAAAGCATATCAATAAACGGATCAGTAGTTCACCAGTCATGAAGTGGTATCAGCATTTCATAAAAACACATGAAGGCAAAAAATTTAAGAAAGCGCTTTTTGTAAACTGCGGAAATGGATGGGTAGAAAGAGAGATATACCAGGCCGGACTTTTCGAAGAAGCAATAGGTGTAGATTACCTGCAACCTCTGATTGATGAAGCGCAAAAAGAAGCAACAGCGTTGGATTTACCGATTAGATATTACCAGCTCGATATCAATGCCGGCACTTTTCCTGAAACTGGTTTTGACCTGGTGGTAAATCATGCCGGCTGTCACCACATTGCATACCTGAACAAAGTACTGAAGGCAATTAATGAAGTAATGACAGACGATGGCTATTTTATCAATTTTGATTATGTTGGAGCGCACCGTAATCAATATCCGTATGAGCAATGGAGCGAAATATACAGTTTGAATGAAAGCCTTCCCGCAGAATTGCGCCAGGAACTGACATTCCCTCATTTGCCTACCATGCTGGCTACCGATCCAACAGAAGCCATTCATTCTGAGTTAATCATTGAATATACAAACAGGTATTTTGAAATGGAGGAACACAAACGCGCGGGCGGCGCCCTGGCCTACCCTATACTTACTTTCAATAAACAAATGCAGCAGGCAATTCCGGAACTGCAGGAAAGATGGATAAGACATATTTTAATTAGAGATGTTACCTACACGGAAAAATTTCCAGCCAGCTCTATGTTTGATTATTTTATCGGCAAGCCAAATAAATCGGTATTGAAGGACGACGCATTAATGAAACAGTTTGCCGACGAAGAAAATGCACGCGAAACAAAAGCCTCTGCTAATGGTGGATATTATTATCCGCTCACTTTTTTCCAGCACCTGACTTTGGAAATGGAAGATCTTAAACTCAAAAACTTTCATATGAGAAGTGATCTTCACAGAATTTACGACAACCCTGTTACCGCTTTTACTGGCAGTTTTAAGCACAATATAAAAGATTTTGTAGCGAAATTAAAGCAACAGTAGCAATGCAGGGGTTGGCCAATAAAATGCGGTCTTTATTCCGTAAATTAAAAACATGATAGCAATTCTTGTACATATTTATTACCCTGATTCATGGAGAAAAATTCTTCTTGAACAATTGCTGCCATTGCGTAAATATCAGCCACGCGTTTTAATTAACCTGTGCAACATAAACAGCGATGCAAATCATTTAGCTTCTGTAATAAGGAAAGATTTCTCAGAAGCAGTTATTATTATTACACCCAACAAAGGAAAAGATATCGGTGGTAAACTTGCGTTAATAGACATGTTTCTGCATCTGAGAATACAGTCAGATTATATCATAATGCTCCATGATAAATTAAGTCCACAGGCAATAAAGGGAGAAAACTGGCGAAAAACACTATTCAACATCATCAGCCCAAACCTGGTGGCCGGTATCATACACGATTTTGAAAAAGATAAACGTGTAGGCGTTATTGGGTCCGCCTCGTTTTTAATGAATGAATACAATGAGGATACTCATCAGTTCGCATCAACAAATAATAAAAATATAAAAGAGCTTTTAGAACGATATAACATAAGGCCAATAAGCTATTCTTTCATTGGCGGAACGATGTTCTGGATAAGAACATCGATTGTCAAATCTTTTTTTCAGCGAATACCTGCTTTAAACTGCAGGGAGACATTGGAAAAAGGAAACATCATGGATCATTTTGAAGGCAGTTATACACATACATGGGAAAGGCTGATGTGCTGGATTGCAAGTGCTCAGAACTATTCAATAAAAGGTATTTGACATGCTATTCTCAAAATGGATTGTTGCAGATCTAAAAGACTACCAGGAATTAAACAAACTGCCCGTTCGACCGGGTCTTTGCGTTGAATTTCTGTATGACGAAGATTCCATGCCCGGCATGTATCAGCATGTTCAGGAAATTATTGATCCAAACGGATTTACAATTCTTCTTTCAGACAACAGTATATCTGAAATGAATACTGATACTGTGTTGAATTCTATCATTACTTTATTTTTTCAGCCTTCATTTTATATTGTTAACAAAGCGCCTGTAATTTTTACTACAGCCACAGTAAATATTCATTTTAACGAAATGCTGAAAAAGCTGAAAGAAAAATGTCTTTTACAGGGCTTCGCAGATGTTATCATTGTTCAACCCATCAACAATACAGATAGTCAGCACGCATGTTTTTATTATATTGATGGCCGTAATTTCAACCTTAATTCAATTCTCGAAAACCCGATAAATGATTATTTGAAAAGTCGCAATTTCTTCCCTCCACATTTTGTAATCTTTGGAGATACGATAAGTAATAAGTTAGTCCAATATGAAACTATTTTGAACCAGGAACTTTTAGCAAGTAAAACAGTAAACTACAAAATTGCAACTGAGATTTATTATCTGCAAATGAAAATTCAACATTTCGGTCACAAGCTCTCTCAGCAAAACATAAATGAAGATAATCTCCGTATTTATCTCGAAATACAAAAGAAAGATTTGTCAAAAGCGCTTGATTGGTATCATTATGAATATGAAATTTTGCCAATCTGGTATAAACAATTCGGACATATTGTAAAAGTAATAATGGGCAAAAGGAGTTTTCGATCCTTATTCAGTGACAATGTTAAAAAATATAAAGATTGAAGTACTGGATCCTGACAACAGAATATCCGCCCGCACATGGAGGGGGCATCAGCACCTATTGCTTTTTTACGGGGCAGATGTTGTCAGCCGCCGGATATGCAGTAACGATATTTGTTAACGATGATAGCCAGTCAACTTTTGAGATTACAAATGAAGCAGCAACTATAAGAATCATTAGATTTAACAGCAATCCAGATAGCCTGCAAAAATCTCTCGGACATACAGCCCGGTTGAGTTATGCATTTGCCGGTGTGGTAAAAAAAATGATTGAGAAGGAAGGCAAGCCTGATTTTATTGAGGCCCAGGACTATCTCGGCATTGCTTATTATATCACGCAGTTTAAACATGCCGGATATTCATTTTTATCTGGCGTTCCCATTGTTATTACGATACATTCACCCGCATTTATTTATTTGCACCATAACCGTGTACCCGTATATAAATTTCCGGATTTCTGGACGGGTGAAATGGAAAAACAAAGTATTGCAGCTGCTGACGCATTAATTTCTCCTACTAAATTCATGCTGGAAGAAGTCGGGAAATACATGTCGCTTACCGGCAAACAAATCGCCGTAATTGCGAATCCATATAAAATGGAAACAACCACCACTGCATCCTTCAAAAGAAATAAAATAGTTTACTACGGAAAACTATCTGCACAAAAAGGTACTTTCGAATTGCTGGCTTATTGCAAAGAACTATGGAACGATGGTTTTCCGCATGGATTGCATATGATTGGGGGTACGGATATTGTATTTTACCCGGAAATGAAAACCATGGGTCAGCTGGTACAAAAACAATACGCTGCATATATTGGCAGCGGGTTACTACAACTGCATGGCAAAATACAACCTGCGCAAATAAATGAATTTCTGCAGGATGCACATGTTGTGGTTGTTCCCAGCACAGTTGACAATATGCCATATGTTGTAATGGAGGCGATGAGCCGTGGGAAAATAGTGCTTGCTTCTGTGCAGGGTGGCCAGCGGGAAATGATAGAAGATGGAGTATCTGGCTTCTTATTCGATCACAATGAACCTGCTTCCTTTGGCAGACAGCTCAATAAAATACTCTCCTTTTCAGATGAGCAGGTACAGCAGGTTGGAGATCATGCCATAGAGAAGATTAGCCAATGTTATTCTTTTGAAAAAATTCAAAAGAAAAAAAATACATTTCTTACAGAGATAAAACAGCTTCCTGAAAACCATTTTCCTTTTTTGTACCAGGAAAAAATAAACCAAACAAATGATGCCGAATCAGTAAAGGGGCTTCTATCTGTTGTCATTCCATTTTATAATATGGGGAAATATATTGATGATTGTATTAGTTCCGTCAGAGATTCTTCTTATAAAAATATCGAGCTGCTGATTGTTAATGATGGCAGTACAGATGCAGACAGTATAAAAAAATTACAAGAATTAAGTTTGCAGGATAACCTGGCTATCATTAGCCAAAGCAACCAGGGCATTGCAGCCGCAAGAAATGATGGCGCAGCTGTAGCCCGTGGCGAATTTCTCGCTTTCCTGGATGCAGACGATACAGTTGCACCGGTTTATTATGAGCAAGCAATAACCGCACTCGCAAAAAATGATAATGTCTTTTTTGCCGGATCATGGGTGCAGTATTTTGAAAACAGTCGCGCGGTTTGGCCAGCGTTTACACCACAGCCACCATACGCGCTTATTCACAATCCTGTTAACAGCAGCGGATTGGTGTATAAAAGGAATGCTTTTCTGGCAGGTGGCCTGAATGACAAAAAGGTTGACTATGGCATGGAAGATTATGAAAGTGTAATACAAATGCTGTCGAAAGGTTTTAACGGAATTGTTTTACCTGAAATATTATTTTATTACCGGGTACGTACCGGTTCCATGTTCAGGAATGTTACGAATGAGAAATTAATTTTCTCAAACAAATATATTGCTGAAAAACATGCAAAATATTACGCGGCTTTTGCAATACCGGTTATTAACCTGCTAAATGCGAACGGACCAGGTCATTTGTACGACAATCCTACTTTTGAGACCCTGGTTTTAGTAAAAAATAATCCGGCAAATATTTATATCAGCAGGTTGAAGAAATTTATAAAAAAAAATGAACCATTAAAAAAACTGGTGTTACAACTATTAAAGATTAAAACAAAGCGATGATTCTCGGAAAAATGTTGAAAGACTGGACTATTAGCACAAACAAACTGGAACGATTATGGCTGTTGGCCAAAATTGAATTCAAGCTTCGTTATTATGAAAATAAGCTGGGCTTACTATGGGCGCTATTGAAACCACTGATGGATATGTGCATTTATTATGTAGCATTTAAAGTCATTTTGGGAAGTGATGTTCCTGCCTTTGCCTCTTATCTTTTTATTGGATTGGTTATGTGGAATTTTTTTGTAGAATCTACCAGCGGAACTATTCAACTGTTAAATACAAAGAAATATTTGTACGAGTACAGCAATATGAATAAACTGGAAATTTATGTTTCCACACTTTTTGCGAACAGTATTGGATTTCTGTTTAACCTGATCATCTTTATTGTTTTTTACAATGTTTTCGAAGCAGGTGCAGGAGGCTTTTCGTTACAAAATTTTTGGATAATCATTTTATTTATTAATTTATTTCTATTATCCCTGGGCATTTCACTCATTCTTTCCAATATCTATATTATTGCAAAAGATATCAACCAGATATGGATGGTCATTACGTCATTTCTTTTTTTCCTCTCGCCCATTTTCTATAAATTATCAACTTTCGAAAAAAAACTGCCCGGGTTCGAATACGGCAATCCGCTGGCGGGTATTATTATCAATGCACGACGGGTGATGATGGAACACAGCCGGCCTCATTTCAGGTTACTCGCTTTCGATTTTGCCTATGCATGTATCATTTTATTTATCGGACTTTTATTACTCAACAAACTGGGAGCAAAGGCCGCAGAAAAATTATAAATATGGAAACCAGCATTGCATTAAAAGCAACCAACATCAGCAAGACTTTTCATATTAGCGAAGACAGTCACAACACCGTAAAGCACCGTCTTTTTAATTTGTTCAGTCCTTCCAGGCAAAAAAAAGTAGCGGCCGTTAAACCCATGAACTTTGAAATTAATAAAGGAGAATGTATCGGTTTGGTTGGCCGCAACGGCTGCGGAAAATCAACGCTTATACGTCTGTTAGCAGGCGTCTACCCGGTTGATACCGGCACAGTAGAGATAAATGGAACGACGTTGATAATGAACCTGGGCGTGGGCATGAGCCAGGAACTTACTGCGCGTGAAAATATTTATGTTTCATCCTCAGTACTCGGATTGAAGATAAGAGAAACGGATGCCATCTTCGACAAGATCGTTGACTTTGCTGAAATAAGAGAATTTATTGACACAAAGGTTAAATTTTTCTCTTCGGGTATGAGTGCCCGGTTGGGCTTTTCTATTGCAGTCAATGCCGGTGCAGGCATTATGTTCCTGGATGAAATATTTGCCGTTGGTGACATGAAATTCCAGGAGAAAGCAATCAAAGTTTTTGAATCATCCTGGATAGAAGGCAAAACAGTAATATTGGTAAGTCATAGCATGGACGTCATCCGGAAGTATTGCAACCGCGCAGCCTATATGAAGAATGGAGAACTATTATATTTTGGGGAAACACAAAAAGCCGTTGACATGTACATCTCAGACAATCAGTAAATTCCCGGTGTTGTGGCAGGCATTTTATAACAAGCGATAAATGACAGAAAGAAAGACAGTATAGTATTGCCAACAGTTCTGTCAAGATAGGTTTCTGTGAATAACGAAACCCCCAGGAAAGTTATAACAAGCAATCCATACCAGTCATTTGTTTTTATGCATGCAGCGATTGGCAAAATAAAAAAGCCAGTAAGAAAAATCAGTAGTCCGATAATGCCAAGACTCATCCACACATCAAGGTATGTATTATGAACATTGCGGTTGGTTTTTATCCCAAATACAAAACCTTTTTTTGCATATTGTTTTTTCAACACGTCCATTTTATCTCCCAAACCGGTACCCTGAAAAAAGTGCTGTTGTGTTACCGTCCAGGCGCATTCCCAAACTGCAATTCTTAAGTTTGCCCCGTTCCATTGATCAGGTGTAAGCGCAACATTGAAATGACTTTCTTTAGCCATGCTGCTATAATCGAACCGCGTGTAGCCTATTTCTTTAAACCGGTTAAGTGTTTTTGGAAAAATCAAAAAAAATAAAAATCCCGCACAAAAAAGGCCCGTTGCAATGGCGAGGCCACGAATAATTTTTTTTTGCTGAATAATAGTGTACAATACATAAAAAAAAACCGTTGCATACAATATTATGATTGCTATTCTGCTGGCGAGCAAAAAATGAGCCGGCAATAAAATCAGTAGTAACGGCCACCACCAAAATTTATTTACAAGAAAAGATTTTTTCCATTGCAGGTACCCGAAACTCAATAATGCAATATTAATTAACCCGGCAAAATAGATAGATTGCAAATTAATGATATCGCTTAAATTATCATTATACATCAGCGACCAGTCGTGGCGAGCAACAGCGCGGATAATACCATGTAACAGACAACAGGAAGCTGCTATGCAGGTTGCAACAACATACCCCAATAAGATTCTTTCTTTTAATAATTGGCTTATATAAATTGTACCCAGCGCCAGCGGGAAAATAAATATACTGATACGAATGCCGGCCCAGGAAATTCCCTCTTTTATATTGTTTGATAAAAGGGCGCTTGTGCAATTCAGTAAAAAAAACAGGATGATAAAAAGAATTGCTTCCCGTTTTTTAAGCAGCTTCCACTTTTCGTTCAATGAGTTGAAAAAAAAGCTATAGACAAAAATCAACCACATCCCTGCATTATACAACCAGTCAATGCCCGGCATGTAGAGCGCAAAGAAAAAAAGAAGGAATATGAAATATAATACTTTCTCTTTTTTTTCGAATATCTCAGCTTGTGTATCAGCAAGAAAAATAGTACCGTTCATTGCTCTTCTTTCCAGCAAAATTAAGGCCATTACAAGCATACAGCCTGCAAAGAAATTGTAAGAATGTTTTTCAGGGCCTGCTTCTGCGCTCCATAATAGTTCCAGACGTTCTGCTTAAACGAAATTCCGGCCCAAACTTTTGCATGTTACTTTTTTGCGGCACACATTGTAAAGGTTTTGTTAGGCCCGGCAACTGCATGATCCAGGTTGAAAGGTGTGTATGCATGATGGATGTTGGCAAAATATTAAATATTAAAACAGCTAAGAACCAGTTTAGGGCCGGGGGCTATTTTTGGGATGGGCATGGCGCTGACAAGGGCAGTGTTTATGATGATAACAATAGCTGTATTGTAACTAAAGACGTATCAGAATATCTTGTGCCTTACACGCTGACATACCTGAATCCGGCATCCAGTCTTTATCAGCTAAGTTCGCAAATGTGAAGAGTCATCGCTTTTATAATAAAAATGATTAACTTTTTTTATGTTGTTATATCATAAAATTCATGACCTGTTTTCTCAATCTCTCTTCCAACTATCTGCACCAGGCCGGCGGGACGCTGCTCTGTTACATGCCAATGATCATTATTTTTACTTAAGTAGCCAAAAAATACTTCGTTTAGTACAACATGATAGGAATATGTCTTGCTATGGTGCACTTTTTCATCTGGGGTTACCCGTCCTTCGTAATGAATTCCTTCGTACGTAAAAGCAATGAGATAATATGATTCTTTCATGTAATTAGTTTAAGTCTTAGATTTAAGAGACTTCCTGCATTATTTGTTCGTTTCCTCAAACTATTATGTAGTTACACATTAACTGCTTGATCAAATTATCTGCCATTGCAATCCAAAGGCTGCCAGTGAAGAAGTGATTCGCAATTACTATCTGAAATGGGTATTCCTCTCTACTATCAGTAGTATAAAAAATAATTAGCTTCCCATTTTGATAAATGTTCAGGCGCGGCAATGCTTAGAATAAAAAAGTGTTTGATGGCACCTGTTTTGTACATCAGCTTATGCATTTTTATCAGCACATTATGTGTCATTAATTTTGTTATCAATATTTTTTATGGATGAATCAAACAATTACATTGGAATAGGCGCTGGTGTTTTTACCGGCATATCAATGCTTCCCCAGTTATTTAAAATTATCAAAGAGAAAAAGGCTGATAACATCTCCTATTTCATGCTGATAATACTGATTGCTGGTCTTATCGGATGGGTATGGTATGGTCTGAGAAAAAAAGATCTTCCAATCGTTTTTACCAATGCATTTTCCATTGTGGTCAATGTTTTGATTGTATTCTTTTCTGTGCGATACAAGAAAAAAATGTCAGGTTAATCAGGTAAGCCCATCGTAAAATATTCATGTAACAGGCAAGTAAAATGATCTTCAATAAAATTTATGAAACAGCTTAAACCAATTGCGAAACGCCTGCATGCCGGTACAAACTCTAATCGCCCTAACTTTTCAAAGCATACTGGAAATGGATTAATACCCGCAGCAGTAATAGATGACCTTACACCTGAGGGAGAAGACAAATCTATATTAATTACGGAAAGTGAAATGGATGATATTGTCCCGATAAAATTGAAACCGGTTAAAGCGTCCGGCGAACAAACGACTGGCGATATTCCAGGGCCGTTGCGGCCCGGCAAACGCATTGGGTATGCAATTGTTGGTTTGGGAAATCTTGCTTTAAACCAGGTGTTACCGGGTATGGCAAAATGTAAATACTCTAAGCCAGTCGCGCTGGTAAGCGGCGATACGGGCAAGGCTCAGAAAGTAGCCCACCAATACGGCATTGCGCAAAAAAATATTTACAATTATCAAAATTATGACAGCATAAAAAACAATCCTGAAATAGACGCCGTATATATTATTTTACCGAATAGCATGCATGAAGAATTTACCGTTCGCGCAGCAAAAGCCGGCAAGCATGTGCTATGTGAAAAACCAATGTCTACTTCGCCGGCGGCGGCACAAAGAATGATTGACGCTTGTAAAAACGCCGGGAAAAAATTAATGATTGCATACCGTATTCAATATGAAACCAATAGCCGTCAAATAATGAAGTGGACACGCAATCAGCATTTTGGAAAAGTGCGTGTCATCAATTCGTTTAACGGGCAAAATACAGGCGACCCCACACAATGGCGGATGAAAAAGGAATTGTCTGGTGGTGGATCGCTGCCTGATATCGGCCTGTACAATCTTAATACGGCAAGGTTTTTACTCGGTGAAGAACCGGAAATAATTATTGCATCCATCTACACAACACCAGGCGATGTAAGATTCAAAGAAGTAGAAGAATCAGTCATGTTTCAATTGTTTTTTCCCAGTGGCGCCATTGCCAGCAATACATGCAGCTATTCTGTTCATGAAAACAGGTATTACCGTTGTCATGCAGACAATGGCGGCGTGATGGGTGTGAATAATGCGTTTGCTTATACTGGTCTGCAAATGGAAATCTCAAAATCAGAAGGAAATATTGAATATAAGAGCAATCCTTCCATCGCCCCTGAACAAGATCAATTTGCAACAGAGATTGATCACATGTCTCGTGCTATTCTTTTCAATAAAACGCCTTATACGCCTGGTGAAGAAGGTTTGCAGGATCAAAAAATAATGGAAGCCATTTATGAATCTGCCCGCACCGGACGAGCAGTTACGATGCCGAAGATTAATAAGCTGGATGCTTTCAGGGGAGATCCGCCGGAAGGAAGTTAGTGGCCTTGCCAAACATTACCAAAGGCATTAGATTTAGCATATAATTGCCAGCGGGGATTTCATTACCCAAGAAATATTCTTGTGGAACCAGTGCTGCATAATTTTTTACTTTTTCCACCGTAATACTATAGCAAAATCCAGTCTGCAGATTGCTATTTTCTTTTTGTTGATACTGTTTAACGCATATCATTAGTTTCTCTGTCATTCCTGATTATTTTATCCTTTGTATCAATATTATTTCAGTAAAATTCATTGAAATAAATGTGTCATTGTATTGGGACGGTATTGGCATGCTTTTCTAAAGTCAAATAATAACTTTTATTATCTGTC
The DNA here is from genome assembly GCA_040004415.1 of Bacteroidota bacterium. Classification (GTDB taxonomy): domain Bacteria; phylum Bacteroidota; class Bacteroidia; order Chitinophagales; family Chitinophagaceae; genus JACMLD01. The sequence continues at coordinate 3,344 of JBDUAY010000006.1, read as the reverse complement.
AGGCTATTATCGGCGACTCAGCTAAAAGTCGCCAGAAACAATTCTTTTAAAGCAATAGTTCTTAAACCAATTTCTTTAATACAAAAAAATATTTTTTATGATTGAAAAATTAGACGGCATTCCCGATTATGTAGCAGGCTTTACCGCAACCGGAAAAGTAACGAAGGACGATTATGAAACGCTTGTAGTTCCTGAAGTTGACAGGATTGTAAAAAAACACGGCCACATTCATTTTCTGCTGGTGGTGGATACAGACGTCAGCAATTTTACAGCTGGTGCATGGATGAAGGATGCACTGGTAGGTGTTAAGCATTTATCAAAATGGAAAAAAATGGCCATTGTAAGTGACCAGAAAGGCGTGGAAAAAGTTACTGATATTATTAGTCCGGTTATGCCGGGTGAAAGCAAAGGTTTTACCATGAGCAAGCTGGAAGAAGCAAAGGAATGGGTTAGTTCAGAAAATTAAATCTTTGTCTGAACAAATTAAAAGGGCATGCACTAAGATTATTTCTTTATGGATGCCCTTATTCTTGCCCAACGATTTTGCGTATTCTATTTATCAGGCAGGTATTTTCCTGGGCTTTTCTCTTTCCCAAAACCTGTGCTGTGCAATGGCTTCAATAAAATCTGTTAAAAGTCTTTTACCATCCCCAGTCAAAACACGGTTTTCTCTTTTTTAATCCTCTAATTTTTTGCTGAAATAAGTGGCTTTCAAGACTTGTAAAGATGAACCTTCTGCTGCGATGGCCTTGCCATGTTTAGATACTTCATTTAAAAAATAAACGGCATCCGGCTTAGCCCAGGTCGGCTGCATTCACTGTTCCGCCAGAAACATATATTTGGTATGTGTGTCCTGTCAAAGATTCAATTTGCTTACCGGCGTTGCGGGCTGCCGGTTTTTTCCTGGTTATAGCCATAGATATTTTTTTGAAAAGGGACTAATAAATAAGTAAAGAAATAAAAAGACTTGATTTGAACAGTTATTTCTGATCAAAAATAATCCATGTATGTCATGTACTTAATTGTGGAGGGCCTCCAACATTTTTACGTATTGGGTACACAGCATGAGGAAATCATTCTACAAGAATCAACACAATTACCTATTTCTAAAATTTTTAGTAATTTTTACAGTATTGTTTCTAAGTGATATAGTATGATTTTCCGTCTGTGTTAACAATTGTTTTACCCCGGGTAGTTCAATTTTATCTCCAGCCAGTATTTTTTCTGTATGGCATGATATTCTACTTGTTTTCTGTTGTGTGGATATTTTAGGGGGTGTAACATTGCACCGTACAATTAATAATGCCCGATACAAATACCACATGTTATCCATCTAAAACTTAAACAAATAAATTATGAAAATCAACGTAGCAACACTTGTCTTGTTTTGCCTTACTATTCTTTTAAGCAGTTGCGCAGCTATCGCCGGCATATTTAAAGCTGGTGTATGGGTGGGCGTTTTGGTGGTGGTGGGTATAATCGCCCTCATCCTTTTTCTTGTAACACGCGGCAAAAGCTAATAAAACGCTTATATAATTTACATGGAAGATATATCCAGAAGGATAGTTGCTTTTAACAGTGATCGCCTGCCTGACCTTGTTCAAATAAAATATGAATCGATGACGGAAAATCCCTTTCGGTTTTTTCGCGGAACGGATCATGTTTTTTATGAGGATTTAAAAAATGCAGCGCCGATGCCAGATTCACCAGTGGCCTGGATTTGCGGCGATCTCCACTTAGAAAATTTTGGAACTTACAAGAGTGATAACCGGCTAATCTATTTTGATCTAAATGATTTTGATGAAGCCATACTGGCACCTGTGACCTGGGAACTGGCAAGAATCGTTACCAGCATTTTCATTGCATTTGAATCATTAAAGATAGATCAAAAAAAAGCGCTGAATATGGCGCAGTTATTTCTAAAAACATATGCTGCTGTACTTTCCTCGGGCAAACCAAATTATATTGAACCGCAAACTGCAAAAGGAATTGTAGCTGAGTTTCTAGAAGGCGTCTGTAAACGTAAACAAAAACTGATACTGGCTAAAAGAACCATCCTGAAAAAAAATAAACTCGAAATCCTGTTGGATGATCCGCGTCATTTTGAAATGGATAAAGATGTAAAACAAGCGTTGTTCTGCCATATTAAAGACTGGCTGAAGAACGATGGCAACAGTCCGTACAATTACAAGGCCACTGACGCAGTTTTTAGACTTGCCGGTACCGGCAGTGTGGGGGTTAAGCGCTATGCATTGCTATTAAAATCACTCAATGATTCAGGCGAGAAGTATATGTTGATTGATATGAAGCAATCAAAGCCTTCTTCATTGCTTCCCTATGTAAATACACCTCAGCCTGAATGGAAAACGGAATCTGAACGGGTGGTATCCATTCAGCAAAGAATGCAAAACAGGCCGCCTGCATTGCTCAGTACAACTATTTTCAAGGATGAATCATATGTAGTACAGGAAATGCAACCAACAAAAGACAGCATCAATTTTAAACTGATAAAAAAAGAATACCGGAACATTTACCAGGTAATTGATGATATGGCTATGCTTACCGCATCTTCACAACTCAGAAGCAGTGGACGCCAGGGGTCTGCTATTACTGATGAATTGATCGCATTCGGACAAAGTGATCAATGGCAGCAAGCGATACTTCAATATGCCATTGACTACTCTCACGAGGTTAAAAAATATTATTGGAATTTTTTAAAAGATTTTAAAAAAGGATATTTAAAAAATTCTAAACCTGGTGACAACGGAGCAGAGAAAAAATAGCCTGATTATAATTAATTCAATATAATATCTGTCAACATCCTTATTTATGTCTGTGTGTTTGCTACGCGGTAAATTAATCTTCATACCTGGAATAATTACCATTTTAGGTTTATCCTCCTGCGAAACATTAAAGCAATCTTCCAAGTACCAGTTTAATGAAGGATATTATAAAATCAGGAATGGGAAAAAAGTTGAAAAGGTTTATGTTTTAACTGGTTCTGATACGATAAAGGAATATAGCAAATCTGTTCTTGCACAACAGAAAATAGATACCAGTAAAGTGATTTCGGTTGCGTTTCCTGCGCAGAAACCGTCACAATTTGTCAGCCGTTCTTTCCGGCAAGCTACTTTTGACGCCGATGTGCTTACGGTGTTATTTAAGTACCGTCCGTCTGCAAAGGGTTTTCCACCGCAATTCAATGCAAGCTTTAATGGTGCAGTTTTCCTGGGTTACCGAACGGATGTATACAAACTTTCCTATAAAGAAACGCCGCTGAGGGTTTTTAAAAGACAGGTCACGCATTATGGATATAGCATTGGTTTCTTTACAGGTTTTGGCAC
>JBDUAY010000193.1:0-10264 GCA_040004415.1 Bacteroidota bacterium | reverse complement strand
AGTACCCATTTTTAAGATCGGATTGATATTTGTCCCAGTTTTCAAAACTGGTTTTTGTTTTTACGCGGGCTTCAATTTCCGGGAGCATGTCAGTAACGTAGATATCCGGCCAGCCATCATTATTAATATCGGCAATATCAGCGCCCATTGAATTCATACTCAGTTCACGGATCGATTTTTCCAGCGATTCAGTAAACGTACCATCTTTATTGTTGATGTATAAATAATCGCGTTCAAAAAAATCGTTCGATACATAGATATCCTGCCAGCCATCTTTGTTTACATCGGCGATGGTAACGCCCAGGCCAAAACCAATTTTGCTGCTGTAAATACCCGCCTGGGCAGTCACATCGGTAAAATGATTATTATCGTTGCGGTAGAGTTTATTGCCACCAAGCGTATCCGTTATATTCCGCTGATCTTTTATCAAATCATAATTGCCAACAGAGCGGAACGAATTATTGAGCAGGTAACAATCCAGGTCGCCATCGTGATCATAATCAAAAAAAACGGCGTGGGTAGAAAGCCCCATATTATTCAATCCGTATTCTTTTGCACGCTCAGTAAAAGTAAGGTTGCCATTATTGATGTATAAAGCGTTGCTTCTTTGCTTGCTTTTAAAATCGCCTGATTTACAAACATAGATATCCAGCAGACCGTCTCCGTTTACATCTGCAAACGTAACGCCGGTTGACCATACGCCTTCAGAATTCAATCCCGCTTTTTCTGTGATATCTTCAAATTGAAAATTGCCTTTGTTCAGGTACAATTTATTTGATTTCATATTGCTGCAAAAAAAGATATCGGGCAAGCCATCATTGTTAATATCGCCCAGAGCAACACCTCCGCCATTGTAAAAGTTTCTGAATGTATAGGCATTTAGATCTTCAGTATACGCCACGTCATTAGAAAAACCGATACCAGTAACAGAGGCAGGCAGCAGCGAAAAAAGTGCGTTATTGTTAACCTGCGGGACAGGTGGAGAAACGTGGCAGGAAATAAAATATAGGGGCAGCAGTAAGATAAAAAAGCAGCGCCTAACCTGTAAAAATTTCACTAAAATGATTTTATCTGGCATAGCATTATACACTTCACAACCAATCAATACACATTCTTTACAGGCTTGCACGGGTCTTGCTGTAAAATAAAATGAGTAACGCTCAATACCTAAAAATAGGTTCTATTTTTAATAAACAAAGCAAGTAATATGTTATTACTTGCTTTGTTTAAAAGTGAATTATAAGGTCACGCTTATTTATTTAATAACCAGGATTTTGTTTAAGGTTCTTATTAGCATTGATCTGTGCGTCTGGTATTGGGAAAACGTTCAGGTGATTTATTCCATTAGGTCCTAAATTGTCAACAGGATCTGCCGGATGAAACAGGAATGCACCGTTATAGGTTCCGAAACGAATCATATCCTGCCTTTTCCAACCTTCAGCAAACATTTCACGGCTACGTTCCATGAGGAAGCTTGCTGCATTTAATGTTGGTAAAGCGCTAACTCCACCATGCTGTCCTCTGATTTGATTAACTACAGCCAATACGCTGAGATCGTTCCAGTTATTACCAAATCTTGCCGTTGCTTCAGCCTTGGTTAGCAGGATATCTGCGTAACGGAATATGGCAAAGTCATTGTCCATATCTGAGGTCATATTCTGATAAAAATTCCATTTTCCAATTCTTGCACCAGATTGGCGCCAAGCCCCTGGCTGCAGTTGATTGATATATGGCGTAAAAGTGAAAGGCTTGCCGTCAGGGTCAGCAGCATCGGCGCCATCATCAGATAATCTTGCACCGCTGGATGAATACTGAGGTCCAACAAGGAAGTTGTTCTGCATTCTTTTATCAAGCGTGCCTCGTACAGTATCGCCTTTTGGATCAAGACCCACTACTAGACCAACCGGACCGGGATTGGCTACTGTATCAATATAAGTATTGTAAAATTCAGCAGTACTTGCAAAACCATTCCAGGGCTGTGCGTTAATGTTATAAGTACTTTGATTAAGATAACTAAGTGTCATCATACCAAAATTAAATCCCGTAAATTTTACGTGATCAAAAGGAAGTGCCCATATAGATTCTTTTGAACCAGAATTGCTCTGTACAAAATTATCGGAATAGTTGGGTGTCAAATTATACACCCCTGAATTAATAATTGTATTACATACGGTAATACATTTGTCATAAGCTGCAGTACCAGTGTAAACTTGTGCATTCAGGTATAATTTTGCGAGAATAGCCTGGGCTACATAATAGTTCATACGGTATTGAGTCGCAACGTCTGGTACACTTGCTGGTTTTTTAAGTAACGGCCCATTTGCAATAAGCTCCGATTCAACAAAAGCATATACCGCTGCCCTTGTGGCGTTTGTTGGCGGTGTCAAGTCTTTAAAATCCACACTTAATGGCACATTACCAAACCAATCGAGCAACAAATAATAATAAAATGCGCGCAATACTTTTAATTCTGGTATGTACGACAGCGCAGTTGGAGTATTGATTGTTGTTAAGGTTGCAACTAAGCGATTACAGGTTGTTACGCCAGTATAACAGAATCCCCAACCGGAAACTGGTCCGTTATCAAGACTTGTATAAGTATGTAATTTTTGTCTTACCCAATGACCACCATCGCCCCAGTCTGGTCCGCGGGTTGGAACAATCTCTTCATCAGCAGTTACTTCACCAAGCGGATTATAATGGTTATTACCACCAATACCTGCCATGTTAGAATAAGCCGCCCCTACGAGGGAACTTACTTCCAAATCTGTTTTACCGATTCTGTCGCCCGTTACCTTATCATACAGGTAAGGCGTTTCATCCAGTTTTGTACAGGAAAGACCTGCAAAGAGTAATCCTCCTACCAAACTAATTTTTAAGAATTTACTTTTCATATAGTAAGTGTGTAAATTAAATAATTTAATTTTTATAGACCAATGCTAACGCCAAAGGTGAAAGAACGTGTAAGTACCCAGGTAGCTCTCCTGTCTATACCAGGTGCAAGGATATTACCAGTCAGTGCATCAGAATATCTTACTTCCGGATCAGCACCTGTATAACCAGTAATGGTAAATAAGTTGTGACCACTTATGAAAGCACGGACATTTCTAATTCCATTCCTACCGCCTTTTTTAATATTGAAATTATAGCCAATAGTAGCATTATCCAGCTTAACAAAATCACCTTTTTCAACGTACAAACTGCTGAATAACTGTGCATCATTTAACTTGGGATCAAAATATTTTGTTTTTACAACATTATAAATAGATGCAACGGTTGGGTTTTCAAAAAACGCACGTTCCGTATTGATCAGGTCATGACCAAAAGAACCACGCAAGAAGAAATTCAAATCCCAGTTCTTGTAAGTAAAGGTATTGGTCCAGCCCATTTCAAATTTTGGTAACCCATGACCTATAATTGTTTTATAAGTTGTAGCAGTAGCAAGAACAGCATTTCCTTTTCCGTCATCATTTAAGAATTTGCCATTTTTATCAACGCCCCTGTACACAGCCTGGTAGAAAGCGCCAATTTCTGCACCAGCATATGTACGGGTAATCTGGGTTGCTTCCTGACCAGGAGAACCAAGGTTACTTGCACCAATGTAAGAACCCGCTGAAGGGTCAAGTCTTGTTAAAACGACGTGGTTATGAGCGTAATTAATTCCTGTTGTCCAGGTAACTTTCTTTTGTTTTAGAACATCATAGTTAAGGGCAATTTCATAGCCTTTACCTGTAAGGTCGCCTACGTTTTTCCACTCTGTATTGAAAAGTGCAGGAGGGGAAGGAACCGTAACATTGAATATAAGATCCGAAGTTTTACGGGTATACCAGTCGAATGTACCGGTCAGCCTACTATTGAAAGCGGTAAAATCAAGACCGATATCAGTTTCTGCTTTTTTCTCCCATTTCAAATCAGGGTTGTTATTTTGGTTTGGCTGATATGTTGATATCCATGCACCATTAATTACATAGTTACCCTGATTGGTGAATGTTAATTCAGATAAACCGGTAAACGGAGGAAGTGAACCTGTTACTCCATAGCTGCCTCTTAGTTTAAGTGTATTCACACCTGGCAACTGAACAAGTTTATTTAAATCTACACCTGCACTTACAGCAGGAAAATATCCCCATTTATTATTAGGTCCAAATTGTGTAGAACCTTCTCTTCTTAGTGAAGCGGCTAAATAAACAAAATTATCCCAGTTTAAATTAACACGGCCAAAAAATGCTACCAGCCGGCTACCATTTTTATAGCTTGAAGGAAATGGAAGTGCTGCATTTGACCAGTCTTGTGCGGCGCCTAAATTTTCAGCAGCCAAATCCGTAACAAAATTACCGCCACCTACTTTGAAGCCCTGGTAAACAAAATCCTGGTAGGAATATCCAGCTATTGCATTAATGTCGAGCTTTGAAACTTTATGCTGATAAGACAATGTATTTTCATACAACTGTGTTAATCCTTCGTCATCTGTTTTATACGTATATCCATGACGTCCCAAACCGGTAACACTAAATGATGCGCCTGCGGGAAATCCCCGATCAATAAAGGCATTGCTGGGAGAGAATTGAGTATTGTATGTGCTGGTTTGCTGCTGGGCATAGCGTGTTAAAAATTTCAGCCCTTTAATTATTTCGTATTCAACTGAACCTGCAAAATTAAGTCTCTTCAGTGTTGTAATATTAGTATTCTGACGTAATACTGCTACTGGATTTGAATACTCAGTGGCACTTACTTCAAAGTAACCTCCCCCTGCTAAATCTTGTCCCGGAGTTTTTGCAAATACAGGAGAAGTAGGATTGTAAATAGCGGCGTACTCAAAGCCCTGGTCAAAACCGTTATTAGCAGTTCTTCGCGTAGTACTTACGTCCATATTGAATACTAATCTATCGTTTAATGCTTTGTGTGTAAGGTTTAACCGGCCATTCAATTGCTGAAAACCTGTTGTGATAGCAATACCTTCTCCATTTCTAAAATTCATAGAAGCATTATAGGTAGTATGCTCGTTGCCTCCTGAAAAGGCAAGGTTATGCTGATGCGTAATACCAGCCCTGGTAATTTCTTTATACCAGTCTGTAGTTGAACCATAGTCTGTGCCTGCACCCAGGCTTTTGATTAATGCACGGTACTCATCGGCAGTTGCATGCTTGGTAAGTCTTGCCGCAGTCTCCACACTAACGGATCCATTATAACTAACTTGTGACTGCCCGCGTATCCCTGTTTTGGTAGTAACGATTAATACACCAGCAGAACCGCGTGTACCATAAATTGCTGCAGAAGAACCATCTTTTAGCACATCGATTGACTTAATGTCATTTGGATCAATCGAATTAAGATCTGCACCAATCTGGCCGTCTACTACAACCAGTGGTGAAGTTCCTGCCCCAATCGTCGAAAGCCCCCTCAACCTGATTTCAAAACCAGCATTGGGGTTGCCACCCGGGCGGGAAATAGAAAGACCAGCAACTTTGCCCTGTAACAGCTGGGCAACGTCGTTGACATTTCCTTTGTTGAATTGTTCAGCGCTCACACTGGTGATGGCACTGGTAATTTCTTTTTTCTTCTGTGTACCATAACCAACCACCACAACCTCATTCAGGTTAGCGTTGGTAGCTACCAGGCTCACGTTAACTGTACCAGACGAATTTGATACATTTAATTCCTGTCTTCCGAAACCAACAGATGTAACTATCAAAGTGTTAACATTTGCAGCCACAGTAATAGAAAAACCTCCGTCAGTACCTGACGAAGTTCCATTTTTTGAACCTCTTGGCTGAACAGTAGCACCTACAATGGGAGAACCATCTTTAGAGTCTGTAACCTTGCCCGTAATTGTTTTCGTTTGAGAAAAAAGTTGAGAGACGGATAAAAGAAGGAGAAAGCCAATTGACAAGGCCTTCACAATGAAGATCCTAGAATTCTTCATACAGCAATAGTTTTTAGTTTTAGCAATAGTTAATGTCTGAGAAAAATATATGAAATATAATAACTTATTTAAATCTGTTATTATATTTTAAAAGGTAATAATCAGTAACCAAGATCCGTTTTAGGCGCTTTATGTATTTCGTACACGGTAAAAATACATACTTAAAGATAATTTACAAATAAATTTTAACTAAATCTTAATGAATGCCTGTTTCGTAAACCAGTACATCGACCTCTTATCAACATAAAACAAGATTACACCTTATAAAAAGCCATTCATTTGTAATATAATTGCAGTGTCCATGTGTACAAAAAATTCGTTTGTGCCACTATTATTATAATCAGGACAATGTTATACCCCTAATTGTTGCTTGTCGCTCAAAAAGACTTGTACTGTTTTGCATATTTCCGGCTTGATTAAGCTTGACAAATTTGATCTTTTACAACGATAAAAAAATCATCTGCATTAACGGATTGTTCATCTGTATTAATAGTTAATCATTAAATTTGACAAATTAATTATTAATAAGCATTAAATAGTCTAACCATCATACTTAACCGGACATTTATACTGTTGTGACGTATATTTTACAACGATTGCATCAGACCAACCCTATCAATCTTTACACATGAAAATTGAATTTGAATTGGTCCAGGAAGACGAGGGCAGCTCTTTGCGCTTATTGCACGATAGATTATCTTCTGAAAAATTTACCTGGCAGTACCATTACCATCCTGAATATGAACTCGTATATATTTTAGAAGGAAAAGGTACAAGACAGGTAGGGAACCATACCAGTAATTATGAACATGGCGACTTGGTTTTGATGGGTCCTGATTTACCTCATTCAGGATTCGGATTGAATTCACATGGCATTATTGAACAAGTAGTTGTGCAATTCAAAAAAGAAGTTTTTAGTCCGGACCTGTTGCAAAGGCCCGAAATGAAAATGATAAACGCACTGCTGGATAAATCAAGATATGGTATCAGCTTTGGCGAAACAGCCAAAGAAAAGGTAGCAAAGAAATTATTACGGCTTTTAAAGTTGCAGCCGTTTGAACGTTTAATGGAACTAATAAATATTTTGCAGGTACTGGCTACTTCTGCTGAATATACATTACTTAACTCCCAGGTTACATTGCCCACTACTATTCGTAAAGTGCATATACGCCTGCAGAATATTTTTAATTACGTAGAACAGAATTACCAGGAAGAAATCAAAATTAAAAAAGTTGCAGACATATCTCATCTTACCGTGCCGGCCTTTTGTAATTATTTTAAAAAAATAATGAACATTACGTTTACAGATTTTATCAATCAGTACCGGATAGAAAAGGCCTGCCTGTTACTGCAGCAGGAAAAATCTGTTGGAGAAGTATGTTTTGAATGCGGCTTTAATAATGTGCCGTATTTCAATAAAGTATTTAAGAATATCATTAAAAAAACACCTTCGGCATTTAAGAAAACAAAAACGACGGCCATTCGTTTTAATTAACCGGCAATCATTTTTATTCAGCTTTTCTTCAACAGTTCTTTACAAATAAAAAATACAATTTTGGTTTACATGCAAATTACTGATACATCAATTGCTACATTGCCCGTAATGGAACGTTTTTATACTTTGCAGGGAGAAGGCTATTACCAGGGCAGCGCAGCCTATTTTATACGCCTGGGAGGCTGTGATGTAGGCTGTGTATGGTGCGATGTAAAAGATAGTTGGGATGCTGACAGGCATCCCCTTCTATCCATTGATGACATTACGAAAACGGCAACAGGATATCCAGGCCGCTTAGCAGTAGTAACGGGAGGAGAGCCATTGCTGCATAACCTCGGCGAACTCACAAACGCATTGCATGCTGCCGGCTTTCAAACAAACATTGAAACGTCCGGCTCATCACCGCTCAGCGGGGAATGGGACTGGATATGTCTTTCTCCCAAAAAATTTAAAGCACCATTGCCTGAAGTAGTACCTTTTGCGAATGAATTAAAAATTGTCATTTTTAATAAAACAGATTTTGCGTGGGCGGAAAAATACGCTGCACAGGTTGCAGATACATGTAAACTCTACCTGCAGCCAGAATGGGAACAATCATCGGTTGTTACGCCGCTTATTGTAGACTATATAAAACAACACCCGCAGTGGGAACTGAGCCTTCAGTTACATAAATACATTAACGTTCCTTAAAAAACAGCTTTTGTACCTTTGATTGCTGTTGCCGTACAGACTAAATACAGCAACAGATCGTTTAAGAAGGCAGTAATCACTCCCATCCGGCCCGTTAATAAAAAATATCCATGAAGTTTGTTTGCACTATACTTGTTACACTGATCATTTACGCTGTTCATGCACAATCATATGAACCCAATAAAGTAAGTTCAAAAGCAACCAAACTTTACACCCAGGCGTTGCAGCTGGCATCAGACGACAACCTGCAAGAAAGCATTCATCTGCTGCAACAAGCAATAGAACTTGATACACGTTTTGAAGATGCCTATTTATCCGTTGCAGGCATGTACGGAGAATTGAAAAATTATGACAGTGCCATTATTAATTATGAAAAAGCGCGGGATATCGACAGCATTTATTTTAAAGATTACAATCTTCCTTACTCAATAGACCTGGCCGGTAAAGGATTCTTTGAAAAAGCATTGGCTGCAGTAACCGCATTTAAAACAACACCCAACCTCAGCGAAAGCAGTATTAAAGCCGCTTCGTACCGTGAAAAATGTTACCAGTTTGCGGTAGATTATAGAAAAAATAACCCGGATAGCGGCTACCATTTTACACCTGTTAACCTGGGCGATAGCATCAACACCCGTGTATCAGAATATTTTCCTGCGCTTACCATCGACAGCAAACAATTAATCTTTACCCGGCGCGTGCGGGGAGAAAACGAAGATTTTTTTGAAACGACCAATAAAGACGGATCCTGGTCGATGGCCAAACCATTACCTGGTAACATCAATACAAATTTTAATGAAGGCGCGCAAAGCATTTCCCAGGATGGCCAGTTGCTGGTATTTACAGGCTGTAATTTCCCGGAAGGATATGGCAGCTGTGATTTGTATTTTTCTTATTTAACGCCCGAAGGCTGGAGTGCCGCAGAAAATATGGGCAGCAAAATAAATACAGATCAATGGGAATCTGCGCCCAGCCTGTCACCTGATAAACGTGATCTGTATTTTGCCAGCAGGCGTTTTGGCGGTTATGGCGCCAGTGATATTTATGTGAGTCACCGCCAGGCAAATGGGCAGTGGGGTGAACCTGAAAACCTGGGGCCCGAAATAAATACGATTGGGGACGAATATTGCCCTTTTATACATGCAGATAATCAATCGCTTTATTTTACCAGCAGCGGCCACCAGGGTTATGGGGGCGACGATCTTTTTGTATCGCGCAAAGGCGCTGACGGCAAATGGGGCACGCCGAAAAACCTGGGTTATCCCATTAACACAATCGGAAACGAAGGAAGCCTTGTAATCACTACTGATGGTACGACTGCTTATTATGCAAGTAACCGCGACGATAGCCGTGGTGGCCTCGATTTGTACACTTTTACATTGCGCCCGGACATACGGCCTGTTAAAACATTATGGGTAAAAGGAAAAGTGTTTGATAAAAAAACTGGCAAAGGATTACCCTCTGCGGTTGAACTAACAGATCTTAAAACAAAAAGTACCATCAGCAGGGTACAGACAGATGAAACCGGCAATTACTTAATTACATTGCCGGTCGGTAAAGATTATGCGTTTAATGTAAACCGCCGGGGATATTTATTTTTCTCTGACAACTTTCCGCTGAGTGAAAAGCTGCCTGATTCTACCTATCATATTGACATACCCTTGCAGCCACTTGAAGCCAATGCATCCATCATCCTAAAAAATATTTTCTTTGATGTAAACAAGTTTGATGTAAAATCAGAATCGCAGGTAGAGCTTGACAATGTGGTAAAACTGATGAAAGAAAATCCAACATTAAAAATTCAGATTAACGGCCATACCGACAATGTGGGCAAACCGGCCGACAATATCACGCTCTCCAATAACCGCGCAAAGGCGGTGGTAGATTATATTACCGCAAAAGGTGTAGATGCGAAAAGACTTTCTTACCAGGGCTTTGGCGACAAAGTGCCGCTGGCGGATAATAAAACAGAAGATGGACGGGCTAAAAACAGGCGGACCGAATTAAAAGTAATCGCGCAGTAAGAGACGCAGCATTATTTTCGCTATACCGCCTGATGCAAAACGAGGTGCTGCTCCGCAAGGCGAAGTTGTTGTAATAATTCTTTTTTCAAACCCATTCCTTAAAATAATTTTCTATATTCATTCTTTATAAACCTA
>JBDUAY010000192.1:0-10309 GCA_040004415.1 Bacteroidota bacterium | reverse complement strand
ATTATGAAGCAACCCCTTCACTGTACACTATTACAGCCTTTTTGAGGTTCGACTAGTTAGTCACGAAGCAAAAACACGTTTTAATTCTCACGATTGGCGTTTACATCTCACTTTCGGACAATCTGAAATCAATCACTTTCAATTGCAGATTTTTATTTCCGTTCCATTCATTTTCATCCAGCGTAAAAATAACATCAACCGGGTGCTTTAACTGCAGCAGGTGGAATTTATCTGCCATACCAAACCCAATTCCATTGAAGACAATATTATTTTGCCGCAAAGAGAATTTTATATGCTCTTCTTTTAAGATCCTGGACCAGCCATTGTCAAATACATTGCGCACAATAAAAATTGGCCGCATATTCTCTGGCCCGAAAGGTTCCATTTGCGTGATGATATTGTAAAGCGTCTGATTAAGAACTGCAAAGTTTAGTTCTGCATCTATTATTATTTCAGGTATTAATAAATGATCTGGTATAGTAGCAGCAATTACTTCTTCAAACTTCTGGCTGAATAGTTCAACCTGCTCAGGCAGCATTGTCATTCCTGCTGCAGCAAAGTGGCCGCCGTAGCCAAGCAAATGTTCACGGCATGCATAAATAGCTTCATACAAATTAAAGCCGGCTACACTTCTGGCACTGCCGGCAACAAGTTCACCACTTTTTGTAAGTACAACGGTAGGGCGATAATATTTTTCAATAAGTCTTGAAGCAACAATACCAACTACCCCTTTATGCCAGTGCGGTTGAAATAGTACAGTTGATTTCCGGTTTACCAAAATAACATCACCGTCAATTATTGCGAGCGCTTCTTCGGTGATGCTGCTGTCTGCTTCTTTCCGATCTGTATTATCGCTATGCAGCATTTCTGCATATTCAAGTGCTTTGGCATAATCTTTTTCAATAAACATGAGAACGGCTTTTTTTGCATCATCCATTCTGCCGGCGGCATTTACCCTTGGCGCAATTACAAACACCAGGTTTGTTATATGCATGATTGGTTTTTTAAAACCGCTTAATTCAATCAATGCTTTTATGCCGTGCCCCGGATCTTCATTTATTTTTTTCATTCCGTAAAAAGCAAGAATCCGGTTTTCACCGGTCATGGGCACAATATCTGCGGCAATGGCGGTAGCAACCAAATCAAGATAACAATAGTAATCCTCCCCGGGTAAATGCAATTGTTCTGCCAGCGCGGTAATTAATTTAAAGCCAACACCGCAACCACATAATTCTTTATAAGGATAAGAACAATCAATTTGTTTTGGATTAAGAATGGCAACTGCCGGCGGTAATTCTTTTTCCGGAAGGTGGTGATCACAAACGATAAAACCAATGCCAAGATCTTTTGCATACTGAATCAGCTCAACAGATTTGATGCCGCAGTCGAGCGAGATGATAAGTGTAAAACCATTTTCAAAAGCATAATCAATTCCCATTTTTGAAACACCATATCCTTCGCGGTACCGGTGGGGTATGTAAAAATCTACCAACGCGGGCGTATAAATTTTTTGCAGGAACTGGTACATGCAGGCAACAGAAGTTGTACCATCTACATCATAATCGCCAAACACCAGTATCTTTTCTTTTTTGCTGATGGCATCAAAAATCTTTTCAGTGGCTTTGTGCATGTCTTTCATCAGCCATGGATCGTGCAGCTGATCCAATTGCGGACGAAAATAATTCTTTGCATCATCGAATGTTTCAATGCCTCTTTGCACGAGCATTTTACAAATAATGGCACTTACTTTCAGTGATTGTTGTAGCTGTGTTACCGCCGCTTCAGGGGCAGTTAATATTTTCCATCTTTTTTGCATAAGGATAAGGTTCTGATCTGATAAGACGGTGCTAATATTTTCTGTCTGTAGTATATCTTACAAGTTCTTCCAGCGTTTGCCGCACTTCTGTATCTTCAA
This sequence comes from Bacteroidota bacterium, assembly GCA_040004415.1. Taxonomy (GTDB): domain Bacteria; phylum Bacteroidota; class Bacteroidia; order Chitinophagales; family Chitinophagaceae; genus JACMLD01. The sequence continues at coordinate 8,394 of JBDUAY010000192.1, read as the reverse complement.
ACTGGTGCAGCAATTCTAACGCTTTATCACGATACTCTTCCATTTTTTGCTGACTGTATGCAATTCCGCCACTTTTTTTTACTACGTCGATCACCTGGGTCACTTTTTCTTTCCGGCGATTTTCATTTTTGATAATATAAATAAGTTCTTTTTTCTGTGCTGCGCTACAGGTATTAAGTGTATATATGAGTGGCAGGGTTAATTTTTTTTCCCTGATATCATTTCCGGTTGGTTTGCCAACGTCTTCGTTTCCGTAATCAAAAAGATCGTCTTTAATCTGGAAGGCAATTCCCACCCATTCTCCAAACTGCCTCATTTTATCGGCGGCGAGTTGGTCGTGAGATGCTGAATATGCGCCGGCAGCACAGGAAGAAGCCAGCAAGGAAGCTGTTTTGTTTTTAATGATCTCAAAATAGATCTCTTCTTTAAGATTAAGGTTCCTCGCTTTTTCAATTTGCAGCAATTCACCCTCACTCATTTGCTTTACGGCAACAGAAAGAATTTTGAGAATCTCAAAATCGTCATTATCGAGTGATAGTAAAAGACCTTTCGAAAGTAAATAGTCACCTACCAAAACGGCTACTTTATTTTTCCACAGGGCATTAATAGAAAAAAAGCCCCTGCGTTCGTAAGATTCATCCACCACATCGTCGTGTACCAGGGTAGCCGTATGCAATAATTCTACAAGGGAAGCTGCACGGTACGTTTGATCATTTATCGTTCCTGTTAACTTGGCAGACAGTAATACAAACATGGGTCTCAACTGTTTGCCTTTGCGTTTTACAATATAACGCATGATGGTATCGAGCAGTGAAACATGGCTTTTTACTGATTCTTTGAAGACTTTTTCAAAGATTTCTAATTCCTGTGCTATTACGCGTGGTGGAAATTTCATTTTGGTATAGACCGGCAAATTACATTATTCGGCTTTTAAATTTGGATTGTGCAACATAATTGAGCTGTCTGTTGTCTCAAAACTATGAAATGCAACAACATGTGCTCGTTCATTCACGAAAAAAATTTGGTATATTTTAACTAAATGATATTTTTGCACGAGCAATGGTATTTGTATTCGTATTAAATCTTCATAAAAATCAGTTATGGCAAGCAAAAAGAATGTTTTTTTATCAGGCATAATATGCCTCTTTGCGTCGGCTTCGTTTGCGCAGGTGCAAACAGGGTATGATGTAAAGGATTCTTCTCTGATACCCGCCTCCAGGCAACCGCAACACAACGAATTTTTAAATAACGCTTATCCCTTTCCGGCAAAGCCACGTAACCAGTGGGAAATAGGTGTTAAAGGCGGTATTTCAAGTGTTGCAGGCGACGTTCGTTCCGTATTTCCAACGGGTGGTTTCGGAATACATGTTCGTAAAGCGCTGGGTTATGTTTTCTCTTTGCGTGCTGAATATACATGGAACAGGGCAAGAGGTTTAAACTGGAGTTCTTCAAGCGGTTATAGCAGGGACCCAGCCTGGTTAAGTGCTGGTTATACACCCGGTACGGATAAAGTTTTTTACAACTACAAAACAACAATACAAGACCTTAGCTTACAGGGAGTTGTAACACTGAACAATGTTCGTTTTCATAAAGCAAAAACAGGATTTAATCTATACGCATTCGGCGGTATTGGTGGTTCTATTTATGATACCTGGGTAAATGCCACAGATGCTTCAGGAGCTCCATATAAAACTTTATTTAATAGTACCGCCGCCAATGCCAATAACGGCGTTTATTCAAAACGTAAAGACATAAAAAAGATTTTGAAAGCCGGTATGGATAAATCTTACGAAACACATGCTGAACAAGATCCCTCACAGCCTAAAGTGTTTGGAAAATCTTTCAAACCGTCTTTCCAGATAGGTGTTGGGATGGCGTTTAAACTTTCTAACAAATTCAACCTTGCAATAGAAGAAAGATTTACAGCTGTTAAAACAGATTTATTAGATGGTCAGCAGTGGCAGGAAAATACATATGTTGCTCCTGGTGGTACTGTCGGCGTAAACGTTCCTGCTCAGACAAGAGATTTCGATTCTTATAACTTTTTCTCTATTGGCCTTAATTATAACTTAGGTAAAAAAGCTGTTGAGCCATTATGGTGGGCAAATCCTTTGGATTATGCATATAATGAAATCAACGCGCCCCGTCACATGAAACTTCCAAAGCCAGTTTTGGATGATGCAGATGGAGATGGTGTAACTGACCAATTCGACCATGAACCAAACACCCCCGCAGGTTGCCCTGTTAACACGCACGGTGTAAGCCTGGATACAGATGGTGATGGGGTTCCTGATTGTAAAGACAAGGAGTTGATTACGCCAACACAATGTCAGCCAGTAGATGCTGATGGTGTAGGTAAATGCCCTCCTCCTGCTTGTTGCGCAGAAAATGCTGCTAAACTTGACAGCATCATGAAATATGGTGTGAAAGGACAAGGTTGTGGTATCGGTGATTTGCCAAGCGTTTCATTTACAGGCCGTTCTGTAACCTTAAGCAAAGACGCACAGGCTGTATTAGCTGGTGTTGCCGCTAAAATGCGCAATAATGCTAATTGCAAAGTTGCAGTAAGCGGATACGGTGAAAGCAGCAAAGCTGCTCAGCAATTAAGCTGGGATAGAGTAAATGCAGTCATTAAATACCTGGTAGAAAAAGAAGGTATCAGCGAAGATCGCTTTATCTTCAAATTTGCTCAGAAAGAAGGTGACGAGAATACTATTGACCTGAAAGATGGTACAGGTGAAGAAGGGCCAAACACTGTGCCTGCTCCTCATCCGAACTTAAGAAGAAAGAAATAGCAACAAATTTTGCTTAATAAACATAAAACCCTCCCTTGCGGAGGGTTTTTATATTATCCTTAACTACACGGTTTTGGAAGGCTGATTTTTTCCTTTCATTTTTGCGTAAATCAATTAACTTTGCCCACCTTTATGAGGATACCAGCAGCACTGATTATTATAAGCTTTGCCTTTACGGCGTGTACCGGGTTCAGTAAAATACAGAAAAGTAAAGACTACGAGTATAAACTGAAGATGGCGGACCTGTTTTATGACCAGAAAAAATACAATTTCGCGCAGCAGTTGTACGAAGAGCTTTTTCCAATCTATAAAGGAACCGACAGGTTTGAAGACCTTTATTATAAGTATGCTTTTTGCACTTATGATTTGAGGGATTATTTAAGTGCAGAGAATCTGTTTAAATCTTTTGTAGAAGTTTTTCCGAACAGCAAGCATTCTGAGGAGATGGACTACATGCGGGCCTATACTTATTATAAACAGTCGCCCAAAGTAGAATTGGATCAAACCAATACCACTAAAACGATGGGGTTTATGCAGACGTTTATTAACACCCATCCGGGTTCTGCAAAGAATAAAGAAGCTGCAGAAATTATTGAGAAATGCAGAGCTAAAATGGAGTTAAAGGAATTGAAAAGCGCTGAGTTGTATTTTAATATAAGCCAGTTTCGTGCTTCAGCAATTGCTTACACCAGCCTCATGAATAATTTTCCGGAGTCTGATAAAAGTGATCAGTATAAATTGCAGGTCATTAAGGCCTATTTTGAATTTGCTAACCTGAGTATACCAGACAAGAAGGAAGAACGTTATGAACAGGTAATTACAGAATACCATGATTTTGTTGACAGGTTTCCTGAAAGCAAATTGCTGAAAGAAGCTGAAAGATATTTTACCTTATCTCAAACTAATATTAAAAATCTTAAAAATGAGCCGATTAAGAAGACAACTTAGTTCCAGTACAGCAAATGTGGTAGAAACTAAAAATCTTACAGACATTAAAGCTAAAACTGGCAACCTGTATGAATCGATTGCTATTGTTGCAAAGAGAGCGAACCAGATAAACATTACCCTGAAAGAAGAATTGCATAATAAACTGGAAGAATTTGCCAGCCATACCGACAGCCTGGAAGAAATTCATGAAAACAAAGAGCAGATTGAAATATCCAAGGCGTATGAGCGTATGCCCAATCCTGCTTTGCTGGCAACCCAGGAATTTATGGAAGACAAAATATACCATAGAAAAAATGAAGACAACCTGTTTAGCTAACTGGTTTTTTTAGAATATTATAAGCGACAGGCATATTGCCGGGTCGCTTTTTTATTTTACAGAACTTGCATCTGTGCCGGACGTAAAAAACATAATTTTAAATATGCTTAAGGGTAAAAAAATTTTGGTAGGCATAACTGGTAGTATTGCAGCATACAAAACCATTTTGCTGGTGAGAGAACTTGTAAAAGCAGGCGCTGAAGTAAAATGTATAATGACAACAGCCGCAAAAGATTTTGTATCGCCGCTTACATTGTCTACCCTGTCAAAAAATCCGGTAACAATTGATTTGTTTGAATCAAACTCGTGGACAAATCATGTAATGCTGGGTCGCTGGGCAGATTTATTCATTATAGCGCCATTAAGCTGTAACACCCTTGCAAAAATGGCACATGGCTTTTGCGACAATCTTCTGCTGGCGGTTTATTTATCTGCTACCTGCCCGGTGGCAACGGCTCCGGCCATGGATGAAGATATGTGGAACCATCCTGCTACCAAAGCTAATCTTGCAACGATAGAATCGCACGGAGTAACCGTTATACCTGTAGAAAAAGGAGAGCTTGCAAGCGGGTTATATGGAGAAGGACGAATGGCAGAACCACAAGGCATTCTTTCATTTATTGATCAACGTTTTTTTTTGCCGCCCGACCTGGTGGGTAAAACAATATTAGTATCTGCGGGGCCAACGCACGAGCACCTGGATCCTGTTCGATTTATAAGTAACCATTCATCGGGCAAAATGGGCGTTGCCATTGCTGATGAACTGGCTTCGCGCGGCGCGCAGGTTGAACTTGTACTGGGCCCGTCGCAAATGACAACTCATCAAAAAAATATTCGTATTTATAAAGTAGAAACGGCAGCAGAGATGTACCAGCAATGTATTGAATTGTTTGACAAAGCGAATGTTGCTGTTATGAGCGCAGCCGTGGCAGACTATAAGCCAGCTGATATTGCAAAAGAAAAGATAAAAAAGAATGGAGAGAATATGATGCTGGAGCTGGTAAAAACAAAAGACATTTTGCAATCGCTTGGGGAAAAGAAGAAACCTGGTCAGTTATTGGTTGGTTTTGCCCTGGAAACTGCTAATGAAAAGGAGTATGCGCAAAATAAATTGTTAAAGAAGAATGCTGATATTATCGTATTGAATTCGTTGAATGACAGTGGCGCGGGTTTTGGACACGATACCAATAAGGTTACTATCTTTGAAAAGAATGGAAATGAACTGGTTTACGGCCAAAAATCCAAACAACAAGTAGCCAAAGATATCGTTGATAGAATTGTAAAAATGCTGTATGCTTAAACGTTTTATTATAATACTTGGGTTTGCTTGTTTCTTCGTTGCCGCAAGCCATGCACAAGAGTTAGAGGCGAAAATAAGTGTAAACGCAAGCCGTGTGGGATCAACAGTAGACAAGAAGGTTTTTCAGACATTGCAAAACGCATTGAATACTTTCCTTAACACACGCAAATGGACCAGTGAAACATTCCAGGCAAATGAAAAAGTTGTTTGCAATTTCCTGCTCAATATTGCCGAAGTATCATCTGATAATGTTTATAAAGCATCCCTGACCATACAAGCCGCCCGGCCCGTATACAATTCTTCTTATCAAAGCCCGCTGGTTAATTTTATAGATGATGGTGTTGTTTTCCGGTACGTAGAATATCAACCAATTGAATTTAGTGAAAACAGGGTATCGGGCTCAGATCCATTGGTATCAAATCTTACTGCGGTACTGGCTTATTATGTAGATGTTATTCTTGGAATGAATTTCGATTCATTTGCACTTCGTGGGGGTGATCCTTATTTTCAAAAGGCGCAAAATATTGTAACCAATGCACCAGACAGCAGAGACATCGTTGGCTGGCGTAGCTTCGACGGGCAACGCAACCGTTACTGGTTGTCTGATAATTTCACTAATAGTAAATATGCAATATTGCATGATGCTATTTATAGTTATTACCGGCTTGGTATGGATAATATGTATGATAATGAAACGGAGGCAAGGACCGCTGTTTTAAATACAATTAATTTTCTTAACAATATAAACACGGAGAATCCTAATAGCATGGGTGTTCAGTTTTTTCTGCAAGGGAGGGCAAGAGAATTTGTAGGCATTTTTAAGAAAACAACGCCAGATGAAAAAAGCCGTGCCGCAGATCTTCTTTCAAAAATGGACATCTCAAATGCCAATTATTACAAACAGGAACTGAAATGAGGACATTATTCTTTATGGTACTGGCAGCAATGTTGGTAGCATGCTCCAACAGCAACAGGGTCCCTGCTGATATTATTCCTGGTAAAAAGATGGAGGTCATTCTATGGCAGTTAATGCAGTCTGATGAATACGTAAATAAGGAATTGGCTAAAGACTCTTTAAAAAAAGCCAGCGTTGAGAAAATGAAGATATACGAGCAGGTATTTGACTTAAATAAAACATCCCTGGTGGAATTCAAAAAAAGCTATCAATTTTACATGGCGCATCCTGATATCAGCAAAATAATGTTCGATTCGATAGCGGCCAGGGCAGTAAGGCAGCGTACAGATATGTATAAACCCAAGCCGATCGTCCCGGTAAAACCGTCTCCAAAGGCGTAACTTTCAGAATTATTAAATAATTCCATTTTCATGAATAAAGTATTTAATAATGCCACCGATGCCCTCAATGGTATTGAAGACGGCGCTACTATAATGCTTGGCGGTTTTGGCCTTTGTGGTATACCTGAAAATTGCATAGCAGGTTTAATAGCAATTGGTGTTAAAAATTTAACCTGCATTTCCAATAATGCCGGGATAGATGATTTTGGTTTGGGACTATTATTAAAAACCCGCCAGATAAAAAGAATGATGAGTTCTTATGTAGGGGAAAATGCAGAATTTGAAAGGCAGTTGCTGAACGGAGAACTGGAAGTAGATCTTATACCACAAGGAACATTGGCTACACGGATACAGATGGCCGGAATGGGCATACCAGCTTTTTTTACACCGGCTGGTTATGGCACAGAGATAGCAAACGGCAAAGAAATAAGAGAGTTTAACGGAAAGCAATATTTGATGGAATATGCGCTGCATGCGTCTTTTGCCCTTGTTAAGGCATGGAAAGGGGATACGATGGGTAACCTTGTATTTCGCAAGACAACCCGCAATTTTTCTACCTCAATGGCAAAAGCGGGAGATATAACCATTGCAGAAGTAGAACAGCTGGTGCAACCGGGTGAGTTAGATGCTGATCAGATTCATGTGCCCGGTATTTACGTGCACCGTATATTCCAGGGTAGTCAGTATGAAAAAAGGATTGAACGGAAAACAATTTCAAATCAATTTTGAATCTTAGATTATGGCATTGGATAAATTCAGTATTGCCAAACGCATTGCGCAGGAATTAAAGGACGGTATGTATGTAAATCTTGGCATTGGTATTCCTACACTTGTAGCCAATTATGTACAACCAGGCATGACAATAACCCTGCAGAGTGAAAACGGGATGCTGGGCATGGGGCCTTATCCCGAAGAAGCATTTATTGATGCAGATCTTATTAATGCGGGTAAAGAAACCGTAACGGTATTGCCGGGTGGATCTTTTTTTGATAGTGCAGAAAGCTTTGGAATGATACGTGCCGGCAAAGTTGATTTAACGGTATTGGGAGCGATGGAAGTAAGTGAAACAGGAGATATAGCCAATTGGAAAATCCCCGGCAAAATGGTAAAAGGAATGGGTGGGGCGATGGATCTGGTTGCCAGCGCAAAAAAAATTATCGTGGCGATGATGCATACAAATCCGAAAGGAGAATCGAAATTATTACCTGCCTGCACTTTGCCGCTTACCGGTGTAAAATGTGTAAAACGGATTGTAACTGAACTCGCAGTGCTGGATGTTACAGTAAATGGATTTGAATTAATAGAACGTGCACCAGGTGTTAGTGTTGAGGAAATTAAAGCTAGGACGGCCGGCAAATTGGTTATTACAGGCGATATTCCTGAGATGAAATTTTGATTTCCTGGATTACCCTGTCAACCGAAATTATCAGCTTAATCTATCAGGTTATTTTTTACTGCGAAGAATACAAGACCTGCTGTATTTTTTGAACCAAATCTTTCCATCAGGCGGTCTTTAATGGCTTCTACCGTGCGCGGGCTAACCTCTAGTTTTTGGGCTATTTCCTGGGCAGTAAACTCCATGCAGATATATTTGATTACATCTCTTTCGCGCTCGCTGATGGTAATTTCCTGGCTAAGGTTAGGTGCTACTTTTTGTTTTGAGTGAGATTTTTTTAACAGTATACGGTTTACAAAATTATTAAGGTAATATCCTTTTGCAACCACTTCCATAATGGCTT
>JBDUAY010000601.1:0-3064 GCA_040004415.1 Bacteroidota bacterium | reverse complement strand
TCGCTTAGGAATTCCCTGATCGCATGTATTTCTTCGTTTTTGATAACGGCAGGTTTCCCAAGCCAGTACACGAAATTGATTACGCCATCCGTTAACCTTACCTGCAATTGTTCTGTTTCATCTATCTGAACAAAAACATATGCACTGAACAAGGGTTCAAGAACAATTTTTTTCCTGTCGGACCATTGGCGGTGAACCCTGTTTAGCGGACAGTAATAATCAATCTTTTTACGGCTAAGCTGGTCAGCTACCTTTTTCTCCCATCTTGGCCGGGTATAAACAACATACCATTTCTTCGTTACGCTATGCATAGGGTTGTGTTTGCAATTGATTAATATTATTTCAGGCCTTAAAATATTTTTATAGCTTCGCCAATCCGGTTACATATACCAGTCAGCAATTTTGACATAACAGCTATCATTTTATTCCATCCGCAGCAATCACTACTCATCCTTACATATTCACGGTGCTGCTTGACATTTTCTTATTACTATCTACATTATTTTATCAACCTGTCTGCCACCACTACTATTACCGACATGCCTGCAATGATAGCCGGCAACAGTTGCCGGAAATTACTGACACTGGCCACTTTGTTTTTATCGGGTTCAACATATATTACATCATTTGTCTTGAGATAATAGAAAGCGGAGGTAAGTGTAGCGGGCGAATTGAGATCAACCCGGTGAATTATTTTTTTACCTTCTTCTTCTCTTATGAGCAACACGTTATCCCTTTTCCCATAAATTGTCAAATCGCCTGCCAGTCCAATCGCTTCCAGTATACTTATTTTTTCATTTGGTACTGTAATTACCGTCGGCCTTCCTACCTCTCCCAAAACAGTGACCCTAAAATTTAAAAACCTGACCGTTATGAGCGGATCAACCAGTAATTTTTTTGCATTGAGGCTGTCGGCAAGGAGATCTGTTAACTCGTTGGTGGTAAGTCCGTCCACCTTTATAGTCCCCAACACCGGAAACTGAATATTACCTTCCGTATTCACAAGATACCCTACGTTCTGAACTGTAGTACCGTTGGCACTTGCTGAAGTTGTATTAGGCAGGCCGGGTGTATTATAAATCAGGGAGGCATCTGTATTTAAACTGCTTACATAAATGCTCAGCAGATCGTTTTTGTGAATTACGGGCTGCGGTGCCTCATATGACGTCTTATAAACGCCACTCTGAATGTCGTTAAAATAAGTTGTTTTCCGCGTATTTACACAAGATGTGACCATGAAAAAGACGCTGATTAATGGAAACCATACTGCGAACATATATAAGACAGAAGCTTTGCGAACATAGCTCATAGTATGTAAATGATTGATCAATAAAGTATGGCAGCAAACTGGTAGAAAGGATTCTCGAAATAAACCCGCAGGTTACCAGGGGATAGTGGATACGTGTGCTGCGTGGCGGCAGCACTACCGGCCCTGCAAATGTACATTACAAATCAGACCTTTTTTTAATAATGAATATTGAATGCGACCTACTTTGCTTGTAAACATTTGCACCTATTTCCAGATGAATATGGTGCAAAGAAACTATAATTTCGCCAATAAAAAAAGGGTATAAACCCTTACTTTAAAATAATATTTTTCTGTTGTAACTACGTTATGGACAGCTAGTTACTAACTTGGGACCAGTTTTTAATAAACGTCTCTTTTATAGTTATACAAAAACCTTGTCTGCACTAAAAAAACAGTCTTTTTATTTGGACGTACCAAGAAAAAAACAGTTTGGTCATTTAATTACTTTACTCATCAATTTAATGCCCGAGGATGTCAATTTTCCTGCGTTTTTAGCGACAGCCTTTGCTACTCCTAACTCCACAACGGTGCCTATTGCTTTTTTTACCATGCTGGAAGAACCCATTACAAACAATTTTTTGGACAAAAAGCCAGCTGCAAGACCTGCTACTCCTCTCAGAAGATTTTTGCCTAAACCTGGGGTTTTTACTGTTGATTGAAACGTACTCTTGATAAGGTTTAAGGGCTTAAGGCTATCAAGTGCTGAAGCCGCTGTATCTTTCAAATCAGCTTCCTGCCGTTTTCGTTCGGCTTCTAATGCCATAATTTCCATTCGCAAATCAGAAGATGTATAAGTCCGGCCCATTATGCAGATTTTAAAATCTTATGTAGAATGAAATTGCTCACCGGTGTCTTTACAAACCGGTCTTTGTTAGCCCGTAAAACTATACCGGCAATAGCATAAATTCCTGCAACAATAAAGAATCCGTAATAGCTTTTTCCTAACCAATCGCCTATAAGCAAGGCCAGCCCCACACTGAATATCAGCAGGAAAAAGATTCCAAAAACTGTAATAACGAGTGCGGAGGCAGCATCAGAAACGGTATCTGATGCCTTATCAGCCACTTTCAGTTTAAGCAATTTTGCTCGTGTTTCAGCGTAATCGCCAGCTTTTGATAATAAGTTCTCGAAATGGTTAGAAACTGATTCCATGGCAAAGATTTTATGATACTGCCGGTATACAATAATTTGACAGTGGTATAGTGAAACGCCTTGTTTTACGAAAGGGTATTTTTTGCTTCCTGTTTCAAGTTATTAAATTTGTTTCTGCCCTTTTCTTCGGCATCTCCTGCCTGTGATGCGAGGTTCGAATAAGAATCTTTTACGCCATCAACAAAATCATTAAACGTTCCTTTTAAAGTTTCTCCAAGATCCCCAGTTTTTTGAGAAATCTTTTTTCTTGTTTCCGAGCCTTTATCAGGGGCAAGTAAAATACCCGCCAATGCGCCTACTGCAGCGCCAGCCAGAAATCCCAACATAGTTTTTGTGTTAGCCATAATGAACAGTTTAAATCGTTTTAAATTATGTTATCTGGTATCCATTAACCCAAAACGTTGCCAATCATTTTTTTTATACTACCTGCCTTTCGCTCCTCTATCCCTTGGCGAAACTATAGATGGGTGTATTTATTATTACACAGCATTTTGTTATATGTGCATTTTTTTCCCCATGAAGACTAGTTACTTTACACCGCCTCAATATGCTATTTACAGTAAACACATTGACAAATTTTGCTATAACGTGCCTGGCGGCTAG
>JBDUAY010000600.1:0-3066 GCA_040004415.1 Bacteroidota bacterium | reverse complement strand
CCGTAGATCGGGGCGTTCTGGTAATTACCTTTTGCTCAATAGCGATGGCAGGGCAAAGGCCTTTAATATAATCTACATCTGGCTTATTCATGCGTGCCATAAACTGCCGGGCATAGGCGCTTAAGCTTTCTGCATAGCGGCGCTGACCTTCTGCGAACAATGTATCTATAGTAAGAGAAGATTTTCCTGAACCTGAAACACCGGTAACAACAATTAACTTATTGCGTGGAATTTCTACGGTAACATTTTTCAGATTATGAACGCGGGCACCTTTTATTAGTATTCCGTTGCCATTATTGTGGATATCTTTTGACCTTAATGCCTGTTTTTTTGCTGAAACTACTGTCATATATGTGGAAAAAACTATTAAAATTATCGAAGTTCTACGATTTCTCTACGTATTAACACCCAATTATGAATTCTGTTGCAATATTTCTTTTCGAAAAGGTTTTTTTTTTGAAAAAAGTACTATTTTCGAAATAGAATTAAAAGCCAATTAAAAAACTATGATTAACCACTTAAAAACTTCCCGCCTATAAGCAAATCTATACTTCGTCCGAAAATTCCAACACTGTCACTGTAACCAATATCCAATAATTTTTAAAACCCGTAGAAGTTTATGAAATCACTTTGCAAAAACACCGATCATGAATTGATTCATTCGTTCATGGATGGAGACATGAATGCCCTTGAAACGCTGGTTGTGCGTCATAAGGACAAGTTGTACACGTCAATATTATTTATGGTGAAGGACAAATATCTTGCTGAAGATATTTTCCAGGATGTACTGATCAAAATTATTGACACTATCCGGGGCGGCCGCTATACAGAAGAAGGCAAGTTTTTACCCTGGGCAATGCGCATTGCACATAACCTGTGCGTAGATCATTTCCGCAAAGTAAAGAGAACGCCCGCAATTAAAACAAGCGATGACCGTGACATTTTTGAAGTACTGAATTTTACTGAAGACAGCGCTGAAACAAAAATGATGAAGCGCCAGAGCCACGACAGGGTACGCCGCATGCTTGACCTGTTACCGGAAGATCAGCGCGAGGTTATTATTCTTCGCCACTATGCAGAGTTAAGTTTTAAAGAAATTGCAGCACTTACCAATTGCAGCATCAATACCGCACTGGGCAGAATGCGCTATGGCTTAATTAACCTGAGAAAAATGATGGTTGAAAAACAAATTTCATTGTAAAATAATTTTTTTTCTTTCTGAAATAATTAACGCGTACAATTAAAACTGATCTGTCATTCATGCTTAATTTTACTCAATCGTATTTGTAAAGATCTTGTCATTCTGGCCCTCCATCTTACCTTTTGAAAATTTGATCCGCTTGCCGTTAAGAAGGCTGGAACAGAATGACGCCTAATTGAAAGCCCCCAAACCGGGGGCTTTTTCTATTTTTATTCGTCCCGGACCTTTCATAAAATTCTTACATTTCTTATCCGTTCTATTTATCGGGGTTTCTCTTTTCACCGGCGTTTGCCAGCAGAAATGCAGGCGAACAAATTTTTAGCGCGCAGGTTTGCATGAAGCCGGGTTCTATTTATCACCCTGTCTACAAACCGATCTATAAAAAATGAAAGTATTTATTATTGTAGAAGTATGAATAATGCAATTGGAAACACGGCACTGAATATCATTATTTTTTAAACGCATCCAGTCCGCATTGCAGCCAATCTGCGTAGGCCTTTTTATTGGGCGTATAACCTACGGGCAGCGTCAGTAATTTTTCCTGCGGGGATAGAATCGCGTATAAAGGTTGCGAAGCGTTTCTAAAATTTTCCGCTTGCAGCGTTATGAATTTATCGCCGATTGTTTTGATGGCCTTCTTTGACCCATCGTTGCTGGTAAATAAAAATTGCTGATTATCGGGCAATGTTTTTCTGTCATCAACATACAGCGATACCCGGATAAAATCTTTATCAATTAAACCCTTTACTATTTCATCGGGCCACACATTTTCTTCCATTTTGCGACAGTTAACGCATGCCCACCCGGTAAAGTCAATCAGTATTGGTTTATTTTGTTCTTTAGACAACTGCAGCGCCCTATCGTAATCGTTTATAACAACCACCTGCAGTCCCTTGCCTTCGTTGTGCTTATAGATACTATAGGTTAATGGCGGTGGAAACCCACTTACCAAAGAAAGATTGGCATATGTAGTATTTGAAAGCCCAGGTATTAAATAAAGGGTGAACACGAGAAAGAATAATCCGGCAAGCTTCCTGAACCCACTCAATTTTTTAGGCGGCGGATCGTAATCGAATTTCAAAATACCGAACAGGTATAAACTTAACGCAAGGCCCACTACGATCCAAATAAAGAAAAACACTTCTCTTTTTAATAAGCCCCAATGCATTACCAAATCCGCATTGGATAAATATTTTAGTGCCAGTGCCAGTTCTATAAAACCGAATGCAATTTTTACGGTGTTCATCCATCCGCCAGATTTGGGTAATGATGAAAGCCAGTTTGGAAACAGTGCAAACAATGCAAACGGTAAACCCAGCGCCAGGCCAAAACCGGCCATGGCAATGGTTAACTGTATGGCCCCACCATTTAATGCGCCTACCAACAAAGTCCCTAATATCGGGCCTGTGCACGAAAACGAAACAATGGCCAGGGTCAGTGCCATAAAAAATATTCCGCTGATACTGCCGATGCTCGATTTTGAATCAACCGAATTAGAAAGATTGCCCGGCAAACCAATTTCGTAATACCCAAAAAAAGACAACGCAAATGCGATGAATACAACTGCGAATCCAATATTCAGCCATGCATTGGTAGAAATGCTATTCAATACCCCCGAACTGCCGGCGTCTAAAAAATAAAATGGAACGCTCAGCAAAACATAAATAAGAAATATAAAAAAACCATATAAAAAAGCATTGGTAATGCCTTTCTTCTTGTTACCCGATTTCTTTGTAAAAAAAGAAACGGTTAATGGAATCATCGGAAATGTACAGGGCATAATTAAGCCAACCAGTCCGCCAATAAAACCCAATGCAAAGATTCCCCATAAACTTTTTTTACTACTGTCTTCGCCGCCGGTACCA
>JBDUAY010000599.1:0-3067 GCA_040004415.1 Bacteroidota bacterium | reverse complement strand
GTTCTTTTGGGTATGAAAAAGAACATTATGATTTATCTATGAAAATTGGTGAGCTGGTGCTGTTTCCTGCAGTCCGTAAGCAAACTGACAATACAGTTATAGCAGCACCGGGCACCAGTTGCCGGCACCAGGTAAAAGATGGAACCGGCAGAAAAGCATTGCATCCGGTAGAAGTGTTGTATGGAGCGCTACTATAATCAGTTATATGCATGATGATTTTTGTTGTACAAATGTTTATCAGTTAGCATTGCAGCTTCTAATAATCATATCTTCATTTAATAAACCTTCATCCCCCGGCTGGTATATCACCAGCCAAAATATAATTAATAAAAAAATTCTTACTAAAAATTATTTTTTAAAATAACGACAATTTATAATGAAAACATTTATTATAACCGGTGCGAACGGCAACCTGGGAACAAGCTGTGTAAAAAAATTTTTAGCGGAAGGTTACAAAGTAATTGCTGTAGATGGCAATAATAATCATCTTGCATTTGCAGCCGATAATGCAAATTATGAATTTGCAACTGTTAACCTTACCAATGAAGAAGAGACGAATTCTTTTATCACCGGTCAAATTACAAAACATGGAAAAATAGATGGGGCACTGATGCTGGTAGGCGGATTTGCCGCGGGCAATATGGCAGCAACCACTGGTGCTGATATTCATAAAATGTTTTCATTGAACTTCGAAAGCGCTTATTTTATGGCGCGTCCATTGTTGCAGCACATGCAGCAAAATAATTTTGGGCGATTGATATTTGTTGGTGCCCGGCCCGCACTGTTGGCTGCGCAAGGAAAAGATCTATTAGCCTATTCCCTTACCAAATCGTTGCTGTTTAAGCTGGCAGAATTTATAAACGAAGAATCAAAAGGCAAAAACATTACTGCAACTGTTATTGTACCCAGCACCATTGATACAGTAATCAACCGAAAAAGTATGCCGGATGCGGATCCTTCCAATTGGGTTACGCCGGAAGCCTTGTCTGAAGTAATGGCGTTCATTGCATCAGACAAAGGAAATGTATTGAGAGAGTCTGTTTTGAAAGTATACAATAATGCGTAAAGAAGGTGCCGGTAAACAATGCTTTCTTAATGGAATTGCCAAAAGGGTGGCGGTTCATTAAAGACGGCATGTTCATCGTGTTAGTGCACAACTTATCCTGCAAACTGCAGATACAGTAGCGCGCAAACCGCAACAGTCATTAATACCAGCGTAATAAAGCCAAAAATATTTGACCATCTGCCATTGGTAAATTCGCCCATTATTTTTTTATTGTTCGAAATATGCAGGATGATGGCTATCATAACGGGCGAGGTAACGCCATATAAAATAGCTGTATAAATCAGTGCCTGTATAGGATTGATGCCCAAATAATTTATGCCGAGTCCAACAAGAAGTGAAATAATAATCACCCAATAAAAAGGCTTTGCTTCATAGTACTTTTTATCCAGGCTTCCGTCCCAGCCAAAAGTATCTGACAGTATATAAGAAAGACTGCCGCTCAATACAGGTATCGCAAGAAACCCCGTACCAATTACACCAACTGCAAAAAGTACATAGGCAAGTTTTCCTGCTATCGGTTCTAATGCCTTTGCTGCTTGTTCAACGGTGTCAATCTGGTGGATACCGGCGTTGTACAATACGGTACCGGCTGTAAGAATAATAAAAAACATTACAATATTGCTGAATAACATTCCAAAATCAACATCCAGATCCATTTTTTGTATAACCCTTTTATTCACCACCAGTTTTTGTTTTTGATGCTGAACATCTTCTGCTTCCATGGTTGCCTGCCAGAAAAAAAGATAAGGTGAAATAGTTGTTCCTAAAATAGCAACCAAAATGCCAACAAACGCTTTATTAAAATGAATGGTTGGAATAAACGTATGCTTTGCTATCGCGCCCCAATTTTGTTTAGTAAGAAATGGAACAACAAGATACAGCAAGAGAAAAAGGCAAAGGTATTTTAGAAAGGATGCCATTTTTTGATACGGCAGATAAATAATTAATACCATCAGGATCAACGTAAATGCCACGGTAAAAAATATCGCCTGTACGGAAGGGAAAATAAGATTGGCAACCGCGCCCATACCAGCAATATCAGCACCAATATTAAGTACGACTGCTGGAAAAGTAAACAATATCATCAGGTACAAAACAGGCCGCGGATAACGATTGCGGATAGTAGTTGTTAGTCCCTGCGAAGTAACAATCCCTATTCTTGCGCACATTTCCTGTATCGAAGCCATCAATGGAAACGTAATCAGCGCCGTCCACAAAGTAGCCATACCAAATTGTGCACCAGCCTGCGAATAGGTTGCAATTCCGGATGGATCATCATCGCTGGCGCCGGTTACAAGTCCCGGACCCAGCACGCTGATAAATTTAACCAATTTGGAACGATTGTCTTTTTTTTCCTCCATATTGTCATTTGGTACTTATAAAAACGCAGCAATTCAGTAGCATGCAACCTGATTCATGTGCAGTGGATAACAGTTATACTATTGTTGTTGCATTTTATTTGAGGTGCGCCCGGAGAAACCAGGCCATCTTTTCATGATCTTCCATCAGGCCGGTTATAAAATCGCTGGTTCCAAGATCACTAAATTCATTTGCAAAACGGCCGATGTTTTCTCTTAAATGAATAATAATCGTTTCATGATCTGCCAACAATTCTTTTATAAACCCAACACTGTCATTTTTTTCGCGGCTTTCTTCTGTTAAATGCGTTAGCTCCAGTAATAATTTTAACGTGGCGGGTGTATAATGACCGAGTGATCTTATCCGTTCTGCAACACTATCAATAATATCATCTAGCTGGCCAAACTGACCCTCAAAAAAAAGATGCTTTGCGTGAAAATCTATACCCTCTACATTCCAGTGCGCGTTTTTTGTTTTAGTGTAAAGAACATATTCATCTGCCAGGATTTTTGACATTTCAATAACAATTGCCTGCAGATTTTTTTCTGTAATACCGATATTAGCTTTCATGTAATGTATTTTTTAAGGTTGACTATTATTTACAAATAAAGGTACTCTGCATTCAAACAGAAATCTCTATAA
>JBDUAY010000598.1:0-3068 GCA_040004415.1 Bacteroidota bacterium | reverse complement strand
ATCAGGCAACTATCTTACCGTGGTGCCAGTGCAATGCTGAATGAACAGGTTGATAGCAAACTACCCCTGTACATTTTTACCGATAATTACCTGCGGAATTTTACTGGCAACCGCAATACTGTATCACTTAATATTCATTGGTTTTTTTACACGCCGGATCCAAATAGTGTGAAGCCTGTTGCAGATACTTCTGCGCTACGGATAACTATTTTTACACGTAGTTACGCCAATGATGCACATTACCTGAAAGCCGCAATGGATGCCATACAACAGTTCAGCAAAAGAAATATAATTATAAGAACAACACCTGTTGTTGCAGCTATACAAGCCGGCCAGGACTGGCTATTCTGGTTGGATGATGAGCCGCCTACTGGTACAAAGAATACTAAAAATATTTTGCTGTATGCTACCGGTAAAATGGTGAAACGGGCTTCCTATATTCTTCCTGCTGATAAACAATCTTTTACCGCGGTTAGTTTATATAAGTCAATCCCCGCAAACGATTCCCTGCAAATTTTTGACGTGCGCTGGCAGGACGGTTTTGGTCATCCAATTTTATCTGTTAAAGAGCAAGACAATAATAGTACATGGTATTATTTATACACCCATTTTGATCCATCCTGGAATGAGCTGACCTGGAGCGAAGATTTTCCGGCCGTCTTATACAAATTATTGTTCACGAAAAGTAAAGTATCCACAGAAAGAAGAGATGATACAATCATTGACAGTTCGCAGGCAACGCCTGTTGTAGCAACTGAAAAGGCAGCCGGATACAAACATGTTATGTTCACTGAAACGAAACTTGAAGATGTGTGCTGGGTAATTACTTTTTTATTATTTTTTGCCGAGCGAAGCCTTTCATTTTATTACCGTAAAGCCAGTGCCAATGGATGAAATGAAAGGTAACCATATTATAAGAGTATTGCGGAAAAAATGGATAGCCTATACTATTTTATCAGATCTGATGATATCTTCCGGGGCATCAATTTTACTGGCAATATTTAGCAATAAATTATTTGACTGGTCAGTTTGGTGGGGCATTTTATTTTTCATACTTATTTTTGCCGTTTTATTTCTTATACACCGGGTTTGGACGACTAATGTAAATGCAATCACGCAATTACTCGATGAAAAATATCCGAAGCTGGAAGAAAGCAGCGGCTTATTATTACAGCCATTATCATCTTTAAACTCACTGGAACGTTTGCAGTACCACAAAACGCAGCATTCCTTATTCGTTATACCTGCGCCATTAAAAATGGTGAACAAATTGGCAATCCCTGCTTTAATAGTTGCCATAGCATTGGCGGGAAGTGTCGTGTTATATAAAGTTTCTTTTAAACAAAAGATAAACATACCGGTAGCAGAGAATAGTAATCGTATGTCACCTACCGAAATTATTCTTCCTCAAATAGCTGGCATTGATATCAGCATTACACCACCGGCCTACACAGGTAAAAATAAACGGCAACAACAATCATTTAGCATGGTTGCGGAAGAAGGATCGTCGGTAGGCTGGCAATTAAAAACGAATATTGCGGCCATGCGCATCAAATTTATTTTTAATGATACGTTCCAGGTTGCACTGCATGCTTCAGATGTAAATCGTACACAATGGTATTTAGATAAAAAAATTGACAGCAACGGTTTTTACCAGGTAAGTATAGACGATAAAATTTCAGATCTCTATACGATTGAAATAATAAAGGATAAGCCACCGGTTGTTTTGCTGCAATCGCCCAAACAATATACCACCATAGATTTTGGGGAACCCCAACAAGTGAAAATCAATACTGTCATCAGCGATGATTACGGCGTGAAGGATGCTTTCATTTCTGCTACTATTGCCAGTGGCAGCGGGGAAGCGGTGAAATTTAAGGAACACAAAATTTCGTTTCCTGTTTTTATTACCGGCAAAACACAATATCAATTACAACAATTATTATCGTTGCCGCAATTGGGTATGCAACCCGGAGATGAGCTGTATTTCTATGTGCAGGCCAGTGATAATCATCAGCAGCAAACAAAATCTGATATTTATATTGTTCACCTGCCAGACACTGCCCAATTAATGAGTCTTGACGGAATGTCCAATAGTCTTACGTTAAAACCTGAATATTTCAGGAGTCAGCGACAAATTATTATTGAAACCGAACAGTTGCTAAAAGATAAGGATACCATTAGCGAAGGGCGGTTTAAAAACCTTAGTAATAATTTGGGTATTGACCAAAAGCTGCTGCGCTTGCGTTACGGGAAATTTCTGGGCGACGAAAATGAATCAGGGCAAAATGATTCACATGAACTGGAGGACCTTTCAAATTTCAGCAATGCTGATAAAATAACCGATGCCTATACAGACAAGCACGACAATTCCGAAGATGCCACTTTTTATGAGCCGGCAATAAAAAGACAATTGAGGGCAACACTTACAGAAATGTGGGCCGCAGAAATGCGCCTCCGCATGTTTACGCCGCAAGCTGCGCTGCCATTTGAATACAAGGCGCTGCGGTTGTTAAAAGACCTTCAGCAAAAATCGAGAGCCTATGTGGCCAAAACGAATTTGAAGACAACGCCACTTGATCTTAAAAAAAGATTAACCGGCGACCTAAGCAAAATAGATCCGCCCACGCTCAGGAAAGATCTGAGGCAAGCGCCCGATTTGCGAATAGCTGTTCGCAATGCGTTGTCGTTACTTGAACAAATGAAAACGGGTGACAAACAAAATATTCCAATTGCCATGTTGCAGCAGGCCAATCTATACTTGCGCGAAAAAGCTATGCAGCAACCTGTAGTTTATTTGAACGCAGTGGAAGCAATGAAAAAAATAATCGCGGCTATCAATACATCAGGGCCCCAATCAGCCCAGGATATAATTATTGCTGAACAAGGTCTTCAGCAACTGTTGCAAAGACCAGTACGCCTACCCTCTGCTGGAAATGATAATTCAAAACAGGCCTTGTCAAAACAATATTTTGATAACCTTCAAAAAAAGCAACCATGATCAGCTGGAATTATATGGTGGTTGCTGCCAGCCTGTTACTAATCTTTCTTTTGTATAAAGAATGGAA
>JBDUAY010000597.1:0-3072 GCA_040004415.1 Bacteroidota bacterium | reverse complement strand
GCATGGAAAAGCCTTCCTGCAATACTTCGCTGCTTATAAAATCGCGAATCAAATTTATAATAAACGTACGCAGGCAAAGTTTATCAGTACACGTAACAAAATCCTCTGCAAAAAAGTAACACGTAGTTTTATTTTGATACAGGTAATTGGTGCCTGTGCAAAAGATGAACCCGTTGCACCAGTAGCTGCTTAAAATCTATTTCTGCGCCAGTTGCTGGCATCAATCAACAATTTTATAAAAAGTTATTGTAATCAGTCCGTGGTTATAATAAATGCTAATTGGATAACATGAATATGCTGAAAAAGCTAGCCAGGTTTTCAGGACGGCTTCTTGTTGGTTTTATGTTTGCTGTATGTATGGTGATAGGTGTTGTTCCTATCATACCGAAAAGAAAAGAACAATTTTCAATTGAGGTAAAAATGGAGAAGGTTGAAAAGGAAACAGGAAATCAGGCGCGTTTTATAAAGCCTGAAAAAAATATAGGATAGTTTGAGTATAGACGGTCAAAATATTGAATATTGAAATTTTAAAATCGAATATTTGAATGAATTGTATGTTCATCATCCTGCTTGAATATTTAATATTAAATATTTGCTATTCCACGATCTTATAAAAGCCCTAACTTAGTTTCTCAAACATGGAGACTATGGCCAGCAGGAGAAAATTTTTGCAATCATCTTTGTTCAGTTCAATAGCAGTTTTATTTAGTAAACAGACTTTTGCGCAGGAACAAACCTATCCTGTGATAACCGGTAAGCCGGTTGTGATTTCTACCTGGGATGCAGGTCTGAATGCCAATAAAGGCGCATGGGAAATTTTAGGCAAAGGCGGATCGGCACTTGATGCAGTAGAAGCTGGTGTAATGGTAACAGAGTCTGAACAGAGTTGTTGCGTAGGCCTGGGTGCTAACCCGGATCGCGATGGTTTTGTAACGCTTGATGCATGTATCATGGATCACCAGTTTAATGTTGGCAGTGTAGGATTTTTGGAAAGAATAAAACATCCCGTTTCTGTTGCACGACGCGTAATGGAAAAAACGCCGCATGTGATGCTGGTGGGCATCGGTGCGCAACAATTTGCAGTAGCAGAAGGGTTTCCATTAGAGAAACAGGAACTGAGTGAAGATGCAAAAAAATCGTATGAACAATGGTTACAAAAATCAGAATACAAGCCAATCATTAATATAGAAAACGCTAAAGGACATGGGCCCTTCGCCCCTGCACAATTAGAAAACGGTGAATGGAATCATGATACAATTGGTATGGTGGCCATGGATACAAATGGTAATCTAAGCGGCAGTTGTACTACCAGTGGCATGGGTTTTAAAATGCGTGGAAGATTAGGTGATTCTCCTATCATTGGCGCTGGATTATTTGTAGACAATGAAGTAGGCGCCGTTACTTCTACCGGGCAGGGCGAAGATGTAATACGTATGTGCGGTTCTCATACGGTGATTGAATATATGAGACAAGGTTTGTCCCCCGAAGATGCTTGCAAAAAAGCTGTGGCGCGCATTATAAAAATAAAAGGCGATAAGGCAAAAGATATACAGGTTGTTTACCTGGCGCTGAATAAAAAAGGCGAGACCGGTGCGTATGCTATTCATAAAGGTTTTAGCTATGCCCTAAAGAATGGAACCGGTGAAAAATTAATACCGGCTAAATATTTTATGGAGTAACTGTTTTAATAATTGATTTTTTATCCTTCACGCAAAATATTATTGGTGATATCATAAAAAATATTTGCCAAAGTATCCTGTATATATTTTGCGCAGCCATTTTGAACACCGGCGCCGCTTCGGTAAATGTTGTATTTTAGCCAGGACAAATAAAGTAAGAAAACATCTAATTGCCTGACATGTCTTTTACACTTGAAATATGTTGTTATAATTATCAGTCCTGCATTGTTGCTGCGGAAGCTGGCGCCGATCGTATAGAATTATGCGCCGATGCTGCTGAAGGTGGCACCACGCCGGGGTTTGGCACCATTAAGTTGGTTAAAGAAAAAATTGGTATTGATGTGTTTTCGATTATTCGTCCGCGCGGGGGTGATTTTTTTTACAATGATGCAGAATTTATTGCAATGAAGAGTGAGATTTTGTTGTGTAAGGAACTGGGTTGCGAAGGGGTGGTGATCGGTATGCTGAAACAGGATGGCAGCATTGATAAAGACCGGTGCAAACAGTTGGTAGCGCTGGCTTACCCAATGAGTGTCACATTTCACCGCGCTTTTGATCGTGCGAGCAATCCGTTTGAGGCGCTGGAAGATATCATACAAATTGGTTGTGAACGAATTCTCACATCGGGGCACAAACCTGTTGCGGTTGATGGTGCCCAACTGCTGGATGAGTTGATACGCCAGGCCAATGATCGCATTGTTATTATGCCGGGCTCTGGCATCCGCGCAGCGAATATTATTGATGTGGCAAAAAAGACTGGTGCGGTTGAATTTCATTCTTCGGCAAGTATAAAAGTAGACAGCAGTATGTCATTCATTAATGCGGGCATGCAGGAAAAACTCCAGACTATTATGGCCGATAGAAATGAAGTGGCAGGAATGAAGGGCCAGCTGACTGAATATTTTGCTCAACAAGAAACGACAGAATAGTTCGCGCTGGCAATTTTAAAAATAAAAAAGGATTTATTGTTAGCGCAGATTGTTTGATCGCGGTATTGACTACAAAGCATGTTCTAAGTCGTAATTCGCAATTACGAACACGTTAAGATCACAAAAACCTGGCGAATAAAAAAGCCGGACTGTTTTAAAACAACCCAGCTTTTTATCGCAGATCAACATTTCAATACGTCAATCGTTCAAATAACCACTAACTTAAATCCTCATTGTCAAAATCTGTTTCACTGTTAAAACTGGTCGTGCCCAGGTTTACCATTGATCCAATAAGATCTTTAAATTCAATACGGTTCTCTACTACTTTTTTGCTAATAAGCGAATAAGATGCCAATCCATGCAACACAAACTCCATCAGCAATGCAGCTTCCATTTCGTTTGCCTGCGGAAAATACTTTTTTACAATTGCATGCAGCCCGTCTACTTTATATAATTCAATCAGT
>JBDUAY010000596.1:0-3076 GCA_040004415.1 Bacteroidota bacterium | reverse complement strand
CGTGCATTCTATACATCAATATTTAATTCTTTTAGCGCGGTTGCCAATTGAGTGGGCGATTGAAAATGGATACTTTTAATTCCTGCTGCTTCTCCTGCAGCTATATTGCGCAGGTTATCATCAATAAAAATAGCACGGGCGGCATCAATTTTATAACGACTTAAAAGAAGATGATAGAATTCAGGAAATGGTTTTCTTGTTTTTTCAACACCGCTAACAAGCCGGCCATCAAACCAAAATAAAAAATTATGGCGAACCAATGCAATTTGAAACAGCTCTGCCTGCCAATTGGTAAGTGCGTACAATTTATATTTGCCACTGTCTTTCAAATTTCGTAAGATTTCTACTGTTTCGGCAATAGGCCCGCGTAACATCTCTGTCCAGCGACCATAAAAATCACGGATAGGGTTTTCCCAATCCGGAAATTTAGCGATCAATTCCTGTGTAGCATCACTGATAGGCTTGCCGGCATCCTGTTCTTCATTCCAATCACCCGTACAAATAGTTGAAAAGAAATAATCGCGTTTCGCCTGGCTGTCAAAATAGTTATCATCGTACACATACAATGGATTCCAGTCTAAGAGAACACCACCTAAATCAAAAATAATTGTATCGATAGTTTCACTCATATCAAAAATGAAATTTTATTAAAGTAAAGATTGATGATTGAACTAATGGTAAAGATAATCACTGGTGGAAGATTATTGTACTGCAAGATTTGTTTTCATCACAAAGATGCGTCGTTGCACTTATACCATATATAAAAAATACATTTTTGAAAATGAATTTAGTGAGGATCAATTATGGGCGCATTCATGTTTCCGGCTAAAAATTTATTTCGCGTAGCAACAAAAGAAGCAATGATATTTAATAACAGGATAAAAGATAAACCTGCTGCGAGATTTGTTTTTTCTGCTACCAGTCCAATCACAGACGGGCCTACTAAAAAACCAATTAATCCGCCGCTGGCGATAGAAGAAATGCCTACAGCCGGACTAATGCCCGGTACGTTTGCAGCTGCACTAAATAAAATAGGCACTACACACGCATAACCAATACCAACCAGGCTAAAACCAGCGATAGCAGTTGCTTTATACGGAAATGCAATTGCCAGCAGAAAACCAGCGGCTGCAATCAGCGTTGCTATCACTACAATTTTTTTGGAACCGAGTTTGGGTATTAAGGCATCGCCATTAAATCTTCCAATGGCCATCATGACGGAAAATCCGCCATAACCCAGGCCGGCAACCGCCACTGTACTGTGTAACGATTCTTTAAGATAAATAGCGCTCCAGTCGGCGATGCTGCCTTCGCCCATAAAGCTTACAAAACAAATAAAAGCGAGACCGATAACAGACACAGGCGGTGCAGCAAGAGACGAACCGGAATGAATAAACATCTGGTGCACGAGCAGGTGGCGGCGTATATAAAATAAAATAAAAATAATGGCCGCTGCTACCAGCGAAATCTGGTAACCGGCATTGATATGCAAACTGTAAAAGATAGTAGCTAGCCCGATGCTGATGCCGCCACCCAGACTATACATGCCGTGGCAGCTGCTCATAATGCGCTTCTGATATTTTTTCTCTATCATGTCAATAACGGCATTAATAGATACGCCGTTAAAGAAACCAACCAGGCCGGTGGCAAATAATACCAGCCAGAAAACAAATCTGTACTGCACCGTTACCATCGCTACAAATAAAAGGCATTGTAATATGGGACCTGCCAGTAACCATTTGCCAACTTTTATACGGCTAAAAACCCAGGATGAAAGTAGTACGCCTGTCAATGAGCCAACAGGTGAAAGAAACAATGAGAGACCAAGCGTTTGATTTGTTAATCCGAGCCTTTGTTTGATAGCTGGTAAAGCAGCTGCCCAAATACCCAGCAACAGGCTGCTTACGCTCAGCAAAAAGCCCATGGTAAAACCTGGCTTGTGTTTTATAAAGGCAATGGTATTTTTAAGCATAAGGAATTATTACTTATACTTAAGTTTGAAATACAGCATTACGCATGAGAGCAACAGTACGGTGCTGTTGGTATAAATGATAGAACCTTTTTCTATAATAATACCGTATATCAGCCATAACACCACGCTGGCAGTGGCAAACAAAAACATGACCAATGAAATATCGCTGGCCGATTTTGTTTTCCATGTTTTAATAACCTGTGGCAAGAAAACAAGCGACGACATTGTACCGGCGATATATCCTAAAATTTCTATTGGCTGCATAAAAAAGGTTAATGTTTAAAGATATGGGGTTTATCTAATATGATGTATGGCTTGAGATGTATGGTGCAAGGTGTGTAGAATATGGTATGCTATAGCAATATTTATGGTCGGCAAAGACCTTGGCCCTTACCTTCAACCTTCCCCCTTATATCGTTATCTCCACCCGGTTATTATCGGGGTCTAAGATTACGCTTTCGTAATATCCATCGCCTGTCCATCTTGGTTCTCCCAACACGGTGAATCCGCTTGCCCTTATTTTTTCTGTAAGTGCATCAACCTCTTCTTTGCTGCCGGTGCAGATAGCAAAATGAATGAGCCCTGTACTTTGACGAATTGTATCATTGCTATTTATAGGTATGCCTGGCATCTGCATCAGTTCAAGTCTTGCGCCGTCATCAAAAGAAAGAAAATAAGAACTAAATTGCTTCTGCGGATTGTGATATAATTCATTTGGCCTTGCGCCGAAAAACGCTGTATAAAATGCTTTCATTACATCCAGTTGATTTGTCCAAACCGCCAGGTGTTCTACCTTCATTTTCAGAAATGTGATGTTTGTGCTAAATATATGCAGATTTAATTCCGCATCTTTACGGTGTACAAATAAAACCGGCCGAAAGACCTGTTTATTTATTGCCTGTCACCAAATTACTGTCCTAATCTAAGAAACAGTTGAAATAATTTCAGCCGTTTTCTTAATCTTTGCAACATAAAATTATGAGTTATGAATTTACCGGAAAATCTCCGATACACAAAAGACCATGAATGGGTTAGCCTGGAAGGCAACATTGCAACCATTGGCATAACCGATTTTGCACAAGGAGAACTGGGAGATATTGTTTA
>JBDUAY010000595.1:0-3077 GCA_040004415.1 Bacteroidota bacterium | reverse complement strand
AATGCAATTGGAAAAGTTGTTTGCGGATGGCGTCCGGGGCATCGTTGCAGGCGTCAAAAACACCGCTGCCCCTGGATTCGCCCACACCTACCAATACAATATCAGCCGTTTCCAGGTTGGGTATTTCGCCTTCGTTAATCAGTATATGTTTTGCCAGCTGGCCATCGTTATATCCCTTATCATCATTTAAACTATAGATATTAACTGGTAACAAAAAATCGTGCAGGTCGTACATCCGTTTATAAATTTGTCGCAAACTTATTAAATTAGTTATAAGTTATGAGTTATAAGTTATGAATTGCCTGGATTGCCCCGTCCTAAATTGCCCCGCACTGAATTGACCCGTCCTTCAGGACAGGGGAGTAGGAAAGAATAAGGTCCAATATTTCCTTATTTTTGCGGCATGGATAATTTATTATTGAAAATTGATCAATACAAAACTGAGATCAGCAATTTTATAGCATCTGACGGAGAAACGGCGGAAACCTTTCGTATAAAATACTTAGGTACAAAAGGCCTGGTTAAAGAATTAATGGGTGAAATGAAAAATGTGGCGCCGGAAAACAGGAAATCTTTTGGGCAGGTGATGAATGATTTTAAAGTGGTTGCAGAAGCGAAATATGAAGCACTGAAAGCTGTTGGAAGCAGCAACGGAAAAGTTGCGGCTGATGAACTTGATCTGTCTTTGCCGGCAGATCCGTTACCGCTGGGCAGCCGCCATCCCATTAGCCTGGTACGCAACCGCATGGTATCTATTTTTCAACGCCTTGGTTTTGCTGTGGCAGAAGGCCCGGAAATTGAAGATGACTGGCATAATTTCACTGCCCTCAACCTGCCCGAAAATCACCCGGCCCGTGATATGCAGGATACTTTTTATATCAATCAAAACCCGGATTGGTTGCTGCGTACACATACCTCGAGCGTACAGGTAAGAGAGATGGAAAAAGGTAAATTGCCCATCCGGATTATTTGCCCGGGTCGTGTATATCGCAACGAAACCATCAGTGCCCGTGCGCACTGCTTTTTTCACCAGGTAGAAGGTTTATACATTGCAGAAAATGTATCGTTTGCCGATTTGAAACAAACCCTGTATTTTTTCGTGCAGGAAATGTTTGGCAAAGATGTGAAGATCCGTTTCCGGCCCAGTTATTTTCCTTTTACAGAACCCAGTGCTGAAATGGATATCAGTTGCCTGATTTGCGGAGGCCCCGGTTGCAGTGTTTGCAAGCATACCGGCTGGGTCGAAATTTTAGGCTGTGGTATGGTGCATCCAAATTTGCTGGATAACTGTGGCATTGATTCTAATAAATATACCGGCTTCGCTTTTGGTATGGGGGTTGAAAGAATCACCATGCTGAAATACCAGATAAAAGACCTCCGGTTGTTTAGCGAAAATGATGTGCGGTTTTTAAAACAGTTTACCAGTGCGGTATAACAATACCCTTTTTTACCGGCAATAGTTTTTCGCGGCCACATCCCCGCCTGACCGCCATTAGTGGGGCAGGATTGTGGCCTGTTCGTCGCGGAGATCAATTGCTTGCATTGATTACACTTTTGCTGCAAAAAAATGAAGTATCACATCCAACCATTTTAAAGGAATTAACTGCCCGATTTTATTTTTCAAATAATGCTAAATACTGCCGCCTAAAAACGGCAGTATTTTTTTGATAGAGTCAGTTGTTTATATTTTAAAATAAGGCAGGGATACAAAGTTTTCTTATTCCTACTTTTTATAAATGATATCGATTTGTAGAATTAGTTCCTCAAACACATTTTATTTATTTCTTTTTTACTGCACCCGGCTAACTGGTATTTTTTGTGGCATCTAAATTGCCTTTCTCAAAAAAACAATTAAACTATTGTATGAGAAATATACAAAAATATGCAGCTGTTTTTCTTTTGCTGGTGGTGTTGTATTCCTGTTCAGCCTCAAAAGAAGCAAGGAGTATGAAACAAAAAATCAATGGTACCTGGATGCTGGAAACCATCACTACAGAAGGTATTGAAGGAAAAGTGAAAGCCACGATTTTTAATGAAGCATCTTTTAATTGCTTCGTGGGCAGTTCATGGAATTTTGTTTCCAATAATGGCACGGGTAGCTACAATATCAATTCCAGCGGATCAGAATGCAGTGCTATACAACGTTTAATAAAATGGTCGATCTATGAGCCCAAAGACGCTGCAAAACAATTTCAATTTAAAAGGCTGGATGATAAAAGAAATGCCATGGATAATGGAGATGGATTCCGGCTGGATGTTTCGGGCTTGACAGATAACAGCATGCAGCTGAAATCGCACATAACGTTTGAAGGAAAGCCTGCTGTTTACGTATACAATTTTATAAAAAAGTAATTAAAAATCAACGACTATGTATAAGTTAAAAGGATATTTTTTACTGTGTTTAACGGCGGCCATTTTTACCTTGCCTGCCTGTAAAACCACCCGCAAAATGACTAACAAACAAAAAGGAGCTACTGTTGGCGCTGCAAGTGGTGCTGCTGTTGGCGGGATAATTGGTAACAACGTTGGCAAAAAGAGCAATACGGTATTGGGTGCAATCATTGGCGCTGTGGTAGGCGGTGTTGCCGGTGGTTTGATTGGCGATAAAATGGATAAACAAGCAGATGCAATTAAAAATGAAGTGCCAGGCGCACAGGTAACAAGGGTGGAAGAAGGTATCAATGTAACTTTTGATGAAAAGAATCCGGATGGTTCGGCTGCGGGTGTTTTTTTCGCTACCAATCAATACAATATAACAGACAACTCAAAATTAGCCCTCGGCAAACTGGTGAAAATATTTAACCAATATCCTGAAACAAATATTTTAATTGAAGGACATACCGATAATGTAGGTACAGCTCCTTATAATTTATCCCTGTCGCAGAGAAGGGCTGACGCCGTGGGTGACTATTTAAAGGCACAGGGGATTTCCGCAAACCGCTTAACTATTAAGTGGTACGGCGAAACGCAACCCAAAGCAGATAACAGCACGGACGCTGGAAGAGCAAGTAACCGCAGGGTAGAATTTGCAGTTACTGCGAATGATAAAATGAAAGCCGAAGCAAAACAACAGGCAG
>JBDUAY010000191.1:0-10353 GCA_040004415.1 Bacteroidota bacterium | reverse complement strand
ACCGTAGCAGACGGCATATTAACGGTTAGCAAGACTGCCGGTAATATACAAACGAAAAAATCTTTTACAGATTACCAGTTGCACCTTGAATGGCGCATTCCTTCAAACATAACCGGTGAAGGCCAGGCACGTGGTAACAGTGGTGTTTTCCTGGCATCTACCGGCCGCGGGGATGCAGGTTATGAGATTCAAATATTGGATTGCTATAACAACAGCACGTATGTAAACGGGCAAACCGGAAGTGTGTACAAACAATCCATACCAATGGCAAATGCCTGCAAAAAACCAGGCGAATGGCAGACCTATGATATCTTTTGGACCGCACCGCGTTTTAAAGACGATAGCTCGGTAACCACGCCCGCGTATGTTACCGTTATCCATAATGGTGTGCTGCTGCAAAATCATACCGCGTTAAAAGGAGAAACCGTATACATCGGCAAACCATTCTACAAGAAACATGGTCCGGAGCCGATTAAATTACAGGCACACGGAGATAAAAGCGAACCGATCAGTTATAGAAATATTTGGGTGAGAGAATTGTGATGCATGAAAGCGTGGGATCCCAGCTGCGTTTTTACATTTTTTTAAACCTGATAAACACTAATTTTTAATTTTCAATACATGAATATGCGCAAAAATGTTTTATTGATAATTTCGGCACTCGCTATAACAAGTTTTTCTTACGGACAAACAAAAGCAGAAGAAACAGAATATTATACGCCAGTTCCACCCATCATTACACCAGGCGCCAATTTTGCCGCGCCGCCATCAGACGCTATTATTTTATTTGACGGTAAGAATCTCGACGAATGGATAGCATTGAAAGATTCAACCGGTGTTAAGAAATGGACGGTTGCAGACAACGTTATTACAGTTGATAAAAGTGCAGGTGATTTGCAAACGAAAAGAAAGTTTATGGATTTTCAGTTACATATTGAATATCGTATTCCTTCAAATATTACGGGCAGCGGACAAGCACGTGGAAACAGCGGAATTTTTTTAGCAGCGCTTCCGTGGGGTGCGGGTGGTTATGAGTTGCAGGTATTGGATAACTATAAAAACACAACCTATGTAAATGGCCAGGTGGGCAGCATGTACAAGCAAGCTGTTCCATTGGTAAATGCCTGTCGCCCTCCGGGAGAATGGCAAACGTATGATGTGGTGTGGACTGCCCCGCGTTTTAATGATCATGGTATTTTACAATCACCCGCACGCGTAACCGCTTTTCATAATGGCGCGCTCGTTCAAAACAATACTACTTTATTGGGAGATACGCCGTACATCGGTCAGCCTGCTTACAAAGTACATGGTGCATCGCCAATTAAATTGCAGGCGCACGGAGATAAAAGTGAACCCATTAGCTATAGAAATATTTGGATAAGAAATTTGTAAATAATTACACATCCCGTTTCTACTAATTCCTGGTTGTATAAATAAGCGATGGCAGCTATAATGGCTGCCATTGTTGTGTATGCGAACACGATGGTATTATGCGTATGATTGGTCGTTTACACGCCGTTTTCTATATTGTCAGCGCGCGAATGAAACTACTGTAGTCTTACAGGATGCTGGCTAATTGATCCCAAAAGACTACGATAGTTTACTTTGCAGGCATCAAATAATCACTGCGTCAACTTCCGGTTTCGAATATGATCTTGCTTCCAGGATATAACTTTTTTCTTTGGGCGGAAGCCAGGCGCCTGCTTCGCCGCTTAATGTATAAATGATTTTATGCTGGTCATCAAAAACCCTCATCTCAGAAATCCCGGGCGTGTATACGTGCAGGCAGATTAGATTTTCATTTCCGATATTTTGCATATAATGAATGATACCTGCGCCCAGGTATAAATTATCTCCACCCTGTTTAACTGTTTTATGCGTTATCTCCAGTCTGCCATTATCGAAATCAAGCAATGTATTCTCCACGCGCCCGTTGAGCACAAAAACAAAGCATTCGGCCTGGTCATGATCATGCGGGAAGCAGGTATTGCCAGGGAGCCATCCGCTTACAATTACTTCAATTTCGTTGTTAACGAGTAAAATTTCCTTTTCGTAATAAATAGAATCACTGTAAATCATTTTTTCCTGTAATGCGTCCAGTTGTTTGGTGAAATGCTTTAGACAATAATCTTTAACCGCCTGTATGTTCTGCGGATCTTTTTGTGTGAATGATTTCATCACCAGCAAAGAAAGTCGGTCTTCAATTTGACTAGTCATCATTGTGTAATTAAAAGGTTTAGAAAAGGGGGTAACCAACAGGAGTGCGTACATCGCCCTCAAAGGTTTCTACGTTTTGTTTATGACACGAATGCCTTAATTAAATATGCATCGGCATATTGGATGGACTATTGATAGCAGATACCGGGGCAATACCTATTGGTTTTTTATATTGCAGGCTTTCCAGTTGCAGAATAATATTAAACGCGTAATTAAAAGTAAGATAATTTAATGAGCCGAAATGCTGCATTTGATTAAAAAACGATTTCCCGGATTTAAATTGAATTAAAGTTGTTAACCTCGTATGGGTAACAACGATTTAGCAGTTTGCGAACAATTTTAAAAATAGGGAACACCTGTATTTTACATTGCCGCCTGCGCCGGGCTTCACTCAAGCTTTAGTACCCTTGTCAATATAAAATCTTAAAAAAGAGTAGATTATTGAACCCCTTCCGCTTAAGATGCCGGGTTGCCGCCTGGTTTCCAGGTTATACCACGCAATCATGGAACGGCTCTTCCCTCATCATTATTAGTCAGCAATTACTGATAACGCAGGATGGCAATTAAAAAGTATTTACTGAAATTATGGACGATATTGATTCCGCTTATCCCGATCCGGCAGCCTGCATTTTTTACCTGGTACGCCTGCGCACTGCCGTTTCACCCACTGCAATGATCAATTCTTATTCGTACGTCTCATGGTGATCCGCTGACCAGCACATATGTAAGATTTTGATTTTCAATCCCGAACAGAAACAAATTGCCCTTTTTCCCGATTGAGAAAATCAAATTCCCGATTGAGTAGCCTGTTTTTCCAGAAACGGTTTTCTTTTGCACAAAGAAAAAATCAGCAAAAATGAAAGTGAGTATTTTATTACCGGCTTTAGTGACAGCCATTTCCATTCTAACCATTAGTTGTAAAAAAGATACTGTTACGAATACTGTTTATTACACCGTTCCGTCAGCGTACAACTTTGTCAATGTAAATGATAGCAACCAGGCAAAATTATTGTTGATGGCCGACCAGATTGGAGCAGCTATCAATTTGGGCAATACTTCTGGCACTGTGGTGAGTGCACAGAAACTCAAAGACATGTTTAATAATACGAACAACTATTTCACTGACTCATCTTATAAGTTAAATGCGACTGGTCTAAAATTATCAGCATTTGCGGCCGCTAACGTGGCAACAGATATGAATGCTTATTTTGACAGCATTGGACTTTACAGTCAGTCAACCGTTACAGCAAAACAAGGAATAGCAGGGATTGCAGTAAGTTCGGTAAGTGCTACAAAAAAATCACTTTTATCGCCCAATGGTGTTTTCTATAGCCAGGTAGTGAAGAAAACATTCCAGCATGGCATCTTTGGTTACAACATAGCTAATAAATACATGAAAGATTCTGTCAGCAATTCTGTTGACAATACAACAATTGTAGCTGGTTCTGGAACTGCCATGCAGCATAATTGGGATCAGGCGTTCGGTTTCTTTGGTATACCAGCTACTTTTCCAGCAGTCACTACCGGCTCAAAATACCTGGGTAGTTACTGCAACCAGATAAATGCCGGCTACGGTTCCAATGCAATCTTTATGAATGCCTTTTTATTGGGTCGCGCAGCAATTAACAATAAAGATCTTGCAACTAAAACTACGCAGGCTAATATCATTATAAAAAATATCGAACTTTTGAATGCAGGTGCCATTGTACAGGAGATGAAGGAAACCGAAGCCAACATTGATGCAGGTGACGCGGTAGCGGCTTATGGAACATTGTCAGAATCATTGGGAATGGTTCGGGGATTAAAATATAATACCAGCGCCCAAAAAATAATTACTGATGCGCAATACACGCAATTGCTGGCACTGTACGATTCAGGCAATCCCAATAATCCTAACCTTTATAATTTTGTAAATGCAAGCGCAAGTACGGCTGCCCAGATAAAAGCCAAAACGGACGCTATCAGGCAATTGATTGGTATAATTTACGGGTTCAACGCCACACAATTGGCGGGCTTATAGTTTTAAAGCATACATTTTTTGAAAATGTGGGCCATGTAACGTGGGCCACATTCTTCGTATAATACTTAATATAACAATACATGAAACGCAACTTTTTTTTTCTACTCACAGGCGCTATCGTTCTTTTGTTGTCTGTTAATTTTGCCTGCAGTAAACATAATGACAATACATCCGGGGGCGGTGGTGGCTCCACTTCCGGTAAAGATTCTGTATTGCTGAATATCGGTAACAACATCATTTTACCAGGTTATCAATCCTTTGCTGCAGTTACTGTTTCGCTTGACTCTGCCGTTACTGATTTCAATGCAAGTCCCAACAGTACTAAACTTGCTAATGTACAATCGCTTTTTAAAGCAGCTTATACCGCATGGCAATTGGTTTCCGGATATAATACGTTTGGTCCTGCTTCCACTATTTCTCCTGCGTTGGCGGGCCTTAACCTGTTCCCGGTTAATGCAACTAAAATCGATAGCAATATTGTTTCGAACAATAACAACGTGAACGCATTTACGAATGCAACTGCAAAAGGTTTTCCGGCGATCGATTATTTGTTGTTTGGTGCCGGCAACAATACTTTGTTCAATTACACCAGTGCACCAACTGCGGCCAACCGGAAGCAATATTTGGCAGCAGTTTCTACTGATATAAAAACCGGGGCGGCTGCGGCGTTGGCAGGATGGAGCGCCAGCGGTAATAATTA
This sequence comes from Bacteroidota bacterium, assembly GCA_040004415.1. Taxonomy (GTDB): domain Bacteria; phylum Bacteroidota; class Bacteroidia; order Chitinophagales; family Chitinophagaceae; genus JACMLD01. The sequence goes on along the minus strand of JBDUAY010000191.1, from coordinate 5,416 downwards.
CATCAACACGTTTATAAACGGAACGGGCAACAGTGTTTCAAGTTCCCTGGGATTGCTGATAAATTCAATGGTACAGGATTTTGAAATATCTAAGAACGATAGATTTGGTATACCATTGGGCAAGCAACCGCCAGGTACAACACTGCCGGTTCTGCCAAACGAAGTAGAGGCTTATTACAGCGGTGTTTCCATTCAATTGGCGCTGGCAGAATTGAAAGCGGTACAAGGCATTTATCTTGGTTCTGGTGTGCAGGCAAACAATAACATGGGATTGAATAATTATTTGGTAAAAGCCAATGCTAAATACAATGGCGGCCTCCTGAGCGATACGATCAGGGTGAGGTTGGCGCAATCAGTTACGGATATGCAAAAATTACAGGATCCTTTTTCCACGACTATTTTAACCAATACACCCGCAGCTAATACAGTTTATGCCGACCTGCAAAAGTTGGTTGTTCTGTTTAAAACGGATATGTGTTCAGCGCTGGGTGTATTAATTACGTTTGGCGATAACGATGGGGATTAGGGGAATGGGTATCTATTTTTCTAATCTCCGTATCCCCAAATAATGTTCAAGCAATTTATTAATAAAATATTCTTTTCTTTTAAAGGCGAAAAACATATTGCCCCCCTTGCTGTTTTACGAATAGCATTCGGGGCAATCATGCTTATCAGTACTATCCGGTTTTTATTAAAAGGATGGGTGCATGAATTTTATGTAGTACCAAAATTCTTTTTTCCTTTTTATGGGTTTGAATGGATAAAACCATTGCCGGCGTTGTGCATGTACATAGTGTTTGCAGCAATGGCTATCGCTGCTTTTTTTATTTTGATTGGTTTTTTGTATCGCATTTCCATCACTGCTTTTTTCCTATTGTTCGTTTATATTGAACTGATCGATAAAACCTATTACCTGAATCATTATTATATAGTCAGCGTCATTTCCTTTTTGTTGATGCTTGTTCCGGCAAACAGGTATTTTTCGGTTGATGTTATGCGGAAGCCATCATTAAAAGTGACACAGGTGCCCAGCTGGACAATCAATATTTTTAAATGGCAGCTTTGCCTGATTTATTTCCTGGCAGGACTCAGCAAATTGAATACTGATTGGATGATTGAAGCTATGCCGTTGAAAATATGGCTGCCAGCAAATGGGAATGTCCCTTTGATTGGATCATTGATGCAGCAAACCTGGGTAGCTTATGCTTTCAGTTGGTTTGGGGCAGTTTTTGATCTTTCCGTCTGCTTTTTATTAATGTACAAACCTACGAGGAAAGCAGCTTATTTTTTGGTTATCCTCTTTCATGTATTTACGGCTTTGCTATTTAAGATTGGTATGTTCCCGTACATCATGATCTTTCTTACAGCGATTTTTTTCCCGGAAGAATTTCATTTGAAACTGATTGAAAGGCTGCGGAACTTATTCGATAGAAAAACCGCAGGCGTACCAGAAAAACCAGTGAGTATTTATTTTCCTCCTGCCAAAAGAAAATGGTTGCAAGTTTTATTATCGATCTATATTTTGCTGCAATTGTTTCTTCCTTTTCGTTTTTTACTGTATCCCGGCACGCTGTACTGGACAGAAGAAGGCTATCGTTTTTCGTGGCGGGTAATGCTGATGGAAAAAAGCGGCACTACCTTTTTTTATGTAACAGATCCACAAACGGGGAGAAGGGGCGAAATTGTCAATGCAAGATATTTAACGCCTTTCCAGGAGCGCATGATGGAAACGCAGCCTGATATGATTTTGCAATACGCACATTATTTAAGGGATGTGTATATAAAAAAAGGGATCAAATCCCCTAAAGTGACTGTTGAAAGTTACGTAACATTAAATGGTAGCGGTAGCCGGTTATTTATAGATAGTTCTGTAGATCTGTCAACACAACAAGAAAGTTTTTTACCTAAAAAATGGATACTTCCATTTCAACGAAAACAATAGGACCCAATCTGAAAACTTTCTAAATATTATGCGTTCATATTGTAGTTGGTGAGACACCAACCACGGCGGATAAATTTTTTTCCCTAAAAAATGGATACTTCCATTTCAACGAAAAGGACAGGAAGGAAACAAGTAAGTGGTACCATAAAATTATTACAACAATATGTACACGAGAATAGGAACGTTCATTATTTTTTCCCTCGCTTATTCCCTTTGTTCTAATGCACAAACATTTTCTCTATCCGGCAAAATAAGTGAGTTGGAAAACGGAAAGAGAATTGTTGGTGCAACTGTTTGCATTCATCCAACGGGCACTTGTATTGTAACAGATGAAAACGGCGGTTATATAATCAACAAGATTTCACCCGGCAATTACACACTGACTATTTCTAATGTGGGCTTTGAGCAAGTGACTAAAGCCATCTTTGTTTCTGGTAAAAATATTAAGGTGGATGTTGTTCTATCACAACACGTTTCCCTTCTAGATTCTGTAAATGTTAGAAACACCCGGCAGGCATTTGGATTTACCCGCCTGAAAGATGTGGACGGCGCAAACATCTATGCGGGTAAAAAAAGCGAGGTGATTGTGTTGAGAGACATCATCGCAAACGCTGCTACCAATAACAGCCGGCAAATATATTCCAAAGTAGCGGGGTTGAATATTTGGGAAAACGACGGTGGCGCAGGCATTCAGCTGGCTATTGGTGGACGTGGACTAAACCCCAACAGGACGAGTAATTTTAATACCCGCCAAAATGGATATGATATGAGTGCGGATGCATTGGGCTATCCTGAAAGTTATTATACGCCGCCTGCAGAAATGATGGAACGTATAGAAATAGTGCGCGGCGCTTCTTCCCTTCAATACGGCACCCAGTTTGGCGGCATTATCAATTTTAAATTAAATACTGGTCCGGATAGTCAAAAGGTCCAATTGGTGCAGCGGCTGACCGGCGGTTCCTGGGGCTTCTTCAATACCTCTACGAGTGTTGGTGGCACGGTTGGTAAACTGAATTACTATGCATTTTATCAACATAAGTCAGGAGATGGCTGGCGATCACACTCACACTTTAATGTAAACACGGGTTATTTTTCAGCGACGTATAAAGCAAGTAGCAAATTGTCTGTCACGGTGCAGTACACCCACATGGATTATCTTGAAAGGCAACCCGGCGGTTTGAATGATGTAATGTTTGCAACCGATCCAAGGCAAATTACCAAACAAAGAAATTGGTTCAAAGTGCGTTGGAATCTTGGAGCAATACTCGTCAATTACGATATTACACGTCACCTGAAATTTGATACCCGGCTATTTGGGCTTTCGGCAGAACGATCTGCATTGGGCGCAATTTATACTGTTATTGATCCGGGCGGCCCGAGACAATACCGTACCGATACATATAAAAATTGGGGAAATGAAAGCAGGTTGATTTATACCTATCATATCAAGAAGGATTACCCGTCCACTTTATTAGCTGGGATCCGGTATTATGAGGGGCATACAGATCGGCAAATTGGAAATGGTAATGATGGCTCGGGTGGCAGCAAACCTGATTTTGCGTTTAGTAAAACAAATGTGGCGGATTCTTTGACCTATTCACATTATACTTTTCCAAACCACAACACTTCGCTGTTTGCCGAAAACATATTTCGCGTAACGCCAAAATTAAGCATCATCCCGGGCTTGCGGTATGAAAAAATTGTAACAGAGGCCAATGGTTTCTATAACAGCTTTGTGCAGGACCGCGCAGGCAATATTATTTACAACCAGCCCATTAATGAAAACAGGAATAGCAAAAGGTCTTTTTTAATTGGAGGGATCGGCGTCAGCTATAACCAGAATAATTCGTTGCAACTGTATGCGAATCTTTCGCAGAATTACCGCAGCATTAATTTCAACGACATGAGCATTGTGAATCCCAATTACCGGGTAGATCCAAATTTACATGATGAAAAGGGTTACTCTGCAGACATTGGAGCGCGCGGGCATATTGCTGACATTCTCAATTATGATGTAAGCATATTCGCTATTAATTATAACAACAGGATTGGAATCGTTCAGAAAGTTGATACTGCTTCTACCCAGACGTATCAGTATACGACCAATATTGCCCAATCAAGAAATATTGGGATTGAAACATTTGCGGAAGCTGATATCTGGAAATTAATTAAAGGCGATGCCGCTAAAATGAAGCTCTCCATATTTTCTACTTTTGCCTATATAGATGCCCGCTATGTAAACAGTAAGGAGCCTGCTTACCAAAATAAGAAAGTTGAATTTGTACCGGACATTATTTTAAAATCTGGTATTACATTAAAAAAGAATCGTTTTTCCGCCACCGCTCAATATTCATATACCAGCCGGCAATTTTCAGACGCTACGAACGCAACAGCCCCTTCTAACAATGGCATAAATGGATTGGTTCCGGCCTATTACGTCATCGATCTTACGGTTGATTATAAACTGAGCAAAACGTTCATGCTTTCAGGTTCGCTTAATAATCTTACCAATCATTACTATTATACACGGCGGGCCGATAGTTATCCTGGTCCTGGTATTATTCCTGCTGATGCAAGAAGTTTCTACCTGACTTTGCAGATTCGTTTATAAATAATCTACTTTGTATACTTAGCCTGTTGATTCATCGGCCGGTAAATGCATAAGTTAAAATTTTCAGCGTGAATTATAAGAATAGAAGAGTTGTGTATTTTATTTTATTCCTGCTGGTTATACCGCTGGGTTTATCAACCCGAAAAGAACCACAATGGTATTTTTCTTTTATGGCTGATTATGGCGGCGATATATTATGGTCGACCATGTTTTTTCTTTTATTCAGATGCTTTTGGCCACAGGAACCACTGTGGAAAATTGCTTTGTACACATATTCGTTTTCTGTTGCTATTGAAATATCCCAGCTTTACCAGGCACCATGGATAAACAGCATCCGCCATACTTTTTTAGGCAGCATGTTATTGGGCTTTTCGTTTTCATGGAGCGATATACTTTGTTACCTGGTGGGAACTGTTGCAGGTCTATTAATTGCGTCTATTGCTGACAGATATACTATTTCTGTTAAAGAAAATAATGAATAACATTTTTTGTCTTACTCTTTCAAAACCAAATAGAATTTATACAGCTGCTTATTGATTAATTCATCTTCTCAGAGTAAGAAGAAATTAATGTTAAAACGTATTGCCAATAATTAACATGATATGATCTTCTCAAAGCAGAGCATATATCTAAATGTGAATAACTCCACTTTAGTCTGTTTAACTGATGAACAGATTCCTCAGAAGTAACCAAATTTGGCAAATTTTTGCTCAGGACGAAGGCTTTTGCTTGCTCAATATGTTAAAAAAATGCTGATAACCATTCATGGCCGGAAAATTGAAAAGGAGGGAAGTATAAAACTTTCTAGTCACAAATTAAATCAAAACAAAATGAAAACAACAACAATGCGAACAATAGGGGTA
>JBDUAY010000594.1:0-3078 GCA_040004415.1 Bacteroidota bacterium | reverse complement strand
AAAAAAGAGATCTCCCTGGCTGCCAGTGAAAACTTTTTTTCTCTTGACATGATTGCCCTTAACTACAGCAATCCAAAAGAAATATGGTATGCCCGCCAGCTGGAACCTTTCGATAAAGAATGGATCTATTCACAGGACAGAACGGCGAATTATACAAATGTTCCCGGGGGAACATACACTTTTCACTACAAAACATCTACCGACATAAATAATTGGAATGTAAAAGAAAAAACAATCCTGATTCACCTCAAGACAATTTTTTATAAAACCTGGTGGTTCAGGCTTATGATTTTATTATTGGCTGGAATGACGCTGTTCAGTTTGTACAAATACCGTATTACTCAAAAAGAAAAAGTATACAACCTTCAATCCAAAGCCAATTCGCTTGAAAAGGAAAAAGTGCTGGTCATGTATGAAAGTTTAAAACAACAGCTGAACCCGCATTTTCTATTTAACTCGCTTACTTCATTAAGCGGACTAATTACATCCAACCCGGTTCATGCCAAACAATTTCTTGACAGGATGTCAAAGATCTACCGCTATATACTTAAAAGCAGGGATAACGAAACCGTAGCATTAACAGAAGAAATTAAGTTAGCTGAAATATATACACAACTGCAGCAGACAAGGTTTAAGGAAGGGCTGCGCGTTACTATAAACATACCAGAAGAGTACCTGCACAGAAAGATTGCACCGGTAACGATACAAAATATAATTGAAAATGCCATCAAGCATAATATTATTGACATACACAAGCCACTGCAGGTAAATATTTTTATTGAGCATGACCAGGTGGTTATACAAAATAATTTACAAAAGAAAAAGTTTGTTGAAACCAGTAATAAACAAGGATTAACTAACCTGCAATCGCTCTATCATTACCTGAGCGGCAAACCAGTTGTTATAACAGAAGATAATCATCATTTCACCGTAAAAATTCCATTGATATGAAAGCAGTCATTATTGAAGATGAAAGCATCATTGCTGAAGAATTGCAGAACAAAATAAAACTTGCAGCTGGTGATGTTGATATAGTAGCGGTCCTGACCAGTGTGGGCCAGGCAAAAAAATGGCTCAATGGCAATGCAGAACCAGATCTGTTCTTCATGGATATACAATTGGGTGACGGCGTAAGTTTCGAAATATTTGATGAATACAAGCTCAGCAATCCGGTAATATTTACGACCGCATATGATGATTACGCTATCCGTGCATTTAAAGTTAACGGCGTTGATTATCTGCTGAAGCCCATTGACGATGATGAATTAAAGAAGGCAATTGATAAATGCAGGAATATCATTGAAAGCAAATCGGCATTTCCTACAGATGTAAATTTATTAATACAAAAATTATTGCAGCCAAAAGCGGCGCAACTGGTGTACAAAGAAAAATTTATTGTAAATTATCACCGAAAATGGATGCCCATCAATACCCGGGATATTGCATGTTTTATGAAAGAAAACATTCATTATATTTTCACTTTTAGTGGTGAAAAGCATATTCTTGATTTTACTACCATGGAAGACATTGAAGAATTACTGGATCCTAAAATATTTTACCGCGCCAACCGGCAGTACATTGTCCACATTGATGCGATACAAACCGTTCAGCCGCACGACAACCAAAAATTAACAGTGACGTTGAAACCGCCCTTAAAAATACAAATTGATGTGAGCCGTGAAAAAGCACCTGCTTTTAAGAAATGGTTCGATCGTTAAAAGGCATCCTATTTTCAGAAGATTGCCGTCGCGTTGACAACGTGTTTATCAGTTACTACTTTGACTTTTTCACTACTTTTCTGGCTGCTTTCTTTTTCGGAGCACTTTTCTTCTTTGCAGCCGATTTACTGGAAGACTTTTTCTTTGGTACTTTTGCACCGGCTTTGCGCGCTTCAGACAAGCCAATCGCTATTGCCTGTTTGCGGCTGGTTACCTTTTTACCACTGCGGCCGCTTTTCAACGTGCCTTTCTTTTTTTCGTCCATTACTTCTTCAACTTTTTCGCCTGCTTTTTTTGAATACTTTACCATACAATCTTTTTTAGAATTAATCAGATATAAAAAAATATCAAATTACCTGCCATTCAGAAAATAATGTATTCAACCTGCATAAAAAAACCCGCCATACAGCGGGTTGTTTCAAAGGAGCGAATTTTATCTTACAAAATCAAACAAATTATCTCATACCTTTTTTAATATCCAGTATTCTTTGAAGATGATGTTCAAGAACAGGTATCGTATTATCAATAAATGCTTTCACCGGTGCATCGGAAACTTTGGCAGATGCTTTTTTAAATAAATCTACGGTTTCCTTATGACCTTTTACCATTGCATCTACATAGGCTTTATCGAAATCCTTTCCTGTTTTCTTACTCAACTCATCAGCCTTTTTCAGGTGTTCTGCATCTGGCTCTGCTGGCAGTGTTACGTTACGTTCTGCAGCGAGGGCTTTAACTTTTTCGTTGGCTGCACCATGATCAGTAATCATCATATCTGCAAAATTCAAAATTGCGCTGTCTTTGGATTGTTGTTTTGCTATTTGCGCCAGCTTAACTTCAGCCATACCACCGTTCGCCGCTTTTACCAGGAACGTAGTTGTTGTGTCATCTGTTTTAATGGTTGGTTGTGCCGCCGCAGACGAATCCGTCTTCATCGACGAAGTATCCGATTTTGCGGCATTTGCGGAATCTGCTTTATCAACACTGTCTTTTGAAGACTGGTTGTTGCATGAAACACACATTATAATTGCCGCAGAAGCCAGTGGAAGTAATATCTTTTTCATAATAATTTTTTTATTCTTTTAGAAATATTCGTGCCAGCTGCAGATATAACTCTTTGATAAAATAAGTCTACTATATTGGGAATCATTTTCCACACTCGTTACCGTAGTTTTCCGCATATATATATTCCTCAACACAGGATTAGTAAGGTTCAATCTTCCCAGCTATTTAATTTTTGTAAAAGAATAACTGCCTTTAATGTGCTTATTTAAATACGTTCCTTTTGATGTAGCTTTTCGCATCGCATTAACAACAGCAAGAGGTACTTTTTTGTATTCATACACCGCGCCAGATACAAAAA
>JBDUAY010000593.1:0-3087 GCA_040004415.1 Bacteroidota bacterium | reverse complement strand
GAGTTTGCTTTTTCAAAAAAGGAACTGAAAGCAATGCTGGAAAAAGGAGAGATTATTGATATTGACAGAAAATAAAAGGGCAGGTTAGCAACGGATAACCCCCCGGGCGACTCGCCATCTTTCATCATCACACATGCTATTATTAATATTAAACCCACACCACCATGCAAAACGAACAAAACCCTGAAGATCTGCTGACTCCTGAATATTATTATGTGAGAGCGAGTACCGGAAAACGACTGGCCAATTATGTGATTGATCTTATTTCTTTTTATTTTTTTGTTCTGGGGCTTGGATTTGTGTTGGCGTTAGCAATGCCAACCGCAGCAGATCTGCTTACAAGCAGCAGCCCTGGTTTTGCATTAGTTGACAGGCTGCTTTCACTTCTATTATATGGGCTGTACATGTCTGCCGTGGAAGCCATATTTAAGGGAAAATCTCTTGGCAAATTTTTCACAAAAACCAGGGCCGTCAATGTTGATGGCAGTCCAATTTCAGCAGGCAAAGCATGTGAAAGAGGTCTCAGCAGAGCCGTTCCTTTCTGCGTGTTTAGTGCGTTAGGAACTCCATGTAACCCCTGGCAGGACAAATGGACAAATACAATGGTTGTGGATGAAAAAAATTAGCGGTTAACATTTCGTGATAATCCGGGACGTCAAAAAACAGCCTGGGAATCTTCAAATATTTTAATTACATGAAAAGAGCCTGCAAAATATGCAGGCTCTTTTCATGTAAGCATTTATACAACTATACTGGTAATAAAATTGAAGTATCACTCCCCTCTTTTATATTTAATAATGATTACCTCCAAAATTATTTCCATCCCCCGCCAAGGCTTCTGTATAAATTCACCACTGCTGTAAGCTGCTGTAACCGATCATTGATACTGCCCAGCTGTGCCGCCAGTAAACTTTGTTCTGATGTAAGTACATCTGTATAATTCGTCGCAGAAGAATATTGCAATAAGAGTTTGGTGTACTCAACCGATTTTTCCAGGTTAAAGATTTGCTGTGAGCGCAGCGACTGTTTATTGGCAGCAGCCTGGTAACTATATAAGGCATTGGATACTTCCTGCCCGGCCACCAAAATAGTTTTCTTAAAAGTGCCCAGGTATTCCTCCTGCCTTGCCTGCGCAATGGCGAGCCGTTGTTTGTTGACGCCCTTGTCAAGCACCGGCTGCAATAAACCGCCGGCGATGTTGGCAAAAAAACTGGCCGGCTGAAATAGTTTTGATAGCGCAGTGGTGGATAATCCTGCGGCAGCGGTTATGTTGAGCGAAGGATAAAAATAAGCCCTGGCCACATTTACCAGTTCAAATGAATTGCGCAACTGGTATTCCGCCTGCTGTACATCGGGCCTGTTGGCCAATAGTTGCAAAGGAACACCAGTCGCAAGCGTTGTATCAATCATTTGCTGATCAAGACTGCTTCTCAAAATGGTATCCGGATTTTTGCCCAATAATGTACTCAGGTTATTTTCAATTTCGCGAATGTTTTGTTGCAGATCGGGTATCGTTATCTCAACAGAATAACGGTTGGCGGCACTTTGCACAACGGCAGCACCGGTAACCACATCCGCGTCTTTCAACGCCTTCATGGTTTCCACTTCCTGCTTCCTGTTTTCTACCGTTTGCTTTGTTATTTTCAATTGTGCATCAAAGGCCAGCAGCGAATAGTAGTTGGTAGCGATGTCGGCCACCAGCTGTGTTTGTACCACTCTCCGATAGGCTTCGCTTTGCAGCAATGATGCCAGCGCCGCCTTTTTAGCACTGCTCAGTTTACCCCATATATCTGCTTCCCAGCTGCTGATGGCGTATAACTGGTAGGCTTCCGGTGTACCAAACTGCGTAGCAGGCACTCTTTGAAAAGCCGCCGCGGCATTGGCATTCACCGAAGGATACAATGCCATGTTGCTTTGCCGAACGTTGGCAGCAGCGGCTTTTATGCGGGCAATGGCGATACCAAAATCCGGGTTGTTGCTGATGCCCTGCTGAATAAGTGCCTGTAGCGTGGTATCGCTAAATAATTTTTGCCAGGGAATATCGGCTATGTTAGTTGTGTCGGAAGAAACAGCTTTGCGGTATAAGTCAGCGCTGGCCGCATTTGCAGGCTGCACATACGGTTTGGCAACTTTGCAGGACTGGATAAATGCAATGAGCACTACACACAATACAACCGCTATTTTTCCGCCGGATACAATTCGTTTCATTCTGTTAGCTTTCCAGTTTTATAAAGTTATAGTTCCAGCAATTCATCATTTTCATCGTACTTGTTACCCCGTATTTTTTCCTGTAAAGATTGAAATACGATGAACAAGCCCGGTATTACAAACACCCCCAACACAGTACCGATCAGCATTCCGCCGATGGCACCCGTTCCGATTGACCGGTTGCCATAAGCACCTGCGCCGGTAGCAAACATCAATGGCATCAATCCAAAAACAAAAGCGAAGGAGGTCATCAATATCGGCCGCAAACGGGCCTTTGCACCTTCTGTTGCAGATTCAATCAAACTCATTCCCTTGCGTCTTCTTCCCAATGAAAATTCCACCATCAGGATGGCATTTTTAGCCAGCAAACCGATGAGCATGATCAGCGAAATTTGCATATAAATATTATTGCCGATATCAAACATTTTTGCAAACAGGTATACCCCTGATAAACCTACCGGCATAGACAGCAATACCGCCAGCGGCAGTAAATAACTTTCGTATTGCGCACTTAGTAACAAGTAAACAAATACCAGGCTCAGCACAAAAATGAAGATGGATTCAGAGCCGCTGGATTGCTCCTCCCTGCTGATACCGGAATATTCATAGCCATAGCCCGGAGGCAAGGTTTCTGCCGCCACTTCTTTAATGGCCAACAATGCCTCGCCCGAGCTAAAACCGGGATTGGGTGTACCATTCACAGAAATAGAAGTAAACATATTAAACCGCGTAATGCTTTGCGGACCGTAAGAGCGCTTCACATCTATAAATTCGGTGATGGGCGCCATCTGGCCACTGCCCGACTTGATAAACACTTTATTCAATCCTTCCAGGTTAGCCCTGTAATTGGTATCAGCCTGTACCATTACCCGGTACTGC
>JBDUAY010000190.1:0-10397 GCA_040004415.1 Bacteroidota bacterium | reverse complement strand
TCAACCCCGCCACACAGGAAGTTATACAGGAGATTGCAGAAGATACAAAAGAAATACTGGCGCAGAAATATGATACATTAAAAAAAGGTCAGACGGCCTGGGCTGCAACGCCAGTGCAGGATCGCATTGACGCTATCCAACGTTTTTCTGATCTGCTGGACGCAGAAAAAGATGAGCTGGCAAAAACACTCACTGCAGAAATGGGCAAACCGTTACAGCAATCATTTAACGAAATCAATGGTGCACGTACCCGTATAAAATATTTTATTGAAAACTCAGCAGCATGGCTGGCAGATGAATGGGTTAATATAGAAGGCGATACAAAAGAGAAGATTGTTTACGAACCATTGGGTGTTATTGCTAATATTTCTGCATGGAACTATCCTTACCTCGTTGGCACCAACGTATTTATTACCGCACTGATTGGCGGCAATGCGGTACTATATAAACCGTCTGAATATACATTGCTGACGGGTTTACATATACAGCGGTTAATGTATAAAGCAGGTGTGCCAAAAGATGTTTTTATTCTGGCAGCGGGCCCAGCGGCCGTTGGTGAGGCCATCCTGGCATTGCCATTGAATGGATATTTTTTTACCGGTAGCTATAATACAGGTAAATATATTGCTGAAAAAATTGCACACAAACTGGTGCCCGTTCAGCTTGAGCTGGGTGGTAAAGATCCGCTTTATATTGCGGAGGATGTGGATGATGTGAAGTCAGTTGCTGCAGGCACCGCCGATGGCGCCTTTTATAACAACGGACAAAGTTGTTGTAGTGTAGAAAGAATTTATGTGCATGAAAAAATTTATGATGAATATATTGCTGCATTTGTACAGGAAGTAAAAAGTTGGAAGACCGGGTTACCAACTGAAGAGGGCGTTTATATTGGGCCGTTAACCAGGCCGGCACAGATAAAAGTATTAGAGTTCCAGGTACAAGATGCACTTGACAAAGGTGCAACGCTTTTGCACGGCGGCAAAAAAGTTGACGGCACAGGAAATTTTTTCGAGCCGACTGTATTGATCAATGTTACCAACAAAATGGCGGTCATGCGCGATGAATCTTTTGGCCCGATCATCGGCATTATGAAAGTGAGCGATGATGTGGAAGCCATACAATTGATGCAGGATACGGACTACGGCCTAACTGCCGGCGTGTATTCGAAAAGCCGTGAGCGTGCAGAAGGCGTCATGAAACAAATAAATGCCGGTACCGTGTACTGGAATTGCTGCGACCGCGTAAGCGCTGCTTTACCATGGAGCGGCAGGCAAAATTCTGGATTGGGCGCTACCCTTTCTCACCAGGGTATCCGTGCATTTGTACAGCCAAAGTCATATCATTTGCGGGGATAAGCTTATCGTATCAGTGACCTCGTATCCCGTATTTGATCCATGCCTCTTAATCCTGCCACTTAAAGCATATATTTATAGCGCGCTTAAATTAAAAGATATGCTTCAGCCAAAACAACCAAAAAGTCCGCTAACATCTATTTTTGCCGCATGGATATTGGCAGGAACACTCGATATCAGCACTGCTTTTGTAATGGTGGCAATATCAGGAAAGAACCCGTTGCTGGTTGGTAATTACATTGCCAGTGCGGTGTTTGGAAGAGCAGATGCTTACGCCGGAGGAATGCCCATGATAATAGCGGGTTTGTTATTTCATTATCTTATTGCGTTCATCTTCACGGTGATTTTTTTTCTACTCTATCCAAAAATTTATCCTGTCATAAAAAATAAATTTGTCGCTGGCATTTTGTACGGGCTTTTTGTTTGGTGTATAATGAATTTGCTGGTCGTTCCGCTTACACGAATACCTGCACGTCCCTTTTCAATTGTAAACGCAGTGGAAAATATTGCAATCCTGATGCTGGCGATCGGTCTGCCTGTTTCACTGATTGCCTATCATTATTATTTTGGAAAGGAAAAATAATCACTGTCGTCCACTTAAAAAAACCTACCGGCTGCGACTATCAGCTAAAAGCTATTAAGAATATGCCTGCACCTTGCGGGAGGGATTGAGCGGCTTAATAAATAATGCGTAAATTATAAAGTAGATAATAAATCCAACCGATGCGCCTGCTGTATTAAGGATCACGTCATTTATATCTGCTATACGTACATTGGTAGCCAGTTGCATCAATTCTATTGAAACAGACACCATCATGGCAACAAACGTTACGCTAAAAAACCCTTTTATATTTTTATACAACATTGGCAAATAAATACCCAAAGGCATGAGCATCATAAAATTGCCCACTACATCATATGTAAAAAGACGGTGGCCTTTCATAAACGTAAACGGTTGAAGGTTTACCCCCTCCCGCCTGTTTACGCGCTCAATCATCTTGTGCCACCAGTCGTGTGCAGACACCTGGTTAAAAAGGATAAAATAACCGGTCAGGGTTAAAACACTAAAAATATAAACATAGTAAGTTGATTGCACCAGTATATCAAAAAAAGAATTTTGCCTGCGGCGAATAATACCCGCAATTACCCATGCATAAAAAAGTAAGATAGTGATGATGAGCGCCAGGAGCCTGTTATGTTTTGCATTTTCATATTGCTGAAGATAATAGACGCGCAGAAATATACAGCTCACTATTACAACTGGCAAAAGAACCACTATTTTTTTCAGCTTGTTCATCTCTTTATTATAACAGGTAATTTAAAGCTTTTATTGCATCTTACATCGTAATAACATTGTCTTAATAACAAATGCATCTTAAAAAAGGTTTTTAACGTTGATGGTGTTTACGATTCACGCATTTTATTTACCATTGCCATAAAACAGCGCAGATGGAATACCGGAACCTGGGAAAATCAGCTTTATCTGTCAGCCGCATAGGATTTGGCTGCATGTCTCTTGGTGGCAACGACGCAGACAATAGCCGCCTGCTGCACACTGCCATAGAATGCGGAATTAATTTCTTCGATACCGCAGATTTATATAGCCAGGGAGAGAATGAAGCAGCATTGGGTAAGGCGCTGAAAGAAAAAAGAAAAGATCTAATCATTGCAACCAAAGTGGGCAATCAGATGAAGCCGGATGGCAGCGGGTGGACATGGAACCCGCGAAAAGAATATATTTTATCCGCAGTCAACAACAGCCTGCAAAAATTGCAAACAGATTATATCGATCTTTACCAATTGCATGGCGGCACCATAGAAGACAATATCGATGAAACGATTGAAGCTTTTAACATTTTACAGCAACAAGGCAAGATCCGTTACTATGGCATTTCGTCTGTTCGTCCCAACGTAATAAGATCCTATGCGTACCGATCCACTATCAGCAGTGTAATGATGCAATATAGTTTGCTGGACAGAAGACCCGAAGAAAGTTGTCTTGATTTGCTTGCAGATAAAAATATTGGTGTATTGGCGAGAGGAAGTTTAGCAAGTGGTTTGCTGGTTGATAAACCCGCCAAAAATTATTTAAACTATACTGAAGAAGCCGTAAAAAAAGCAGCCGGTGCAATCAATTTTATATCAGGTAATAAACGTGGCAACACGCAAACAGCCCTGCAATTTGTATTGCAGCAACCTGCTGTTGTATCAGCAATTGTTGGTATCAGAACATCGGCGCAATTAAAAGAAGCCGTCAAAACAATAGAAAGTACCCCACTTACGCAAAAAGAAATAATTCACTTACGACATTCAATTCCAGTAAATTATTATAAAGACCACCGGTAACAGGCATATGGAATTCAGTTTACTATTAATCAGCTGAATTAGATGCATCAGATCGATAACCATGCTGTCTGTTCCAAATTCACATTAATAAATTCCCGGTTTCTCCAGCTATTACGGATGATTATTAAACCATGTCTTCAACTCATCCATGGTATTATCCCTCCTGGTATAATCCGCCCACCAATCGTGGCCTACCAATGGAGAATAGTAAACATATTTGTGATCTACATTCAATGTTGCCAACTGATTGGAAAGAAAGCCTGACTGTTCATTAGGCACCCGCAGATCAGCATCTCCATGAAACATAATAGTAGGCGGAGAAGTAGTAGTTGCCTGTAACAAAGGACTGGCGGCTTTGTACCGCGCTTCCGATGCTGCCGTTGCCGGAAACAACGGCATGTTTAAATATGGCGTCATAATGGTTTGCCAGTCAAAAGGAAAAGGGTTGTAATAAGCCAGGGAATATAAATTGGTGGGCCCTGCCAGTGAACCTACTGCTTTTACTTTTCCGGCGCTATTACGTGTGTAAGCATAAGACAAAGCCAGTTGAGCCCCGGCGCTGTGACCTACGATATAAACTTTTTGCGCGTTAAAAGTATATTGCAGGGCTTTTGAAAAAGCAAACTGTATTGCGGTATTGATATCATCTAACTGCATATTGTAATTATCATTGCTTTGTGGCGAAAGCCGGTAATTCATATTGGCTACTGCAAATCCTCTTTGTTTAAGGCCATCCGTCATAAAACCAAGTTCGTTTTTATCGCCGGTAGTCCAGGCGCCGCCATGTATTACTATCACCAGCGAAGTAGCGCTTGTTCTGTTGGCGGGTAAGCCTAAATCAAATTTTTGCGCCACATTGCTGCCATAAGCCATATCTTTTATGGTAGTATCTTTTAAAACAACAGGTTCTGTTGGGCCAGCAGGCGCCTGGGGAGTACATCCAAACCAAAAAGAACCAATGCATACAATTATTAAAAAACAAAATGAACGCATAATAGTAAGTTTAGAGGTGTAAAAACGAATAAATCTAACTAAAATTGCCGGAGATTTTCAGTATACTTACCGGTATTCAACAGTGTTTAAAGGCTTTACTATCATCGCACCTGCCCCTTACAAAGCATAGTAAGCAGATTCCATATAAATCAGCCTCAGCTTCATAGCAAGCATTGTATTGGGCGTCTTAACTGCTTGTCATATTTAAAGTGTTTTTGGAGTGAGGCCAGTCATAGAAAAAAATAAAAAACATTTTTAACCTTCACAAAATATTATGATAATTAAATGTAAAGAGCCGCCTGGTATAAGAAAGCAGAAGCTATTTTATTTAATACTTTTATTTTCTCAGGCAACCCCTTGTTTACAAACTGCATTTGTACTATTATAAACCAGACAGGTCAGTATATTTCTTCATGGATATATCTACACTGATTAAAGAAGCCAGGCATGGGAGTAACGCCGCGCAGAAATGCCTGTTTAATCTGTTGTCGGATAAAATGCTGCTGCTTTGCCGCCGCTACGTTAAAAACCCGGAAGATGCTGAAGAAATATTGCTGGATGGTTTTTACAAGTTCTTTAAAAATTTGCCTTCTTTTAATTACCAGGGAGAACAGGCCCTGAACGGATGGTTGAAAAAGATAATAATCAACGAATGCCTGATGTTCCTTCGTAAAAAAAATGTATTCATTATTGTAACAGATGCAGTGGCCGAAGAAATTCCGCTGGCAGAAGAAGCGCTTAATAATTTATCTGCGGCAGAGATTTTTGGGTTGATCGTACAATTGCCGGTTGGCTACCGGACTGTTTTTAACCTCCATACAATTGAAGGAATGAATCATGGAGAGATTGCAGGCTTGTTGGGAATAACGGAAGGGACTTCTAAATCTCAACTGAGCAAAGCGCGATCATTGCTGCAAAAAATGTTGTTACAAAAAGAAATCAGCTATGGACAACGAAAAACAAATTGACATAAAAGAAAAGCTGGATATGCTTGACAGCTTGCCCGGAAAAGCGTTTAATAAAGAAGTTGCGTGGGAGCAATTGCATCATCGCCTGCAAGACAAGCCGCGCCGTAAAATAATTTTGTGGTATTGGGCAGCAGCCGTTTTGCTGCCATTGGTAATACTGACGGTTTGGATTTCATCAAACAAAAAAGCAATTGTTTTGGCGAAAAAAACAACGCAGCAAAACCAGGAAGCGGGTAACCCGGTGATTCCAATAACCAAAAAGCAAAAAGATCTTACTGTCGTTTTACCGATCGCGTCAATTAAAAAAAATCGATCCATAAAAAAAAATAGGGTGAATTTGTATGTTGATCAAACCAAAAAAAAACAACTTGAAATCAGCGACAAAATTATTGCCGGTACAAGCACGGCTAATGAGCCACCAACATTGGTTGAAACAAAACCTGTCCCTCATATTGATGTAAATGCTGCCAGCATTGTTTCTACTGCAGCTGTTGCTCTAAGAAAATTAAGGGTCGTGTATATTAATGAACTGGAAACTGATCCGGCTGCTAATCCAGACCAGCTGGCTTCATCATCCAATCATGATCAAAACAATTTCAAACGCAGATTTAGAAATAATCATTCATCAGTCAATACATCCGCCACCGACCGGCAGGAATATACAAGTGTTATAAAAATTCCGCTAACCAATTAAATTAATATGAAAAAAATTATTGCATTACTGATGCTTGCAACAAGCATCGCGGGAAAGCTTTGCGCACAGGAAGAACCTGAAGCCACAAAAACATCCAAAACTTTTGAGATGGATTCGCGCCTCGTTATAAGCAAGTATTTTATTGCGCTCAGCAAAGGCAATAAAATACAGGTAGAAGTAAACAAAGCTGAGGATCTTCAAAAACTTCCAAACATAGATTCGCTGCTGCAGGTTTACCTGCGCGATATGAAAGCGTTTAAAGATTCTTTAGCTGATGAATTAGCTGTTAAAAGGATCGACTATTTGTTTGATGCTACTACGGGCAATAAGATCCGCATACAAATCTTTAAACAAAAAGCGTCCAGCTTTCTTGTAAAAAACGGGGATGTTGCCGCGTTGAAATTAGTGCAGGATACTATTAATGTACTTATACCAATACAATACACCCCTCCTGCCCACGGGCGTAATAAATCAATTACAACAGCAACACGTTATTGCCAGGTTAGCTTTTTTATAAACCAGGCAACCGATATCAGCAATTATACAGATGGCAGCCTTCAAGAAAAAATTACCGCGCTTCAAGTAAATGACATTGCAGAACGAATATCGCCGGTAAAAAACAACAGGGATCCGGCATTGGTTTTCCCGCACGATTATATTGAACTGCATGCTGGCATTGCAGCACAGAATTATAAAAATTATTTTGCACCATCATTTGCGCTGTCTGCCGATGTTTATATTAACCCCGATCGGTTCAGGTACCAGGTTGGTCTTTCATGGGAGCCGCTTTTCTTTTTTGCAAAAAACACCAAAGGCAACCTGCAAACATACCGGAACGATTTTGTTACCCTCAGGCTGGGCCGTGAGCCAGTTATGACTCGCTGGAAAACCGGTGGCCCTTATTTCAACTTATTTCAGCACCTGAGTATTGGTTATCTTATCGGGCCTAGAGAAAATTTTTTCGACAACCATACTTTTCGCCTGGGCACTGGCGCAATAAAATGGGATGGATTAAAACTGGAACCTGTCTTTTATTTTCATGATGTCTTTAAAAATATTACACCCGGCTTGCGTTTGTCAGTTAATTTTTAAATATTGGTGCAAGGATGGGTCGCCCTTTTCGGAATTAACCTTACCCGGAGCTTGTTGCGGGCGTTGCACCCCTCAAATATTTGAAGTTTGCATTATGCCAGCGTGACCACCTTGGCGTTTTATTTCACGGCTCTTTTTACCATATCCGCATTTGTAACCGTAATCATTCTGCCAATGGGTTTTCCGTTACGGTAAGTGATTGCCCGCATCACTGCAGCATCTTTTGGAACCGGCACAGAACTGTTTGTATAATGCGGGTAAAAATTATCCGGATAAGAATTGTCGAAACTATAATAGACGTCCAACCCATCAATTTCATTTTCAAAATCAACTTGCAAAATGCCGTTGCTCCCTTTGCTCACTTTAATAATTGGATCGTATATGCTGGGTGCATATTTTATTCCCGCTACATTATAACGTTCAAAATGTTTTTCTACCCGTTGTGAGAAATCTTTCCAATCTTTTTTATTGGCTGCACTCCACACCGATTCTGAAACGGCAAATGCTCTTGGCCACAACATATATTGCAGATGCCGCATGTTGTAGACCTGCTCCGTCCATAAATTGGCCTGTCCTCCTTTAATCAACTTCTCGTCAACACCATCGGGTACGGGGTTAAATTCGTACGCTGTTTTTAAAAGGAGCGATGCATAAACAGGCGGTTCCAGTGCGGCATCGCCCTGCATAAAATCGAGATACGCAAAAGTAGATGGGCTCATCACCACTTCATGTCCCTGTTTGGTGGCTTCAATTCCACCTTTTATCCCGCGCCAGCTCATAACCGTTGCATTGGGCGCCAGGCCGCCGTCCAGGATTTCATCCCAGCCAATTAATTTTTTCCCTTTCGATTCAACAATTTTTTCAACCCGTTTTTCAAAATAACTTTGTACTTCATCGAGGTTTTTAAGATTTTCTTTCTTCATGAGGGCTTTTATTTCCGGACTTTTTTCCCAGAAATTCCGGGCCGTTTCATCTCCGCCAACATGAATGTATTCAAATGGAAACAACGCGGCTATTTCAGTAAATACTTTCTCTAAAAACGTGTACACTTTATCGTTAGCAGGGCACAATGTATTATCAACCAATCCATAAAAATGGCCTTTTGGCGGCCATATCATAAATTTTTCACCGGAGTTCACTTTATAGGTTCCGGGTGTGCAGCTGAGTTCAGGATAAGCGGCAATAGCAGCCAGGCTATGACCGGGTACATCAATTTCCGGAAGAATATTTATAAACTGATCTTTTGCGTAGGCAACAATTTCTTTGATATCATCCTGTGTAAAAAAGCCGCCGTATGTGCGGGGCTCATCTGCCGCAGGATCAGAAAAGGTGCCGAATGTGCCGGTCTTCTTTACATTCCACGCGCCCACTTCTGTGAGTTTCGGATAATGCTTAATTTCAATTCTCCAGCCCTCATCATCTGTCAGATGCAGGTGCAACAAATTGAATTTGTACCGTGCCATTTCGTCGATAAATTCTTTTACTTCCGCTTTCGTAAAAAAATGCCGGGAAACATCGAACATCAGGCCACGCCAGCCAAAACGCGGGTAATCCATAATTTCTACGGCGGGTATTGTCCAGCGTGTATTTTGAACAATCGTCTTACTTTCAATAGCTCCCGGAAATAATTGCAACAATGTTTGAACACCATAAAACAATCCTGCAGGGTCTGAAGCGGTGATCGAGATACCGTCAGCGCCCGACTTTAACGCATATTGTTCTTTGTTAGCTGTTTTATCATTTGTAAGTATTAGCCTGATGGTACCAGCCGTGGTGGAATGGGCCGTAAGGGAAATATGGTAGCCGGTAGCCATAGTTATTTTTTTACCGAGCCATTCGGCCACTTTTGTGCTGTTAGCGTCACACTCAATCACCGGGTTAACTGGCAACGTAAAACTTCCGGCCAGGCGTTTGAGACTTACCGGCTGCGGTATCAGCGAAATATCATTTTGGCTTTGTGCCGATAAGCAGGTAGCAATAAACAGGGTGAAAAATAACAACATAACGTTTCTCATACAATCTTCTTTGCTGCAAAGAAAGGCAATTATTGACAGCAAAAATTAGCGGGCTGCGATGGTGGTACGTATAGAATTATAGCGATTTGGCAGACAGATATCAACACAATTCACCATCCGTTAACAATTATTTCTTTTGTAATCTGTAACTAGTCTCTAAATTGTATCATAATCTAAAACTGAATCACTCATTAAAAATTTACAAATGAAAAAATTACTGATTGCCGTAGCAATGCTGATTGCCAGTACAGGCATTTTTGCGCAGGCGCATCCTAAGAAAGACGCCAAGGACTCAAAAATGTCAGCTGTTAAAAAAGATACAGCTAAAAAGGCTACTGCCAAAGTGGTACCTATGACAAAAACAACCCCTGCTGCCGGCGCAACCAAGAAAGATGGTACAGCAGATATGAGGTTTAAAGAGAATAAGGAAGCTGCCAAAGCCAAGCCAGCGGGGCCCGTTAAAAAAGATGGTTCTGCGGATATGAGGTATAAAGCAAACAAAAAAGATTCTACCAGGAAAAAAAGCTAAGTCATTAAGTATTTATCATAAAAGCCCTGTCTTTCGACGGGGCTTTTTGATGAGTTGGGTACCGGAAAAAAAAGGGTAACCCACCCGGATGCCTAACCGGGTTTCAAATTGTTATAAACCACTTTTTTGTATGAAATCATAAATCCTATATTTGCGTACAATCAAAACGACAACAGCAATGAAAACCTTTATTGTGCCAACAGATTTTTCAGACACTTCAAAAAATGCGGCCCGCTTTGCAGCGCATATGGCTGCTGAGCTTACAGATGTGCGTATTATACTTTATAACGTTTTTGATAGAATTGAAGCTGGAGACGACGGATCCGTCATGTACAACGATCATGAAGGCCGCAAAAAGATCATGGAGCTGGGATTGGAAAGTATAAAAATTGAATTGAATAATTCGTT
>JBDUAY010000592.1:0-3102 GCA_040004415.1 Bacteroidota bacterium | reverse complement strand
CAACATTTGCGCCTGTCAAATTTAAACGTTTATAAATGTTTGTAAATATTTATTTGTTAAAAAACACATCCCCAAAAACAAAAACAGCTCCATGAAAATGGAGCTGTTAAACTTACTAACCGTTTATGTCTATTCAAAAAAAACCGGTGGAAAAAAACCTACTTATGCTTCGTTCAACTCTTTCAGCTTTTCGCGGATCTTTGCCTCAATCTCATCTGCCAGTGCCGGGTTATCAATCATCAATTGTTTAACCGTTTCGCGCCCCTGGCCAAGTTTGTCTGTATTGTAGCTAAACCAAGATCCACTTTTTTGTACTACGCCCAGTTCAACCCCCATATCTACAATTTCACCTGCTTTGGAAATACCTTCTCCAAATACCAGGTCAAATTCTGCAGCGCGGAAAGGCGGCGCCACTTTATTTTTTACCACTTTTACTTTTACGCGGTTACCTACCGCAGTATCGCCATCTTTAATTTGGCTCACACGACGAATATCCAATCGCACAGAAGCATAAAACTTCAATGCATTACCGCCCGTGGTTGTTTCGGGGTTACCGAACATCACCCCAATTTTTTCGCGCAGCTGATTTATAAAAATGCAAATGGTGTTTGTTTTACTAATCGTTGCCGTAAGCTTGCGGAGGGCCTGGCTCATCAAACGTGCCTGTAAACCCATTTTGCTATCACCCATTTCGCCTTCCAGTTCACCTTTTGGTACCAGGGCAGCCACTGAGTCAATCACCACTACGTCCAGCGCGCCGGAAAGAATCAGGCGGTCAGCAATTTCAAGACCCTGCTCGCCATAATCAGGCTGAGAAATTAAAAGATTATCCACATCCACACCCAGCCTCTTGGCGTAGGCACTATCAAAAGCATGTTCTGCATCTATTATAGCGCACATACCGCCTTTTTTCTGTGCTTCTGCAATTACATGAATAGCAATGGTGGTTTTACCAGTACTTTCCGGTCCATAAATTTCAATAATACGGCCTTTGGGCAAACCGCCAATACCAAGTGCTGTATCCAGGCCAATTGAACCGGTAGAAATTACTTCCATAGGTTCCTGGCTGCGTTCGTTCATCATCATTACGCTACCCTTGCCAAAATCTTTGTCGATCTTGTCCATGGTGAGCTTGAGTGCTTTTAATTTTTCTGTATTTGACATAATGGGTTATTTTTTTAATCAAGGTAATATAATGTCAAATGTAGGTAAAAACTTATTATCAACACTAATTTTATTAGTAAATAATAACTAATTTTTTTAGATCGCCCTCCAGGCACAAAAAACCCCGTCCGGGGATGGACAGGGCGTATGAGAAAATTTTTGTGTTCAGCCTGTTGACGGGCCGAACGGCGGGGTAACTAAAAACTAAACTAAAACGATTGCTGCTAGACAATGTGTAAAGTGACGTTATTTGAACGGTTCCGGCAATACCACTTTAGGGGTATTTTTTGTTAACTGGTTCCATGGGTTTCAGATACCTGGTGCCTGATATGTATGTGCGGTGCAACTATATACGTCCGCAGGCTTATAAATCAATCCATAAATTTTTATACAGGCTTTCCCGCGATTGCACATGCCGTACATACGGCACGCTGATCCTATACTTCAGTTTGCCACCAGCATTATGCTCCGCTGGAACATCTTCCAGGCAGGTTCGCTGTACCAGCTTGTAAATATTATTGAGTTAATCATTTTACTGCCTGATGCCGTAACTGAATTATATTGATTGTAATAATAAGTATGAATTATTATCTGCGCGGTAACATCTTTCGTTAAAAAATAAACACTTAGTTGACGACACAAATCATCAGGCCATCACATTAAAACAGCAACGTTTTTATCAATACATCTTATTGCAAAACAATCTGTCGCGCAGGCTTAATTAAATAAAATTTATAACTGGCACACAGCATTGTGCCGGTAACGGGGGGATAAAAATTCTTTTCCTTAACTAATTTAATTAGTATTTTTAAGCTAACAAAATTAGTAAAAAATGATTAGCTACCTGTATAAGTGCCCGCCTTCCGCGTACTTATTAGTTTTAATCAGAACTGGTGCGCGTCAAAAAAAGAACCCCACCAGGAGATGGCAGGGTTTACATGAGAAAACTTGCTAATTCTAAAAAAACTAAAACGATTGCTGCTACGCAATATGTAAAATGACAAAAACGAACGGACATATACAATACCGTACAGCCGGTATTTTTAATGATGATGAAATAGAAATGATAAACGCGCAGTTGCGCAATAAAATAGTAGTGAAAATATACAACTATGAACACATTGATGGTAGCCGATGAATCGGTGATGAATAAAATTTATTCTGTACGGAAACAGAGAATAATGCTTGATAAAGATTTGGCTGCATTGTATGGCGTGCAACCGATAAGATTGCGCGAGCGGGTAAAACGCAACATGAAAAGGTTTCCTGCCAATTTTATGTTTCAGTTAACCGGACGTGAAGCGGCGAGGATGGTATCGCAAAATGCGATACCCTCTAAAAAGCACCTGGGCGGATTTCTTCCGTACGCATTTACGGAACATGGCGTGCTGATGCTGGCAGCCGTGTTGCGCAGCGATAAAGCCATGCAGGCAAGCATCCGCATTATAGAAATTTTTGTAAAGATGCGCGACATGCTCACCGAAGAACAGAACATACTGGCGCAAATGCAAAAAGCAGGCGAAAGATTAACTGCACACGATGAAGATATTCAACAGATTTTTGAATACCTGAAACAATTATTAAATCCGCCGGATACACCAGGGATGCCACGCAGCCGGATTGGGTTTAGGAGAAAAGATGAAAAAGACTAATTAATAATTCGATAAAACCGGTTAGCGCGACGGTCATTGGTTACGCCGGCATTCCATCAATATTACATTGGGTTCATCACATTCCATTGGTTTCACCAACAGCGAACCATTGGTTTCACCTACGGCTACTGACATTCAAGTCCTCCGGACTTGTGTGCACGTAAGAACTTGATGGTTTCGCGTTTGTAACTTGCCGGGAGAAAAATATATAATGTTAACCCTAAAAATGTTATTGGAATTTATGCGTAGGTATGACCTTATAACGCATTACTTTCATGTTAACCGG
>JBDUAY010000189.1:0-10476 GCA_040004415.1 Bacteroidota bacterium | reverse complement strand
GCACTTCAACTCAGGCTTTTACGATTGAAAAAAATATCTGCCTTACTACTCTCATGTTTATTCCTGTTCAATTTATTTGGATACAGATTACTTTTTCAGCATATGCAGCAAAAATCTGATCAGCAATTGGAGGCAACGCTTGACCGAAACTCTTATGATGATTCAAAACTTATTGAATTGAAATTCCCCCTCAATCTTCCGTACCAAACTGCATGGGCAGAATATCAGAGATATGATGGTGAAGTTGAAGTAAGCGGTACATTATATAAATATGTGAAAAGAAAAGTGAGTAACGATACGCTGTATGTTATGTGTATTCCGAATACAAAAAAAATGGACTTGGAGATTGCGAAGGATAATTATTTTAAAATATCCAACAATATATCTCAAAACAGCAATTCTAAAAAATCTGATAATTCCAAAAATAGTACTGTAAAAAATCAACAAAATGAATACGACAGCTACTCAATTTCTATCCATGGATTTTTGATGCTTGGAGGCGGCCAGCAAAACTGGCTCCCCGCTCAATTGCAAAATACACTTGCGGCAGTCCGCACTTCTCCGGAGCAGCCTCCCGATGTAAATTTCATCTGATCCACTCCTTGTACTGTAGCTGCAAATTAATGCTACAATAAGGGCTTTACATCATTTACAAGACACATATTTGAATTATGCACTTACAATAAGTGTGTGGTTTGAAACAAATCGTGCAACATGCCATACATTCCATTGGAGAGTCATTTGCCTGGCATCACAGGCTTATTAGAATATAGAAAAGATACCGCTGGCCCCATTCGCGAACTAACACAAGTCCTTTTACGTGGCCCTTCTACACTAACTGAAGGAGAAAGAGAATTAATTGCAACTGTAGTGTCCAATAAAAATGAGTGCAGGTTTTGCACGGCTGCGCATACAGCTGCATCGGACCTTTTGCTTGGGGAAAGTGAAACATCGACAGGAGTGAAAGAAAATATAATTACGGCACCTGTAAGTGATAAAATGAAAGCATTGCTTACGATTGCTTCGATGGTTACGGCAAATGGAAAGAATGTAACTGATACGGTTATACGAAAAGCAAAAGATGCCGGCGCTACTGATATTGAAATACATGATACTGTTTTGATCGCGGCTTTATTTTGCCTCTACAACCGCTATGTTGATGGCCTGGCTACTGTAACACCCGCTGATCCCTCCTTCTATCAGGATCTCGGAGAAAGATTAAAAAACCATGGTTACAATCGTTTGCCGCAAGGATATGATCATTTAAATAAACAAACTGCATCATGGAAACAATAGCAATGAATGGTAAGCAGTCTATACCTCGCCCAATATTTCATGACACTTCCTCAAAAGTAAAAGTAAACCTTACAATAGTATTTATTGTATGCTTTATAAGCATCATGTTCAGCGGTATTTCGTCTATGGCTATGTCTGTTTACTTACCGGTAATCGTAAAAAGCTTGCTGGGTAACGTAACAGATGAAAAGATGAATAATGTAGGAGCCTTTATTAATTCCGTTTTTATATTCGGCAGCATGTTTGGCGGTTTTGCGTGGGGCTTTATTTGCGATAAAACAGGTAGGTCAAAGGCAGTAATACTGTCTACGGCAATATTTGGCCTGTTTACAGTACTTACCGCATTTTCATCATCTTGGTTAATGGTGGGTATTTACAGGTTCATTACAGGCTTTGGAGTTGGCGGAGTTATCTTAACTACCAATATACTGGTAGCAGAGTTATGGCCGGAAAAGAAAAAGGCGGTGGCGCTTGGTATCGTATCTGCTGCTATGCCTGTTGGGTTTATTGCTGCGGGAGCAATGAATAATTTACTAACGGACTGGCATAGCGCCTTTTTAACGGGTATTGTGCCTTTGGTAGTAGCAATAGTTGCGATGTTTATACTGCCGGAATCTGAAAACTGGAAAAGAAACAAGATGGAGGCGATACACAGCGGCCTTTTAAATCACAGGCTGTTTGCACCTGGTTATAAGAAAAATCTTATAAAGGGTTCTGTAATTTTTGGCGCTATGCTTATAGGCTTATGGGCTGTCTTTTCATGGGCTCCTACATTTATACAAAGCATTACGGCCGATGCAGCAAAAGCTAGTCGCCTCCGCGGCCTTACTATGATGGTACTGGCTGTTTCTGGCCTTATAGGAAGTATCGCATCCGGCTGGATTGCCAATGCTATCGGCCTGCGCAAAACAATGATGATTTGTTTTATCGCCAGCTTTATCATGACGTTTACGGTGTTTAAATTGAACGCCTCGGTCTCCACTGCTACTTTCATCGAGATGGGGATACTTGCCTTTTTCTTTGGCATAAGCCAGGGGGCGTTATCGGTTTATATACCTGCTTTATTCCCTACAGTTATCCGGGCATCCGCCACAGGTTTTTGTTTTAATGTTGGCAGGTTGTTTACTGCATCAGTAGTATTTTTTATAGGCGCACTCGTTACATTTCTTGGCGGCTATGGTAATGCAGTTTTCATTTTCTCCTTCATCTTTTTAGTCGGACTAGGAGCAGCATTTTTTACAAAAGACAGTCCGGCGATGGAGATTTCCGCCTTAAATAAATCCCTTGCTGAATAAATAATTCATTACACATTTTAAATCTAAATTATGGCACATATACAAGTTGAAGAAGGCATACCGGGTATAAGAAGCCTGGTAATGTTTAGGCCCGAAACCGGCAAGCCTTTATATGAACTGGCGCAGGTACTGCTGAGAGGTGAATCACCACTAACCGAAGCCGAAAGGGAATTGATAGCTGCTTATGTATCGAAGCGCAATGACACCATGTTTTGCATGATGAGCCACGCAGCTGCTTCAAGGGAGCTGTATGGTGATGATAAAAATATAGTGGATGATGTACTACAGGATATGCAGCATGCGCAAGTAAGTGATAAGCTAAAAGCATTGCTGCACATTGCCGGTAAAGTACAGATACTTGGCAAAGAAGTACAGTCTGAAGATATTGAAGCTGCAAGAAAACTTGGCGCTAATGACCGGGAAATACATGACACTGTATTAATAGCTGCCACTTTTAGTATGTACAACCGCTACGTAGATGGACTGGACAGCTTTACTCCAACAGATCCTCAAGAATATGAAGCCATGGGCAAGCGAATGGCAGAGAAAGGATATGTGTCACCAAAATAAAGTTATCAATTTTCATTTATCAATTCCAAAGTATGGCGCATATCGATTTACAAAATGATCTTCCAGGCATAAGAGGTCCTATGGAATACAGTCCCGAAACAGGGAAGGCATTGAATGAACTTGCAGAGATCATGTTACATGATGATAATAATACGCTTAGCCGTGGCGAGCGGGAATTGATCGGTGCTTACGTATCATCGGAAAACGATTGCTTCTTTTGCCAGAATGTGCATGGAAGTATGGCGCAGCATTACTTTCAAAGTGATATGCAGTTCATTGATGAGATAAAAAAAGATTATCAGTCAACATCTATCTCTCCTAAATTAAAAGCGTTGTTATCTATTGCGGGAAGTGTACAAAAAGGTGGTAAGCATGTTACTGCTGAACAGGTAGCGTATGCTAAAAGCCTGGAAGCTTCGGATAAAGAAATACACGATACAGTTTTAATAGCTGCCGCTTTTTGTATGTTCAACCGCTACGTGGATGGATTAAATACATGGGCACCACAAGACAGGCAAGTGTATGTAGATCGTGCGAAAATACGTGCCAAAGATGGCTACGCAAACATTAACCTGAAGAAATAATTATTTACAAAAAACTTATTAAAAGAAATTATATGAAAATTCAAACAAAACCAATAGGAAGCATTCCGCGTCCTCAATACTTAATAGACGCTATGCAGGCTTTTGGCCAGCAACTTATAAAAGAAAGTGAATTGGCACTGCTATCTGAGCAGGCACTAACAGAGACCATTAAACGCTTTGAAAAAACGGGCTCGCCGGTAATTACAGATGGCGAGCAGACAAAACCTAGCTTTGCCACTTACCCGATTAGCGGCTTACAAAACCTAACGCCCGATGGCGTGATAATTCCGTTTGCAGACGGACACACGAGGCAGTTGCCAAAGATTACCTCCGGGCCCTTTCATTACAGTTCGTATGCAGATGCCTATCTTATAAAAGCAAAGCAGCTTACCAAACTGCCTGTAAAGCAGGCAGTGATTGCTGTTTCGGCCATTAGCCTCTTATACCCGCAGGAAGGAATTGCAGGTTACTCTAACGAACAATTTACACATGATTTATTAAATGAAGCGGAAGCTGACATCAGAAGATGTTTAAACAGCGGTGCTTATAATGTGCAGGTTGATTTTACTGAAGCAAGGCTTGCATTGAAACTTGATCCTGCGGGAGGTTTATTAAAATCTTTTATTGATCTGAATAATAAAGTTCTTGCACGTTTCGCAACAGAAGAAAGAAAGAAGATTGGCGTGCATTCTTGTCCGGGTGGTGACCATGATTCAACCCATAGCGCAGACATTAGTTATGCTGACCTGCTTCCCTTATTGTTTCAACTGAATGCTGGTAATTTTTACCTGGAATATGCAGGCGAAAAAGATAAGCGCTCCGTGCTCTCTTCTATTAAAGAAAACCTGCGTGCTGATCAGCGGGTATTCCTTGGAGTTACTAACGTACTGAGCGCACACGTAGAAACGCCGGAACAGATTCGCGATACCATACTCGAAGCAGCAGACTTTATCCCGCTTGAGCAATTGGGCACTACCGATGATTGCGGCTTCTCGCCTTTTGCAGATGATCTTTCTACTTCAAGAGATATCGCATTTGCAAAAATTACATCACGCATACAGGGAACAAAGCTGGCAGAACAAAAAGTCTCTACACTTACTTATTCATTATAAAAAGAAACAACACTATGTCTCATATAAATGTAAATGAAAACTTACCAGGGATAAGGTCTTTAATGGCTTTCAGCCCGGAAACCGCGGAACCTATGGGCGAACTCGCCAACTTACTGTTACGCACAGACGAAGGCTTAACAATGGCAGAAAGGGAATTGATTGCCGCACACGTCTCTTATTTAAATGATTGCTTTTATTGTCAGCAATCTCACGGTGCCATTGCAGTTTGCTACCTCAATGGAAATACCGAACTGGTAGAACGGGTAAAGAATGATTATACCCATGCAGATATCTCTGACAAATTAAAAGCCCTGTTATCAATAGCAGGCAGCGTACAAAAAGGCGGAAAATCTGTAACGTCAGAACAAGTACAAACTGCGAAAGACCTTGGTGCTACTGATAGAGATATACACGATACAGTGCTTATCGCCGCTGCTTTCTGTATGTTCAACCGATATGTAGATGGCCTTGCAGCCAATACGCCAACAGATATTTCTTCTTATTCTGCCAGGGCAAAGCAAGTTGTTGAAAAAGGTTATGGCAAACACATTTTTTCAGTGAGTCAGCCTCTTCCGGAAAAAGCAACAATGTAATTACAAAAACAAATTTATTTAAACCAGTAAAGACCAATTTAACCAAAACAAAAACAATGAGAAATAGATTACTTTTTATAAAAGTATGGCTGCTTGTAGCCTTGCTGCCCTTATCGCTTTTTTCACAAAATAAAATGGTCACCGGCCTTGTAACAGCGGGTAAAAATATCCCTGTTCAAGGTGCAACTATAAGTACCAGGAATTCATCACAGGCATCCGTTTCTGATGCGCAGGGAAAATTCAGCATGTCGGTTCCTGAAAATGCAGTTTTGCTAATATCAGCTTCGGGGTATAAGACACAAACAATTAATGTTGCCGAAACTTCTGATATGCGGATTAATTTATCAGAGGATGTATCCAGGCTTGACGAAGTAGTTGTAACAGGCTTGTCAACTTCGGTTAAAAGAAAAAATCTGGCCAATGCTGTTGCTGTAATAAATGCTAAAGAGTTAAATGAAACAGCACCTGCGCAAACGTTTGATGCAGCGCTCGAAGGTAAAATTACCGGTGCTTATATTACTGCCAATTCAGGCTCGCCCGGCGGAGGTATTTCTATAAAATTAAGAGGTGTAACTTCTGTCTACGGTAACACCCAACCTCTCTATGTGATAGATGGCGTGTATGCTGATAACTCATCAACCTCGGGCGGGCTTAATGCTGTAACATCTGCCGGAGCTGGCAGTGGCTCTACGTCTAACCAGGACAATCCTTCCAGCCGCATAGCAGATATAAGGGCGGAGGATATTGAAAATATTGAAATATTAAAGGGAGCTTCCGCAGCAGCCATCTATGGCTCAAAGGCTTCAGGCGGCGTAATTATCATTACCACTAAAAGAGGTAAGCAGGGCAAAACAAATATTACCTTGTCGCAGGACGTTGGCTTTTTAAAAGTCAACAAATTATTAGGCGTAAGAAAATTCACGGCACAAACAGCGGCAACACTTCCGGGGGATTCAGCAACGCTGACTAATTTATTTCTTGATGCTCAATCCAAAGGGCAGATATATGATTATGAAAAAGAAATTTATGACCACACGCCTTTTACAAGAAATACAGTGTTAAGCATTAATGGTGGAAATGAAAAAACAGGTTTCTATTTTTCTGTTGGGCAAAAAGATGAAGGGGGGATTGTAAATCGTACCGGCTATAATAATACAAGCGTGCGCCTTAACCTTGATCATAAAATTACAGACGATATTAAAATTGGCATCAGCACTAATTATATTAATTCTTCAGCAGACAGGGGAATATTTGGAAATGATAACGCAGGTGTTACTACTGGTATTGTTCTTTCATCTACACCCGGTTTTGTACAATTGCATGCTGATGCAAATGGCAACTACCCGGCTAATCCTTTTTCTGCAGCCAACCCATTGCAAACAATAGCGCTGATGAAAAATAATGAATCGGTAAACAGGTTTATAACAGGTGCAAATCTTGATATCACTTTTCAAAAAAATAATAAGAGCGTTACCAAATTTATCGGGCGCGGTGGAGTAGATTTTTATAACCTTCAAACGAATGTTTTATTCCCGGGCATATTGCAATTCCAGGCTGTAAGTAAAGGCACATCTATACAAGGCACTACGAGGAGTTTAAGTACTAACTATATACTTTCCGTGGTAAATGCGTTTACGCCTTCAGAAAAATTATCATTGACAACATCAGCAGGTATTACACAGGAGACCGGTGATTATAATAACCTGTTGAATGTGGCTACGCAGGTGATCGCAGGCCAGTCAAACGTAGACCAGGCAGGTGCTTTAAACGCAACGCAATTGCGTACCAAATATCTCAATGGTGGCATATTTATCCAGGAAGAAGCCTTCATCATTAATGCCGTTACGCTAACGGGAGGCGTACGTTTCGACAGGTCGAGCAACAATGGCGACGTCTCTAAATATTACATGTATCCAAAGGCAGGTATCTCATGGAACCTGACCAACATGGGAATACTGAAAGAAGCTCTTTTTGAAAATATAAAATTACGGGCAGCCTACGGGCAGGCAAATAATGTTCCGGCTTATGGTAGCAAATTCACCTCGCTTGGCGTATCTAACATTACTGGATTTCCCGGGTTGCTCGTAAGTACACAGGAAGGACAGGCCGATATCAAGCCCGAAAAGCAGACAGAGTTTGAAACAGGTATTGATTTCAGTTTATTCAAAGGAAGGCTTGGCTTTGAGTTAACTTACTATAAGAAAAATATTTTTGACTTTCTTTTGTTAACGACGCCGCCGGCTTCATCAGGGTTTGCACAGCATTGGATTAATGCAGGAAACTTGACCAACCATGGGTTAGAGTTAGGTATGAATGCAAGGCCAGTGGAATCTAAAAACATTGTATGGAATACTTCCATAAATTTCTGGCTTAATCGTTCTAAAGTAACAAAGCTTATCGTACAGCCGGTACAGTTAGGATCCACCGGCGGTGTATTGCTTGGTACTTACCAGATAGAAGAAGGGAAATCCGCCACACAAATTGTTGGGCTTAACGGGCAGGGCGTAGGTGTGTTAGGTGATGCTGAGCCGACCTTCCAGATGAATACCTATAATGAAATTACTTTTTTTAATAAGCTGAGTTTGCGCTTCTTGTTGCACTGGAAAAACGGTGGCCAGAATGTGAATGTAACAAAGCTGCAAAATGTTTTTGGAGGTACAAGTGCTGATTACGACAATCCAACAAAGGCTGGATTTCCTTACGGGGTATCCCAGCTTATGCTCATCGGCACAGACGCTCACCAGACAGTGGAAACATCTACTTATTTGCGCCTGCGTGAAATCGGCTTGTATTACACCTTTAGTAAGTTGCCCGTTTCTTACATAAAAGCAATAAGGGTTGGCGTATCGCTCAATAATTATCTTACTGTCACCAAATATAAATCTTATGATCCCGAGGTTTCCAATTTCGGAACAGGCTTTTCATCTGGGGTAGATGTAGATCAATATCCATCTTCCAAACGGGCAGCCTTACACGTTTCATTTGATTTTTAATTTTTAAAAAATAATTTACAATGCAAAACAATATCAAGATATATAGCTGTTTCTTTTTCGCCTTCATCCTTTTTTTTACCGCATGTAAAAAAGATTATGGCAATTTAAACAACGCAACAATAGAAGACATTTTAAAAAATGCTTCGCAAAGTGAATTGAATAATCTCGTAAGCGGAACAGAATCAGGGATGCGCAACAACCTTAATTTTTACCTGGATGATGTAAGTATTATCGGCAGGGAAATCTACCGGCTCTCGGGCTCAGAACCACGCTATGTGCTGGACTTGCTGGGCGCTAACAATGCAACATTAAGCGGAAGTAATTTCTACATTGCTTTTCCCTGGGCAGCGAGATACAGGATGGTGAAAAATTGCAATGTGCTTATACAAGCCGCTCTTAATTCAACGCTTATAACAGTTGCGCAAAAGAAAGGCTATACAGGTTTTGCGAAAACGATTAAAGCTTACCAACTTTTACTTAATCTTAATCTTACCGATTCTAACGGTATAAGGATAGACGTAACGGTTCCTAATCAACTGGGGCCTTTACTGAATTATACCAATGCCCTTGCAGCAATTACTTCGTTGCTTGATTCAGCAAAAGATGATTTAAGCACGGCAAGTATTTCGTTTCCTCTTGCCGGCTTTGGAAGCTTTAGCGATGCGGCAGGCTTAACGCAATTCAACAGGGCACTGGCTGCAAGAGTAAGTGTGTATCAAAAAAATTGGCAGGTAGCATTGGATGATTTAAGCGCATCTTTTTTTGCATTAAATGCTAATTTCAATATAGGTATCTATCATGTATTCGGCACTGGCTCCGGCGACCAGCTAAACCCGGTTTTCATTCCGCAAAATCAAAGCGGGGAAGTAAGGGTTGCCCATCCCACTTATGCGGCAAATATTGAAGCAGGAGATGACAGGATTAATAAAACAACCTTGCGTACTGTTCCGGCTTCCCTTAGCGGGCTTACCAGCAACAGGGATGTGTGGCTATATACATCAAGTACAGCGCCGGTTGCTATTATACGGAATGAAGAATTGATTTTGATTTATGCGGAAGCTAACATCCAATTAAATAATTTACCCGAAGGTGTTAAGGCAATAAATGTTATACGGAATGGCCATGGCCTTGGTAACTATAGCGGGCCTGTAACACAACCGGCGTTGATCACAGAGATGCTGAACCAAAGAAGGTATTCATTGTTTTTTGAAGGCCATCGCTGGATTGATTTGCGCAGGTATAATTTATTAAATACGCTGCCTCTTGACAGAGCCGGCGATGATGTATGGACACAATTTCCATTACCAGTTACAGAACAATAACAAAATAAAAACAAGGCATCTTTCAGGTTTAATAAATTATAATGAAAAAGTTTTTCTTAATTACCGGCTTGCTACTGTTGTTTGCAGCAGAAATTTTACGGGTATACTTTATTATGCCCTTTCCCGGGAGCCAGCATGCGAACACAATTTCCATTGCCTATTGGATAAGCAATAATATTACCTGGATAAGAGTACTTGCATTCGCACTGATTGTGATACCACTTATATCTGTTTTTAAATATAGAAAGCTTTGGTTGAAAATAGTACTGGGTTGCATACTTATTTTTTATGGCGTTATTTTCTTCTTTTTTTATTTTGTTTCCAAGCTGATAAATTGTTTTACCAGCCTAAACAAAAATTATTTGTTACAGAACAAGCCGACACTATACCCCAATCTGAAGAACTTTTGGAAAATAGACCTGGTTTAAGAGTAAGATTTTTCGTTCTGCATATCCTATCGCGGATTTCTTCCGGCTCTTTCCAGGACGCTGCAGGATACCCAGGCCATCGGCATTAGCAACCGCAGCAACCAGTTTCGGTGTGGTGGCGCTACTGATCGGATCCTGGACAATCGGGAAACTAATATCGAGTAAAGCTGTAACAGGGGTTTTCATAATAGGTATGAGATTTAAGATTTAAAGTCATGGAATATGGACCAGGATCTGTTTTATGATCATAGCGGGATCAACCCATAAAAGCTAAATATCGGCG
>JBDUAY010000188.1:0-10486 GCA_040004415.1 Bacteroidota bacterium | reverse complement strand
ATATTGGGGTCGGTTTTTTCATAGACTTTTACGCTATCCTGGTTCTGTGCTGCTATTAATATATCTCGGGGCTTTGCAGCGTGCAATGATACCAATGTTTTTTTTCGGCCTTAACAAAAAATCAACTACCGCAGTTTTTATACTATTTTTTTAATAAACGTTTTGCGGTATTTCAATGGGCTTAATTTAGTGCGGTCCTTAAATGTCTTATAAAAATTGGAGATATCATTAAAGCCGCTATCGAAGCCTATTTGGGTGACTGGTTTTTCTGTATTAATCAATTGCCCGAGCGCAAAATCTATTCTATAATCATTTACCACTTCAATGAATGTTTTCCTGCTTAGCTTTTTAAAATATTTGCAAAAAGATTCGGGGGTCATATTCACAATTGCTGCAACTGCTTTAAGTGAAATGTCCTGCTGAAAGTTTTCCACGATATAAGCCATCGCCGTATGAATCCTTTCTTTTTCATTGATTGATAAGGAAGGATATTCATGTTGCTTATCAAGCATTACATAATCATTGGTAATAGCAAGATGATAGAGTATATCCAACATCACCAATAGCTTTTTAAAAGCATCTGGCTCATACAAAATTTGTTGCATCTTTTGTTGTTGCATCAATGTATTGCCGGTAAAATGTACGCCGTAACAACTATTGTTAAGCAGCTGTAAAATATGTTTCATCTCTGGCGCCCCGAAAAAGTTATCCCCTAAAAAGTTTTTCTGAAACTGTATTACGATGGAAACAGATTTTTCGTCGTTTTTTTCGCCGGATGTTTTCCAGCAATGCGGTAAGTTAGAACCAAGTAATACAAGATCGCCCGGTAAATAATCGTTCACATGTGTTCCTACATATCGTTTGCCAGCACCTTTTACTATCAGCGTGAGTTCATATTCAGGATGAAAATGATAGGGGGCAGAAAAGCGCTCTTCTTCAAATTGCCGTGCAATAAATGAAGTATGACCGGAAGCCTGTATGGACTCAAAAGAAGCTTTCATTAATTGATAATTTTGGCTTAGCAACAGGGTAATGGACATTTTGTGGTTAAAATAATCCACAAAGTAGACAATTTCGGCGTTTTTTATCCCACAAATATGGCCGTAGTTTGATATTGAAATAAACATAACGATATGAATGATGTATCCTTGCCATCCCTGAATAATTTTGTCGATATCGACGCCTTACAGGTACAGGCGTTTCGCAAAAACGGTCACACACTTGTTAAAGGATTACTTTCTACCGGTGAAGCGGCTGTGTACAGAAATGTGATCAATGAAGCAGCGTACAAATACAATACGGAAAAAAGAAAATTAGAAGAACGTGATACGTACGGCAAAGCATTTTTACAAATCATGAATTTATGGGAGGTAGATCAGCAGGTGAAAAAATTTACGCTTGCAAAACGTTTTGCAAAAGTTGCTGCAAATTTATTAGGTGTACCGAATGTGCGTATCTATCATGACCAGGCATTGTATAAAGAACCGGGGGGCGGGCTAACACCATGGCACCAGGATCAATATTACTGGCCGTTGAGTACTACAAATACGGTTACGATGTGGATGCCATTAATGGACATTAACGAAGAAATGGGTATGCTTACATTTGCTTCGCAATCGCACAAAGGTGGTTTTGTTGAAAACGTTGCTATCTCTGACGAATCTGAAGCATTGCTTGAGAAGCATATAAAAGATAAAGATTTCACTATCACCCGCGCCAATTCTATGCAGGCCGGTGATGCCACCTGGCATTATGGATGGACGTTGCACAATGCATCAGGCAATTTTTCTCCTGTAACAAGAGAAGTGATGACCGTTATTTATTTTGCTGATGGCGCCACCGTTACTGAGCCACAAAATGAACACCAGGAAGCTGACCGGCAAAGATGGCTGTCAGGATTGGCGCCTGGTGAAAAAGCAGCGTCTGCACTCAATCCGTTGGTGTTATAAGGCTGCTGGCT
This sequence comes from Bacteroidota bacterium, assembly GCA_040004415.1. Taxonomy (GTDB): domain Bacteria; phylum Bacteroidota; class Bacteroidia; order Chitinophagales; family Chitinophagaceae; genus JACMLD01. The sequence continues at coordinate 8,526 of JBDUAY010000188.1, read as the reverse complement.
ACCTGGTATATATGACTTCTTATTTTGATCCTGGTTTCGTCACCTGATTTAATTTCTTATATGCATATGACAAAGCAAATTCTCTTTGCCACGTTATTATTTACGGTTGTTCTTAGCGGTTATGCACAAGATTCCACTTTGCGGTGGCCGGAAAAGCGTGCGCAGGAATGGTACAGTAACCAACCATGGTACTGTGGATTTAATTACATACCGGGGTATGCCATTAATTATACTGCGATGTGGGATAAAACAACTTTTGATGCTGTGGCCATCGGCAAAGAATTAGCATTGGCGGAAAAATCAGGCATGAATGTTTTAAGAGCAGTGCTGCAGTTTGCGGTATATGAAGATGACCCTGCTTATTTTTTAAAGACACTGGATATTTTTTTATCTGTTTGCGATAAACATAAAATAAAATTTGTTCCTGCACTATTTGATGATTGTGTTTTTGGAATCACCCATGATCCCAAAGTTGGCATTCAGCCAGCGCCGCTAAAAGGATGGTACGCATGGGCATGGTCGCCGAGCCCGGGTCATACGATGGTGATTGATGAGCAAACCCATCCGCGCATTGAAAAATATGTGAAAGCTGTTATGGAAAGATTTAAAAATGATCAACGAATATTGATGTGGGATTTATACAATGAGCCAACCAATGGTGGATTGGGATCGGCCAGTTTTCCACTGCTTAAAAAAGTGGTTGGCTGGGCGCGGAATGTAAATCCATCACAACCATTAACCGTTGATATCTGGAACGGAGATAAAAGATTAAATGAGATTGTACTGGCAGCATCAGACGTTATTACATTTCACAATTATGGTAATAAAGAAGTTTTGTTGCGGCAGATCAAAGAATTAAGAAAATATAATCGCCCGCTTATTTGCACAGAATGGATGAACCGCCCTGCGGGATCATTAATCGCTACCAATCTTCCTGTTTTTTATGACGAAAAAGTTGGTTGCATGCTTTGGGGATTGGTGAATGGAAAAACACAAACCGATCTTCCGTGGGGCCATCGGCCCGGAGATCCCATTCCATATATGTGGCAACATGATTTATATCACCCTGATTTTACAGAATATGATGCGGACGAAATTAAAATGATCACGGGGCTGGTGGCAGATTCAAAAATGAAATAAATGTTGCCGGTAAGAGATTTTTTTTTCTCCACTTCTCCATGGCTGGTGTCCCACTACAACTGTTCGGAATAAGTTCCAGCGGAACATTTTAAGGTTAGGATCGGCATTCAAGTGATGTTCATCGTTTCGTAGGAACGTTTTATGCTGTATTTGCATAAGACTTTCCCGGAGCCTTCCAAAATTTACGGTTACTGATGATAACGAATCATGGAAACCGACGCCACCTGCCTATATAAAAGCGATAGAACCTTATTGGAACAAGATTAGAACTTTTGTTGTTGATTCGGCATCGCAGTTTAAACCATTGCCTGCCATTGCTTTTTCAGCAGACAGCAACAGTTTGTTTTATAAAGAATCAGCGCAGGTGCAAATAGCCGGAATGCAACTCACAGCGGAACAAATTCAGGTGGCAAATTTTTGGGATTGCAATCCTTTTAAAATGAATGTGAACGGGCATGTGATGTATGCAACCAAAAAATTTTCTCCGGGTGGTCACTGGATAAATATTACAAGACTTGCCTGCAGGCAGGCGCATGCAGATGTGGTTCGTTCTGCAGAAGCATATGCATGTTTATCTGTTGTACTGGCGGATGCGTTTATTAGTTATATGAAAAATACAGAAGTATCGTAATTCGGCCGGAGACTTATATTAACAGTTATATCAGCCAGGGCTGGATGCCATTGCTGCAGACGCCACCATTCCCTGAATATACCAGCGGGCACAGTGTTGTATCGGCCACGTCACCGGTAGTTCTATGAATCTTTTTGGGAATGAATTTGCTTACACAGATTCAACAGAAGGGGAATTCAGTATAGCGGTATGTCATTTTAATTCTTTTCACGAAGCCGCTGAGGAAGCCGCTATCAGCCGTTTTTATGGAGGGATTCATTATATCGCGGCTATTAAAAATGGTTTGCAGGAAGGTAGCGATATTGGAAGATTTATTTCAGGTAAGTTAAAAACAAGGAATGGTGCAATCAGTCCAAAAAAACATTCAAAGAAATAACATTCCTGTATTAAACTGCGGTAGTGTGCGGGATCCTGGTTACGTTGATCCCGAACAGAATACGATAGCTTAAAACAGTCATTAATTTTAGATTTCTAAATCTTAAAAAGAACGATAATAAACTACAACAATGGACGATCTATGAACCGCGTACGGATATGTACATACAATTATTTGTCTTAATAATTTCTGGCGGTTCTTTTGAATAAAGTAAATACCTAACTTACTGCCTGAACCTAATCTTATCATGATGACAGTACTAAGTCTTCTTACCAAACATAAAATTGTTGCTATTATTCGTGGCGCACAACCTGCTGATGTATTGAAGATCGTTCACGCTTTACAAGCCGGTGGTATATATGCAGTGGAAATTACACTCAATTCAGCATATGCGCTGCAGGTTATAAAAGATATTGCAGGGGCTGTGAAAGATACGATGCTGGTGGGTGCTGGCACGGTACTAAATGCATCTTCTGCACTTGCTGCAATTGATGCAGGTGCACAATTTATTATCTCACCTTCTTTTGATAAAGAAACCATCAATGTTACAAAAGCACAGGGTATTGTAAGTATTCCGGGTGCGTATACCGCTACAGAAATACTGCAGGCATATGAAGCCGGGGCCGATATAGTGAAAGTATTTCCGGCGTCAAGTCCGCAATACATCAGTGATATACGTGGTCCGTTATCGCATATCCCGCTTATGCCAACGGGTGGTGTAAATATTTCTAATATCAAAGCATTTCACAATGCGGGTGCAGTTGCTTTTGGCATTGGAAGTGCGCTGGTGGATAGTAAAGAAACAGTTAACAAAGATTACCTGGCGCAGCTTACTGCTAATGCAGCCGAGTTTGTAAAAGCGATTCGTTAGAAAACTCGGGGTAACAAATTACACCCATCGATCAAACATTAAAAAAATGTTCATTTTCAGACAGCTTCAAACTATTCTTTATTCATGCATACAACATTTTTAAGCTGCGATTGGGGCACGTCTTCTTTCAGGTTACGATTAATTGATATTACGTCTGAAAAAACGTTAGCTGAATCATCTTCCAATGAAGGCATCGCACATGTTTATGCAGAATGGAAAAATACGGGCAAAGATGAAAATGAAAGAGTTCATTTCTACTTATCTATTCTGGAAAATCACATCAGCAAAATTGAAGAAAGTACGGCAACTGGTGTGGGCAACATTCCGGTTATCATATCCGGAATGGCATCCGCTACCATTGGCATAATGGAACTGTCCTATTCAATATTTCCTTTTTTATTAACCGGTGAAAATCTCAAGTTTAAAAAAATAGATAAGACCCATTCATTTGCGCATGATCTTGTAATTGTATCCGGCGCCAGAACGGACCATGATGTAATGAGAGGAGAAGAAACACAATTGTTGGGTTGTACAAGCATCGATACGCCCGGTAAACAGATTTTCATTTTCACCGGAACACATTCCAAACACATTACAACAATTGATGGTAGTGCAACAGCCATACAGACTTATATGACAGGAGAATTTTTTGAATTGCTGGCCAGGAAAAGCATTTTGTCGGACAGTGTTACGGCAGGCGGATCAATAGAAGATAAAGAAAATAAGTTAGCTTTTGAGCAAGGGGTGCAAGATAGCCTTCGCCAAAATTTATTACATCACAGTTTTATGGTACGTACCAATCAGTTGTTTAAACGGTTTTCAAAAACAGAAAATTATTTTTACCTGAGCGGATTATTAATAGGAGCGGAGTTAAGCCAGGTATCAACAAAAGACGCAGATGCTATAACAATTGTTGGAGATAATAAAATTGTAGTAAATTATTTACTGGCACTTGAAGTTTTAAATATTAAAACAAGCGTGTCAACTGTTGATGCAGCAATAGCAACTATACGTGGGCAAACTGCGATATACAGGAATTTATACGAAAGCACAAACAAGTGAAAACTAATTTTTAGCTGCCTGTTGCAAGGAAGTCAAGTTTAGCTGCATGTGCTTTGCAGATCATTGGAGATCGGAACTGGCTTCCGTCGGGAGCGTTTTAGAATTATGACTGTCCTTTCGGAATTTTTCAATTCTATCACCTCATTTTTACCCTTAGCACATACATGTCTGCTGTAATATATATTGTTTTTTCATCGGCCGACAGGGAACAATTAGAAACAAGCCCGTCGAATTTTATTTTGCCGAGTACCTTCCCTTTTTTATTAAAAATCCATACGGCGCCGGGACCAGTAGCAAAAACATTTCCTTTGCTATCAATTTTCATTCCATCCGGCATTCCCTTTTCTGTTTTTGCTGCCTCGCTGGCATCATAAAAAATTCTTGGGTTGATAAGTTTATCGCCTGCGCCAAAATCATACGCATACCAATATGGTTTAAGCGGATCCGAATTGGCAATGATAAGCGTTTTTTGATCTGGCGTGATCGCAATGCCATTCGGCCGGGTGATGGAATCGAGCAATAGTACCAATTGCCCGTTTTTTTTGATTTTATATACTCCCTGGAAAGAAATTTCTTTCAATGGATCGTCCATGTTTTTTTCAAGGCCGTACGGCGGATCAGTAAAATATAAATCACCGGCAGTGTTATATACCATGTCATTTGGGCTATTAAATTTTTTGCCTTTATAATTATTGGATAGTGTGGTAAAATCAGGTTTGGGGTTTTTCATATCGGCGTTCATGGCAGCCATCCGGCGGTCACCATCCATGCAAATAATTAACTTGCCATTTTTACTCAGTGCTAAACCATTAGAGCCTTTTTCGCCACCTCTCGGAATAATACCCGTATAGCCGGAGGGTGTCAAATAAATTTCTTTACCTTTTTTTTCTGTCCATTTATAGATGATGTTCTGCGGTACATCAGAAAACAGCAACATTTTTTGTTGTTCCACCCATAACGGACCTTCGCACCAATCGAACCCGTCTGCGATAATTTCAACCTTTGCATGGCTGTTTATAATTGCATCCAGTGAGGGGTCAACTTTTTCGATATGCCCTTTTTTATCCTGGCAATATATTTTGCCACAGATCGCTGCGATAAGGAGAAGTGTTAAAAAATATTTATGCATAAAATTGGTTTATATGGAGATGATGAATATTGTATGCTAAGGTTTTCAGGCATCACAATATCGCTCACCACAAGTTGTACCGATTCTTTGGAGGGTATAGCAAGCCCTTCCTTGCCGTTGGAGGTCCTGAACAGGATGATATGAAGAGCGCTCATTTTGAGCCGTATTAAACAGTTTAAAATGATATCCGTCAAAACGGTTGATTCCATTTTGTGCCAAACCACGTAAATCGCTTTTTTACTGTACGCGGCAATTAATCGTGGTGTTGGAGAGCCGTTCTCTACCTGGTACTGCCTGAAATAGAACGGCTGTGCATGTAATTTGTAGTTGCAAAAAGAAAAAATACAGATGAGTAGTAATAGTTGTATCCTGGGCAAGCGATTCGTGTTTTATGGGTCAAATTCAAATCATATTGTTTACATGGTCAATGGTTGGTGAATTAAAAACAGGAAATAAAAAAAAGTAAAAATGTAACATTTTGATACACGTTGAATTAGCGGATACGTAATTTGTGCGTTCCTTCATCTTGTGATTTAAAATTAGGAATTATATCTGAATAAATCATGTAAACCATTACAACCATAGTTAGTTACAACCGATTGGTGTATGGAATTTTCTACAAAGCATTCTTTGCCGGCTATTGCTATGGATGCAATGTGCATTTGGCAACAAAAAGCCTTTATTATTTTCTTTGCGTCTTCTTACATTTCTGGCCGTTTTTTCCAAGGGTATGCAAAACAGGTATATGGAATACATAAAACAACAGGTTCAATATCAGCCAAATTTTCTACGTCTTTTGTACAACAATAGCAGGTTTAAAAAGGAAAAGGGCGGCATCCTGCCCGTTTTTTTAACGAAAGATTAAAACCCGGCAACGACTCAAGGTAAATTTTGGTGAATACCTAAAAGACCATATCTTCTCGGCTATTAGCCAACTTTAAAAAAATGCGATGAAAAATTTTGTCGTCCTGTTATATGTATTGGTTTTATCCAAAAATGTTTTTTCACAGGAGAAATGGTCAGTTGTAAAACGAACAATTGCTACGCCCTGGACAGATAAAGTAAACCCCAGCAATCCTTTACCAAACTATCCTCGTCCACAGATGGTTCGCAACAACTGGCAGAACCTCAATGGTCTGTGGCAATATTCGATTTTACCAAAATCTTCAGAAATATCGCCAATAGTCTTTGATGGTAAAATACTGGTGCCCTTTGCAGTTGAATCTGCCCTATCTGGCGTAGGTAAAACGGTGGGGAAAGACAGTGTATTATGGTATCAGCGAATGTTTACACTACCATCCTCATTTAATAATAACAATGTCTTATTGCAGTTTGGCGCAGTTGACTGGTTATGCGATGTATATGTGAATGGAAAAAAAGCTGGCACACACCAGGGTGGATATGATCCTTTTTCTTTCGATATAACGGCGTATTTAAATAAAAAAGGAAATCAGCAAATTGCTGTCCGCGTTTGGGATCCGTCAGACGATGGCCCGCAGCCGCGGGGCAAACAAGTAAACAAACCCAACGGCATCTGGTACACGCCCGTAACCGGAATCTGGCAAACGGTATGGCTGGAAGCAGTTCCTAAAACATATATCAGTGAGATAAAACAAACACCGGATATTGATAAAAAATCAGTCCGTGTTTCTGCACAGGTGCAAAATATGCTGCGGGGAGATCAATACATGTTTTCGGCCTGGAAAGGAAATCAGAAAATTGCTGAACAAATATCGGCAGTTGCGGCAGAAATGAATTTATCAATTCCTGACCCTGAATTATGGTCGCCGCAACATCCATTTTTATACGATCTTAAAATCGCTGTTATCCGCAACGGTAAGCCGGTAGATGAGGTAACCGGTTATTTCGCTATGCGGAAAATTTCCATGGCGGCTGATAACAATGGTATCCAGAGAATGATGCTTAATAATGAATTTGTTTTTCAATATGGCCCGTTGGATCAGGGCTGGTGGCCGGATGGCTTGTACACAGCGCCGACTGATGAAGCGCTCAAGTTTGATATTGAGAAAACAAAAGAAATGGGTTTTAACCTGATTCGCAAGCACGTGAAGGTTGAATCCGCACGCTGGTATCACCATTGCGATCAATTGGGTATGCTGGTGTGGCAGGATATGCCGAGTGGTGATTTAGGAAACCAATGGGAAAATCGGCCCGGTGTATTTGGAAGAGCAACCGATAAAGTACGCACAGAAGAATCAGAGAAAATATACCGCACAGAATGGAACGAGATTATGCAGGATTTATATAATTTCCCCTGTATTGTTGTGTGGACGCCTTTCAATGAGGCTTGGGGCCAGTTTAAGACAAAAGAAATTGTAAACTGGACGATGGAAAAAGACCCATCACGATTGGTGAACACGGCCAGCGGTGGAAATTTTGAAGAGGTGGGACCCATTATTGATTTGCACAATTACCCCGAACCATTAATGCCTGATCCCACATTATTTGGCGGAAAAAGAATATTAGTGCTCGGTGAGTTCGGTGGTTTGGGATTACCGGTAGAAGGCCATACCTGGCAGGAAAAAAATAACTGGGGCTACCAGACCTTTAAAAATAAAGATGATTTACTTAAAAGGTATTCAGAATTAATGGATCGCTTTCCATTCTTAATTGAAAAGGGATTATCGGCGGCCGTCTATACACAAACCACCGATGTTGAAGTAGAAACCAATGGTCTCATGACATATGATCGGAAAGAAATTAAAATGCCCGCTGCTGATTTGAAAGCACTGCATAATAAATTATATGATGCTTCAAAAAAGGTGGTAATAAAATAAGTGCAGGCATTCGCTTCAATTAAATGATACTTGCAGAGAATTCAGATGAGCCTCATTCGTAATAATTCTTAAAGCTCAATGTATAATGATTGCAATAACCGTGTTGAAAAAGTCCTGCCGCGCCTGCTTACTTTTTATTATGCTATGGTCTGCAAAGGGGTATGCCCAAAAGATTAAGGGCGAAAGCGTACGGCCAGAAAATCTTACCAATAATATCTCCAATCATTTTTATACCGGCAACAAAGCGCCTTTGTTAAGAGAGCGATTTATCAAATTGCCTGTTACGGCATTTAAACCGGGCGGCTGGTTAAAAAAACAACTTGAATTGCAGCGCGACGGACTGACCGGTCATTTAGGTGAAATCAGTATCTGGCTGTCTAAGAACGATAATGCATGGCTGAATAAAGATGGTCTTGGAAAATGGGGTTGGGAAGAATTACCCTATTGGCTGAAGGGCTACGCGAATATCGGGTATATGCTGCGCGATGAAAAAATGATCAAAGAAGCAAAGTTCTGGAT
>JBDUAY010000187.1:0-10488 GCA_040004415.1 Bacteroidota bacterium | reverse complement strand
CTCACGCCTCACGCCTCACGCCTCACGCCTCACGCCTCACGTCCTCAACGCCTGCTCCATATCCGTCAAAATATCCTGCACATTTTCGATGCCGATACTCATGCGAATCAATCCATCGGTAATGCCAAATTTTTCACGCTCTTCTTTTGTTACGCCAAAGTGCGACATGCTCGCGGGATGAGAAATTAATGTATCGGCGGTACCGAGGGAAACCGCGCGTGTACACATCTGCAGCTTATCGATAAACTTTTTTCCTGCTTCCAGCCCGCCTTTTAATTCTACGCTCATCATGGGACCCGGGTGTGTCATTTGTTTTGCACACACATAATAATCCGGATGATCCGGCAGGCCGGTATAATTAACCTTTGCAACATTGGAGTGGCCGCTTAAATAATGCGCCACTTCCATAGCGTTGTGACAATGTCTTTCCATACGCAACTCCAGTGTTTTCATACCCAGCGTTAACATAAATGCATCAAACGCATTTGAGTTACCACCCAGCAAGCGGTGCCATTTGGTTATTTTAGTTTTCATCAGCTCCAGGTCTTTTCCTATCAGCACACCACCAATAGCAGTACCATGACCATTCAAAAATTTGGTGGTGGAATGAAATACAAAATCGACCCCGTACCGGAATGGTTGTTGCAAATAAGGCGTTGCAAACGTATTGTCGACCGATATGCCCATGCCATATTGTTTGGCAAGTTTAGCCAGTGCTTCAATATCCACACATTGAATGGTCGGATTGGCGGGCGTTTCCAAATGCATCCACTTCAGGCCAGGATTTTTCTTAAGAACTGTTTCGGTGGCATTCAAATCACGTAAATCAGCAATGATAACGTCAATACCCAACGGTGGAAGTACTTTGTGCAGCAATTCATGGGTTCCACCATATAAAGAATAATGAGATAAAATTTTATCGCCCTGCTGTAAATTAGCCAGAAACAAAGTAGTCATCGCTGCCTGCCCGCTGGAATGTAAAAAAGCTTTTAACTGAAGCGGATTTCCTTGCTCATCTGTAACACCAAAAGATTCAAACGCGCAAATTGTCTTTTCGGCCTCTGTAAAATTGGGGTTTCCCCATCTTGTATATATGTACCCTTCTTCCTGGCCGGCAAACCTGCGCATTCCTTGTTCCGCCGTATCAAATGTAAAAGTGGACGTTGCGTAAATGGGTGTGATATGAGATGCTCGTGGGTCATCTTCGTGCCCTGCATGCAATGCCAAAGAAGTGAAGCCGGTCAAAGAAAAGTCTTTCATAAATCCAATGTTGTAATACGGTAAACAAGAATGTGAAATTGTGACGAATGCGGAAATAAAAATGTGGAAATATGCTAATGTGATGAATGTGTGATTGGTGCTTGTATTATTTGCTCTTGCATTGGTACGTTACAGAATTTACGCATTGGCACATTCTGCACATTAGTACGCCCACTTCAGTAATGTTGCACCCCAGGTAAAGCCACCCCCAAAAGCTGCCATCACAATATTATCGCCCTTGTTTAATTGTTTTTCCCAATCCCATAAACAAAGTGGTATAGTTGCAGCGGTTGTGTTTCCATACCGGTGTATATTAACCATTACTTTTTCTTTGGCAAGACCAATGCGGTTGGCGGTTGCGTCAATAATACGCATATTGGCCTGGTGCGGTGCCAGCCAGGCAATATCGTTACCTGTAAGATTATTTCTTTGTAATAATTCAGCTGTAACATCGGCCATCCCTTTTACAGCAAATTTAAAAACCGCCTGTCCTTCCTGGTAAGCAAAATGTTCTTTTTTGGTTACGGTTTCTATCGTAGCAGGTTTTACAGAGCCGCCGGCTTTCATGTGCAGAAAACTTCTGCCGCTGCCATCGCTTTTCAAAATACTGTCGAGTATGCCAAGGCCTTCTGTATTTGGTTCCAGCAGGATAGCGCCGGCACCATCTCCGAAAAGTATACAGGTATTTCTATCAGAATAATCAACGATAGCGCTCATTTTATCGGCACCCACCACTACTACTTTTTTGTAGCGTCCACTTTCTATAAAACTGGCGCCGGTTGTAACAGCATATAAAAATCCGGAACAGGCAGCACCCATATCGAAACCCCAGGCATTTACAGCGCCTATTTTATCACAAACAATATTAGCAGTAGCAGGAAAGACCATATCTGGCGTAACAGTGGCCACAATCATACAATCTATCTCATCCGGATTAATACCGCGCTTTTTACAAAGTTCCAGTACCGCCGGTACGGCCATGTCTGAAGTTCCCTTTCCTTCCCCTTTTAAAATTCTCCTTTCAATGATGCCGGTCCGTGAACGTATCCATTCGTCATTTGTGTCCACCATTCTTTCCAGATCGGCATTTGTCAGTTTATCTTCAGGTACATATCCGCCTATTGCAGTAATAGCAGCCGTAATGGGTTGATTCATATTATGGAGTCTAAATTTCGGTAAAAGTAGGACTTAAATACAAATGTGAAAATGTGAATGAGGAAGAATATGGGAATGAAGAGTGATGTGGTAATGGATGAATGTGACAAATGTGGTAATCCTTTTAGCCGCAGCGTTATTATTAAATACATAAAACCAGTGGCCGGGATTCCATTTTCACAATTTCATATTTACACATTTTCACATTGGTTTTCACCTTATTTTCGCGCCCATGATTGCATTTGTAAAAGGCAATTTTGTGCAAAAGACCCCCGCCGTTGTCTTCGTTGACGTAAACGGCGTTGGATATGAAGTGCAAATAAGCCTGAATACCTATTCAAGTATACAACCGCTGCAACATGGCATGTTGCATACTTACCTGCATATCCGCGAAGATGCGCATGTGCTGTACGGATTTTTCGACCTGAAAGAAAAAGAACTGTTTATACAACTGATTGCCGTTAACGGTATCGGCGCTGCAACCGCCCGTATAATGCTTTCTTCCATGAAACCAGATGAAATAAGCCGCGCCATTGTGCAGGGAAATGTAAAATTGCTGGAGAGCATAAAAGGCATCGGTAAAAAAACAGCAGAACGTGTTGTGCTTGAGTTGCGCGACAAACTAAGCAAGCAAGTAAACGATATAAATATAGCTTCGCTGGTAAACAATACTTTAGAGCACGATGCGTTAAATGCATTACTGGCTTTGGGCATTGGAAGACAAGCTGCTGAACAGGCATTAAAAAAGGTTTTATCTGCCTCCCCGGCCGGCGAGAAAATTGAAACTATCATCAAACAAGCATTGAAAATTATTTAAGCCTATTGACCAGACTTATACCTAACTAACTTTTCCGTCAAAGACTTGGTTGTTTTATTTCGTTCAATACCGAAAACTTCGTTAACCACACTTACTGCTTTGCTCACGCTCCTGCTGACGCTATGTAGTAACCTGTCTGCTATTGCGCAAGCGAGTCCGAAAGACACGTCAAAACCGACAACCCAAAACCGGGTAGATTCTGCAAAGCCACCCATTCAAAATATAGGGGATTCATTAAAATATCCTATCCGGGACAGAAGAGGCGACCTATTTTCAAACCCGGGCAGAACATCCCTTAATTTAAAAGATCCGGCCAATATTAAAGATTCCATTGAATATGATCCGGCAACAAAACGGTATTATATTCTTGAAAAAATTGGTACTGCCTGGTACCGCAAGCCTACTTACTTAACTTTCGACGAGTATGTTCGTCTACGCGCAAAACAGGACGAAGATGATTATTTTAAAAAACGTTCTGATGTGCTGGATGAGCTCAATAAAAAATTAATAAAGCCGAAGCTTAGTGTTGGAGACAATTTGTTTAACCGCATATTCGGTAATGGCAAAGTTGAAATTAAACCACAGGGAAGTGTTGACATTATCGCGGGGTACCAGGGTCAGAATATCAAAAATCCAACTTTGCCCGAAAGCGCCCGTAAGAGTGGTGGTTTCGATTTTGACATGAATGCCAATCTTAGCGTAATTGCTAATATTGGTGATAAGATGCGCCTGCCCATCAGCTATAATACCCAGGCTACTTTTGATTTTGAAAATCAGCTGAAGCTGGATTATACCGGCGGCCCTGATGAAATTATTAAGCGCATTGAAGCAGGCAATGTATCGTTTTCTACAAAAGGAACATTGATACAGGGCGCGCAACAGTTATTTGGTATTAAAACACAATTGCAATTTGGCAGGTTATCTGTTACAGGCGTATTGGCCAACCAGCGCTCACAGCGCCAGTCACTGGGTTTACAAGGTGGTTCTTCTTCCAACTTATTTGAATTCAGGGCCGATGATTATGAAGAAAACCGTCACTTTTTGATGGCGCAATATTTCAGGAACAATTATAATAAAGTATTGTCCAGCCTGCCTGCCGTATTATCGCAGGTACAGGTGCTGCAGCTGGAAGTTTGGGTAACCAACCGTAATGGTTCCACAACAGATACAAGAGATGTAGTGGGTTTGATGGATTTGGGAGAAGATTCTGCTTTCAATACAAATGTTCACCCTTACATCCCGATGCCGAACCGGTTGCCGAATAATGATGTAAATACCTTGTACCGCAGCATTGTTAACGATCCCACCAGCCGTTACTCGTCATTTGTAACATCCAGGTTAAATGCACTGGGTTTATCACCTGTCCAGGATTTCGAAAAAACATTTGCGCGTAAACTCTCTCCTTCAGAATATTATTTTGATCCGCAGGTTGGTTATCTGTCATTATCGCAACCATTGCAATCGAACGATGTACTGGCCATTGCATTCCGGTATAGTTACAATGGAAAAATATATTCTGTGGGTGAATTTTCACAGGATATTGCGCCGGATACAACTGCTGCAAAATCTGGAAGTCAGAAAGTACTATTCCTTAAACTCTTGAAAGCCACTTCACAAAGGCCGAATCTTCCTATCTGGAATTTGATGATGAAGAATGTGTACGTGCTTAAAACAAAAGATGGCAGCTATCTCAGCGGTGTTCAGCCAACAGATTTCCAGTTAAACATTTTATACGAGCAGCCAAGTCTTGGTGCCAAACGTTATCTGCCGGATGGCCCGAGAGCCGGTGTTCCTCTGCTGGAGATTTTGCGTTTGGACACATTAAATACAAGAAATGATCCGCAGCCCGATGGTATTTTTGACTATATCGAAGGACGAACTATTTTTTCTCAGCAGGCCAGAATTGTATTTCCATTGCTGGAACCTTTTGGGCGTGATCTGCAGGCGCGCGCCTTTACGGGAAGTCCGCAGGCAACCGTAAACCAATATGTTTTTTATCCACTGTACGATACACTGAAAGAAATTGCAAAGACCTATGCCAACCTCGATCGTTACATCATTAGTGGTAAGGCCAAGGGAACTTCCGCGTCAGAAATTTCCCTGGGCGCATTCAATGTTCCGCAGGGGTCCGTTAGCGTTAGTGCCGGCGGAACGGTATTGAAAGAAGGTATTGACTACTCCGTTGATTATGGATTGGGTACTGTAAAAATTCTTAACCAGGCGATTGTTAATTCGGGCGTACCTGTAAATGTGCAATTTGAAAACAATGCAGGATTTGGTTTGCAGCAAAGAAATTATCTTGGTTTGCGCCTCGATTACCAGGTGACGAACACAGCTAAAGAATCATTTACAATCGGTGGAACGATGGTACGCATGGGCGAGCGGCCTTATTTCAGTAAAGTAAGTACGAGTGATGGTGATCCTATCCGCAATACGATGTATGGAGTCGATTTCAATTACCGTTCAGAGTTTCCTAAACTTACACGCTGGTTAGATAAATTGCCTGGCTATCATACCACAGAAATGAGTACCATCCAGGCATATGGTGAAGCGGCTGCACTTAAACCGGGCCACCCGCCACAAATAGGCAAAGGCACCAGCGGTTCCATTTACATAGATGATTTTGAAGGATCGACCAGCAATATTGATCTGCGTTTTCCTTTGATCAGCTGGGCAATGGCATCCACCCCACAGAACCAGGCTACCCTGTTTCCTGAATCTGCGTTAAGCAATGATTTGGCATATGGATATAATCGTGCAAAACTTGCATGGTATAATATCGAACCAAATTTGCAGGATGCAAAAGGAAGCAATAACCCGGTAAAAGGCTACCAGGATTTTTCTGATCCGCGCATTCGTGCCATTAACCAGCAGGATATTTACCCAACTAAATCTGTTGATTACGGACAGGCGCAATTGGTAACTTTTGATATGGCTTTTTATCCGCAGGAAAGAGGCCCCTATAATTTTGATGCACGGCCGGGAAGCATTGATGCCAATGGCAAATTACAAAACCCCAAAACACGCTGGGGCGGTATCATGCGCGCAATAGACCAGACCGATTTTGAAACCGCCAATGTTGAATACATAGAATTCTGGATGCAGGATCCATTTTTAACAAAACCCAACAGCAACGGCGGACAGTTTTACATAAATCTTGGAAGCATTTCCGAAGACGTGCTGCGCGATGGAAGAAGGCAATTTGAAAACGGTTTGCCCGGTGCAGATGGAAAAGCGGTTGTAGACAATACGTCTGTGTGGGGTAATGTACCTGCTAACCCAATCCAGGTTACAACAGCATTCAGCAATGACCCTGCAGACAGGCCTTTCCAGGACGTTGGTTTTGACGGATTGGGAGATGACGCAGAAAAAACAAAGTTCAATACATACCTGACTAATTTAGGTAATCTTGTAGGTGTTGGTTCACCCGCTTACCAGCAGGCACTGACTGACCCATCGAATGATAATTTTAAGAATTATCGCGATGCTTCGTACGATAACCAACAAGCAGGTATCCTTTCCCGTTATAAACAAATTAATAATCCGCAGGGGAACTCACCTATTGCCGAAGCAAACTCCACGATTACGACCGCCGCGACATTATATCCCGACCAGGAAGATCTTGACAAGGACAATACACTGAATGAGCTGGAAGAATATTTTCAATACAAAATTAACCTTGTGCCCGGCCAGTTTAATGTGGGTCAAAATTTTATAACAGACAAGCGCACGTTTACGCCTAATATTCCCGGAGGTAAACAAGAAAACTGGTACCAGTTCCGTGTGCCGATTGATCAGTACGAAAGTAAAGTGGGCAACATTCCTGATTTTAAATCGATACGCTTCATTCGTATGTTTCTTACTGGCTTTGATGATTCACTGGTTTGCCGTTTTGCAGAGCTTGAACTGGTGCGTAACCAATGGAGAAATTTTAATTTTAATGTTGATACAACAGGTAACTATACAAATATTCCAACCACTACATCCACCGTATTTAATGTACTGGCAGTTAATATTGAACAAAACAGCACACGCACGCCTGTTCCGTATGTTACACCACCAGGCGTAGAACGCCAGCAATTGCTCAGCAATAAC
Organism: Bacteroidota bacterium; assembly: GCA_040004415.1. Lineage (GTDB taxonomy): Bacteria > Bacteroidota > Bacteroidia > Chitinophagales > Chitinophagaceae > JACMLD01. The sequence goes on along the minus strand of JBDUAY010000187.1, from coordinate 3,161 downwards.
AACGTAAATCTTTTTCAGAACGAACAGGCAATGAGCCTGCAGATTTGTAATCTTGCACAAAATGATGCAAGGGGAGTATTCAAAACGTTTAATCTTGATTTGCGCCAATATGGTACGCTCTCTATGTTTATACACGCAGAAGGATCAGGAGCTGTTGACCCGCTGCAACCCAACTCACTGGTAGCGGTGGTACGTTTGGGCAGTGATTTTGTAAGCAACTATTATGAAATAAAAATACCCCTTACAAAAACGCCGTACAATACTACTGATCCTAATATTATCTGGCCAGCACAAAATGAATTAGCGCTTAGCCTTCAACGGTTGATACAATTAAAAGTAAGGCGAAATACAAGGGGCAATCCCACCAATTATTACAGGGAGAAAGATGCCAACGGAACCAGTTATGCCATCCTGGGTAATCCCAACCTGGGTGAAGTGCAGGGAATGTTTTTAGGCGTACAAAACGTAGGTAATACACCGGTGTGTACGGAAGTATGGTTTAATGAATTGCGCCTGGCCGACCTGAATGAAAAAGGTGGTGTTGCCGCGTTGGGCAGGGTTGATATGAAATTGGCGGATTTAGGTACGCTAACTTTTTCCGGAAGTTTTAAGGGTATCGGTTTTGGAAGTATTGATCAGCGGGTAAATGAACGCGCTAAAGATAATTTGTCGCAGTTTGATGCAGCTACAAATCTTGAACTCGGTAAATTTTTTCCACAGAAAGCAGGTATTTCCATTCCGATGTATGCGAGCTATTCACAAACGACCAGCACGCCGGAGTATGATCCATATGATTTGGATATAAAATTAAAAGACAAATTAAAAGCGGCTGGCGCCAACAAAGATTCTATCAGGAATGATGCGGTAGAACTCACTACGATAAGAACCATCAATTTTACCAATGTAAAAAAGAATAATACCAGTGGTAAAAAGATTCATTTATGGAGCATAGAAAACCTGGATGTCAGTTATTCTTACACCCGGCAGGAACATCATAACCCGTTAATTGAAAGTGACGAATTAATTGTTCATCACGGTGGCCTGGGCTATAATTACTCTACCAGCCCGAAATATATTGTTCCATTCAAAAATTTTATCAAATCAAAAAGCCCATGGTTTAAGTTTTTAAAAGAATTTAATTTCAGTCCCATGCCGTCTATACTTAGTTTCCGGGCAGACGTGAAACGGCAGTTTGGTGCATTCCGTGCGCGCAACGTTGGCGGGCCAAAAGGTATTTTACCAGAAACGTATAATAAATATTTTACGTTCGACAGGTATTACACGTTGCGTTGGGATTTTACCAAATCATTTAACCTTGATTATACAGCAACCAATCTTGCCCGGGTAGACGAAGCCCCGGGCCGTTTAACTGCCTACGAGCGAAGCAGAATGTGGAATAACTTTTTGAAAGGCGGAAGAAACGTTTCTTACCAGCAGCAGGCCACATTCAGTTACGTATTGCCTACCAGCAAAATCCCTTTATTGGATTGGACGACAATGCGCGTAGGTTATATTGCTAAATATGGTTGGCTGGCATCTTCATTGGATTCAGTTGCGCGCAGCCTCGGTAATTTTCTAAATAACTCGCAGGATAAAAATGCAACTGCTGAACTTGATTTTACAAAGCTCTATCAGAAGAGCCGTTTCTTGCGTGCCATCGATTGGGACGCACCGAAAGCAGCAACACCGGTGCCACCATTACCGGGTGCTAAAAAAGCAGCGGACTCAACCAATGCAAAAGGCAAAAAAGATAAAGTAAAAGATCTTAATGCACTGCCAGAAGTAAATAAAGTTATTAAAGTGATTGCGCGCATTCTTACATCGGTAAAAAGAATGAGCCTAACTTATAATTCTACTGGTACCACCAGCCTGGCGGGATACACAGACAGTTCAAAATTACTGGGCATGAACTGGAGAACGATGGCGCCGGGTGTTGATTTTATTTTGGGAAGGCAACCGGATACGAATTACATCAACAACTTTGCAAAAAAAGGATTCTTTACACATAACCCATTACTAAATAATTTAAACCGGCAGGATTACAATGAAACTTTTAAAATTAACGCACAGTTAATTCCGGCACGCGATCTTACCATTGATGTAAACGTTGATAAAACATTTGGTAAAACGTATTCTGAATTATACAAAGACACCACCGGAACATCAGGCTTCGCGCGCCTGAGTCCTTATTCAGCGGGAAGCTTTAGTGTAAGCTATATTTCTTTCCAGACATTATTTGAAAAAACAAAACCAGACGAAGTATCAAATACTTTTTTAAAGTTTGAGAATTACAGATCTATTCTATCTGCGCGCCTTGCGTCATTAAATCCATATTCAAAAGACGCACTCGGCAATCCTATTCAAAATGCAAATGGCTATTATAAAGGGTATGATAAATATGCACAGGATATTTTGATACCTGCTTTTCTTGCGGCGTATACCGGGAAGGATCCAAATACCATTGCGTTAATGAAACAGGATAATCCAACGGTGAGTTCAAATCCTTTCAGCGGTATAAAAGCATTACCCAACTGGCGGATATCGTATAATGGCTTAACCAGGATTCCGGGTATGGAAAAAATATTCAGCAATTTTACGGTGAGTCATGCATACAATAGTACACTTAGCATGAACAGTTTTAGTTCTGCATTGCTTTACCAGGATCCGCTCGCGCATAATTATCCCGGCTTTATTGATACGTCTGGTGGTGGAAGCAGCTTCGTACCATACTTCCTGGTGCCCAACGTAACGATATCTGAATCATTCGCGCCATTCATTGATTTGGATATGCAGTTCACCAACCAGATGGGTGCAAGATTTGAATATAAGAAATCGCGCCAGTTAAGTTTAAGTTTGATAGATTTCCAGTTAAGTGAATCGCGTTCTACTGAATTTACATTTGGCGGAAGATGGAGAAAGAAAGGATTTCCGTTGCCGTTCAAAGTTCCGTTTACGAAAAAAGATACCAAGAAATTAGAGAACGATATTACGTTTACACTCGACTTCAGCGTACGCGATGATATCACTTCCAATAGCCGTTTGGATCAACCTACATCGCTGCCTACTGCCGGACAAAAAGTGATTACTATTTCTCCAAGCATCGACTACGTGCTGAACAACCGCGTAAAAATAATCCTGTATTTTGATCAGCGCAGAACGGA
>JBDUAY010000186.1:0-10491 GCA_040004415.1 Bacteroidota bacterium | reverse complement strand
TGATCTTCCTTTTCTTTGCTGTCTTTGCCTGCCCGACTTCGGCATTCAGGCGGGCGAGAAGTTTGCCTGAATTGGGATTTTTCGGAGTAATGGAATGGGAAGCCAGCTCTTTTTTTTCCTGTCTTTGCGTAGAAGACGCTGCGAGCGCCGCTTCGCCCAAACGCAGCGTGAAACTGTCTGAACTGGGATTAGCGGATTTCAGGATTTTGATCTTGCTTTTCTTTGCTGTCTTTGCGTGAAACAAAAAGTTGTCAACAGCTTCCAGTCTTTGCTTCTCTTAGCTGTCTTTGCGTGAAAATTTCCACTAATTTGCCATTGAATATGCTGCAGAAACTACACATACAAAATTACGCCATCATTGATGAAATAGAAATTGATTTTTCTGGTCAGCTTAATATTATTACGGGCGAAACAGGCGCCGGTAAATCTATTTTAATGGGCGCTCTTTCATTAATACTGGGCGACCGTGCCGACAGCGCGGCTTTGCTGAACCGGGATAAAAAATGTATTGTAGAAGGCTATTTTAAAACCGGTGGTAAAAAAAATGTACAGCAATTTTTTGCTGCACATGATTTAGATATGGAAGAAATCCTGGTGATAAGGAGAGAGATTGGAGTAAACGGTAAATCACGGGCCTTTGTAAATGATACACCCGTAAATCTTGAACAGCTTCGCCAGCTAAGCGCCATGCTGGTAGATCTGCACCAGCAATTTGATACACTTGCATTGGGCGAAACTGATTTTCAACGCGAGGTGCTGGACGCGCTGGCGGGTAATGCTGCATTGCTGCAACAATACCAACAGGTGTTTCATAACTGGCAGCAATCAGGGAAAAAACTACAGGAATTACAGGTACAGAAAACACAGTTCACTGCCGTATACGATTACAATAAATTTCTGCATGATGAATTCGAAGAAGCGGCCTTCAAAGAAAATGAACTGGAAGATTTGGATGGCGAGTTAAAATTATTAAGCAACGCCGAAGGAATCAAGGGTGCATTATCTGCTGTAAGTTACGAACTGAACGAAGGTGAAGAGCCATTGGTGCAGCGGGTAAAACGCATGTTGCAGCAATTGCTGGCTTATACAGCTTATCATGCTGCATTGCCAGATTTGTTGCAGCGTCTTCAATCTGCTCAGATTGAACTGACAGATATTGGCGATGAAATTGCACGCATCAATGATCATGTGCAGTATGATCCCAAACGAATTGAGCAAATAAGTGACCGCATTGCTATTGGGTATAAATTATTAAAAAAACATAACGTAAAAGATACCAAAGAATTGCTGGAAGTACAGTCGCAACTTTCGGACAAACTGCAGGCTGTATTGAATATTGATGAGGCCATCGCCGTAAAAGAAAAAGAAACACAGGCTTTATTTATTTCGGCACAGGAATTTGCCGTGCAGCTTTCTAAAAACAGGAAGAAGCAAACGAAGCCGCTGGAAGAAAAAGTTAATGCTTTGTTACAACAGGTAGGCATGCCCAATGCAAGGTTAAAAGCAGATATACAAACGCTAACGGTTTCGTCATTGAATGAATACGGCTCAGATAAAATTGATTTTCTTTTCGACGCCAATAAAAGCAACCGGTTTGAACCTATCCGCAAAGTGGCTTCCGGCGGGGAACTAAGCAGGCTGATGTTATGTATCAAATCGCTCGTGGCACAGTCGCTTGATCTGCCCACATTAATTTTTGATGAAATAGATACCGGTATTTCCGGGGAGGCAGCAAAACAAGTGGGCATCATCATGAAGGCACTCGCCGCGCAGCGCCAGGTAATTTCCATTACGCATCAACCGCAAATTGCCGGCAAAGCAGATGCGCATTTCTTTGTGTATAAAGAAATAAAAGGTGATGCGATTAAGACAAATATCAGGTTGCTCACAAAAGACGAACGCATTACTACGATTGCGCGTATGCTGAGTGGCGAAAAACCAACGGCCGCCGCATTGGAAAATGCGAGAGAGATGCTGATGAATTAACAGATCATTCCTCCGGCTTTCTGCCTGGACATCGAAAGTTGAAAATTGAATATTACTGACCCGTTCAATGAGCAATATTCAATATACTTTAATTCTGTTTCAATGAAAATATTCCGCTCCCTGTATTTTTAAAATCCCTGGTGCGCATTCCACCTGCCGGAATGATGCAGTGCAAAACAATAAATTAGCATCAAAACATTTTTTTCTTCCCAATGAAAAATATCCCCCTCCCTGTATTTTTTGTGCTGCTGGCTTTTACCGTGCTGGCATGGTGGCTCAATAAGTATATTCAACGTTTCATTAAGCCACGTGAATCTTTTGGCAGGCTTATATTTTACCTGCTAAGTGGTTTTGCAATGGTCTTTGTGGGTGTATTTTTTGCCGTACGGTTAATTCTATGGTTGTTTCCACCGGCTTTAAAATAAGTTCTTATTTTTGGCGCCACAATAAATATTCAATTTATCGCTATGGCATATAATCTGTTAAAAGGAAAACGTGGAATCATTACCGGTGCACTGGATGAACATTCCATTGCGTGGAAAGTGGCCGAAAAAGCTTATGAAGAAGGTGCTTCCATTGTATTGACCAATGCACCGATTGCCATGCGCATGGGGCAAATAAAAATATTGGCAGAAAAAACAAAAGCAGAAATTATTCCTGCCGATGCGACTAATATAGATGAGCTAACCAACCTGTTCACAAAATCGCAGGAGGTGCTGGGTGGGAAAATTGATTTTGTGCTGCATTCAATTGGGATGAGTGTAAACATCCGCAAAAATGTACCGTATGAAGAATCTAATTATGATTATTTCATGAAGGGCATTGATGTATCCGCTATGTCGTTGCATAAAATGCTGGCGGTTGCAAAAAAATTGGATGCCATCAGTGAATGGGGTAGCGTGGTTGCGCTTACGTATGCAGCAGCCCAGCGTACCTATCCTTTTTATACAGATATGGCAGACATAAAAGCGATGCTGGAGTCTATTGCCCGCAGTTTCGGTTATCATTATGGGTTAGATAAAAAAGTTCGCATCAATACGGTTTCGCAATCGCCCACAAAAACCACTGCTGGTAATGGCATTAAAGGATTTGGTGATTTTTACGATTATGCCAATGCCATTTCTCCATTGGGTAATGCAAGTGCCGAATCATGCGCTGATTATTGTGTTACCCTGTTTTCTGATCTCACCCGTATGGTTACCATGCAAAATTTATATCATGATGGCGGCTATTCTTCCACGGGCGTAAGTACAGAGGTGATGACAAAGCTGGGCGTGGAATAAAACAGGTCTGATTTGCCTTTTATTGAGCATTGAACAGGGTACATTGACCATTGTATATTGTCTTATGCACCCAACCAGTAAATATTCAATGATTAACATTCAATGATTAACATTCAATGATAGATATCGAGGGCCTTCACATAAAAAAACCGCGCATTTGCATGCACGGTTTTTTTGTATAGAATGAGTATTCCGTAAAATGTACGGAATCTAATATTCATCTTCATTAAAGAAGAAGTCTTCCTGTGAGGGATAATCTGGCCAGATATCATCAATGGCCTCATAAATTTCACCCTCATCTTCGAGTTCCTGCAGGTTCTCTACAACTTCGATGGGCGCACCGCTGCGGATGGCATAGTCAATTAACTCGTCCTTGGTAGCTGGCCAGGGTGCGTCTTCTAAATAGGATGCTAGTTCAAGTGTCCAGAACATTGTTGAATGTCTTTAATTTTCGGCAAATGTAATGGTTAATACTGAACAACCAAATGTAGTTTTTCACCATTTTAAATAGCCAAATTATTGGCTGCCCTGTGGTAAGAACGAATAAAATTGTAGGTTCGTATTTTAAAGGAATAAGACGTTAAAACATGCTAACAGCAACGGCTATACAAAAGGCGTACGGGCAATTACAGGTTCTGAGAGGGGTGGGGCTTACCATTAAACAAGGCGAAATTGTGAGCATCGTAGGTCCGTCGGGTTCAGGTAAAAGTACGCTCCTGCACATATTAGGTACGCTCGACAAGCCCGACAGCGGCAGCATTTCTTTGGATAACAAAAATTTGGGCGACTTGAATGCCAAAGCAATGGCGGCTTTCCGTAACCGTAATATTGGTTTTGTTTTCCAGTTTCATCATTTGTTGCCCGAGTTTACCGCCCTTGAAAATGTATGTATACCCGGATGGATTGGCGGACGGGGTAAAAAAGAAGTAGCTGAAAAAGCCAATGATCTCCTGGCTTTGCTGGGCCTGGCCGACAGAACAGAGAATAAGCCGCAACAACTTTCAGGTGGCGAACAGCAGCGGGTGGCAGTCGCAAGGGCTTTAATCAACGACCCAAAAATAATTTTTGCGGATGAACCCAGCGGCAACCTGGATTCTGGCAATGCACGCGAACTCCATGATCTTTTTTTTAGCCTGCGTAAAGAATTCAAACAAACCTTCTTAATTGTAACGCACAATGAAGAGCTCGCGCAAATGAGCGACAGAATACTGCATATGAAAGATGGGAAAATTGTTTGAAGAAATATGTGATTCCTGGTGTGGCGATGCACCAGCCACTAGTCAACTCTCGGCTTCCACGGAATTTCTTCAACCCCCAGCAGGTGCCCGGCATAGCGGCTCAGCACAAATAAATAATCACTTAAACGGTTCAGGTATTTTATGATGATCGGATCTTCACCCGGCGTTTCCAATTCAAGCCGTACGCAACAACGCTCTGCACGGCGGCAAACACAACGCGCAATATGTAATTGAGATAATGTTGCATGTCCGCCCGGTAAAATAAAAGATTTCATTGCCGGTATTGATTCATTCATCCTGTCTATTTCGTTTTCTAAAAGTGTTACATCTGTTTCTTTTAAATCCGGTATGCGCATTTTTGGTTCTTTAACTGGATCGCATGCAAGCGATGAACCAATTGTGAATAGACGATCCTGTACTTCCAGCAAAATTTTGCGGCTTTGTTCATCGCTCAATAGATCCTTGCACAGGCCAATATAAGAATTGAGTTCGTCCACTGTTCCGTAAGCTTCTATGCGTATATCAGACTTTGGTATTTTAGTGCCGCCAATAAGAGAAGTGGTTCCTTTATCGCCTGTTTTAGTGTAGATTTTTGAAGACAACGTAAGAAAGTTTAAAGTTACCAGTGGAAAGTTTAAGGTTAACCGGGTAGAAACTTTTATATTCTTTTTCAGAGATGCCGGATGAAAAAACCTTACACCTCAAGTACCTAAACCTGTCTTTAATGCACCAATGACGCAGTAATTTTTTCATTCAGCCTGTCTGTTTCTATCAATCCATCTCTTAACCTTACTACACGGTGGGCGTGCAGCGCAATATCTTCTTCGTGCGTAACCAATACAACCGTGTTTCCGCTTGCCTGTATGGCGCCAAAAATATCCATAATTTCAATAGATGTTTTGGTATCCAGGTTGCCGGTAGGCTCATCTGCCAAAATTATAGATGGATTGTTTACCAGTGCCCTTGCAATGGCCACACGCTGGCACTGACCACCACTCAATTCATTTGGTTTATGATGACTTCTGTCTGTAAGGCTAACCTTTTCAAGTACCGCCATCGCCATTTCTGTTCTCAATTTTCTTGCGATGCCTGCATACACCAACGGCAACGCTACATTTTCTGCAGCTGTTAATCTCGGCAGCAGGTTAAATTGCTGAAATACAAAACCGATTTCTTTATTACGAACTTCTGCCAGGTCATCGTCCGACATTTTGCTTACATCCTGCTGATTCAATATATAACGGCCGCCCGTGGGTGAGTCGAGGCAACCCACAATATTCATCAGTGTACTTTTACCAGAGCCTGACGGTCCCATCAATGCCACATATTCATTTTTTAAAATGCCGAGTGAAATTCCTTTTAAAACCGGTATGGGTTCTTTGCCCATGTAATAAGCTTTTTGTATGTTTTCCAGTTGTATGATTGTGCTCATGTAATACAGGTTGATCTTAGTGGTGAAGGTTACTTTTTTATTACTTTAGGTACTTTAAAATAATCATTATTGGCGGAAGGTGCGTTGGCCAGTGCTATTTCTTTTTGCATGGAACCTTTTACTTCGTCTTCCCGGTACACATTCATTTCTTCAGTCATATGTAATAATGGTTCAATACCGGTAGTATCAACTTCCTGTAATTTTTCAACAAAGGCAATCATACGCTGCAAATCATTTTTAATCTCAACTTTGTCCCCATCACTAAATTTTAGCCTGGAAAGGTTGGCCAAATTATCTATCAGTTCGCTGGTTACTTCCATAGCAACAAAAATAAAGAATTGCCTGCAAGCGGCGCAGTTTTATGATGAAAGGTGGGAAAAATAGTCGCGAGGCACCGGGCGTGAAACCTAAGATATGCCCGGAAGCTATGAACCCATTTTAGTTTGAACCACCTGAGGTCTCACAACCCGTGATTTCTTCGCTACACCTGGTGTCTTACGCCGCACGATTTCTTATCTTCGCGCTCTTATGAAAAAGAAAGAAATTGTAATGAGCGGTATTCGTCCCACGGGGTTTTTACACCTGGGCAATTACTTTGGCGCCATGCAAAACTGGGTGCGCATGCAGGATGATTATGACTGTTATTTTTCGGTGGTTGATTGGCATTCGCTCACCACACACCCCGATACAAAAGAACTAAAAGCCAATGTGCACCGGGTTTTTGCTGAATGTATTGCGGCAGGGCTTGATCCTGATAAATGTACTTTTCACGCGCAAAGTGCTGTGCCGGAGATTGCTGAATTATATCTTTATTTTAATATGATGGCTTACAAAGGTGAATTGGAAAAAACAGCCACTTTTAAAGAAAAGGTGCGCCAGTCACCAAACAATGTAAACGCAGGATTACTTACGTATCCGGTGCTTCAAACGGCTGATATTTTAATTCATCGCGCCATGTATGTGCCGGTGGGTAAAGACCAGGAGCAGCACCTGGAAATGGCGCGCAATTTCGCCAACCGTTTTAATCACCGTTATGGCGAAATTTTTCCAGAACCGGTAGCATTTAATTTTGGTGACAGCCTGGTTAAAGTGCCCTCCCTTGACGGTACCGGTAAAATGAGTAAGAGTATCAACCAGAATGCCACTTTATATTTGAGTGATGAAGACGATGTTATTCGGAAAAAAATAATGAAGGCAAAAACGGATGCCGGTCCAACCGAAGCAAATTCAATTAAACCGGGCTATATCGAAAACGTTTTCCAGTTAATGCGGTTGGTAAGCACGGAAGAAGTACTGGTGAAGTTTGAGAAGGATTATGATAATTGCCGCATCCGTTATGGTGATATGAAAAAGCAACTGGGTGAGGATATGGTGACATTTATTGCACCATTACGTGAAAAAGCCGCAGCCATACAGAACGATGGAAAATACCTGCGTGAAATAATGGAAAAAGGAACAGCCAAAGCGAGAAAAAGCGCGGTTGATACCATACAATTGGTAAGGGATGCGATAGGGCTAAAATATTACTGATTATTTTCCTGGTTAATGATGGAACAGTTGGGAGAATTGTATATTTTTAGCGGCACTATCATCTGCAAATTGTACCAATGGCCATGGCAAAAAGTAAGAAACCCAAGCACATAGCGGTTGCCGGAAATATCGGCGCCGGAAAAACTACATTGACTGAATTATTAAGTAAACATTATAAGTGGATACCGCAGTTTGAAGATGTTGATCATAATCCATACCTGAATGATTTTTATGACGACATGCCCCGCTGGAGTTTTAATCTCCAGATATATTTTTTAAACAGTCGTCTTACACAACTGCTCGATATACATCGCGGTACAGAAACGGTTATACAGGACAGAACTATCTTTGAAGATGCCAATATCTTTGCGCCCAATCTTCATGAAATGGGTTTAATGAGCAAGCGCGATTTTGACAATTACTATAAATTTTTTCAGACCCTGAAAACTATGGTGCAGCCGCCGGATATGCTTATTTATTTGAAAGGCTCTGTACCCACGTTAGTAGGACAAATACAAAAGCGTGGCCGCGAATACGAAGAAAATATACGGCTGGATTATTTAAAGCGCCTCAACGATTATTATAACAAATGGATTGAAAGTTATAAAGAAGGTGCACTGTTGATAATAGACATCGATAAAAATAAATTTGCAGAAAACGAAGAACACATGGGTGAAATCATCCGCAAGGTTGATGCGCAATTGTATGGATTGTTTTAATAAGTTTACATCATACTATTTTTACAGCATTTCATGTGTAATGAAAATGCTTTTTTGTTTGCTGCTAATGTAAAGCAGGTTACAATTTCTTGTTAAAAAGCACTATCCCCCCAACACAAAATTATAAAGGATGCCTATTTTTAAGCAACCCTTTTAATATAAATCGATTGGCCCTGTCCCAGGCTTTCGAAGTATTTTATTACAAAAGAAATCTACGGTCCGTTAACTTAATTACCCGGGCACAAGGCTTACAATTGTGTTTAATAATCTTATTTATGAATAAATATACACTGCCTGCAATTGTGCTGCTATTTATTTCCCTTACAAGCTTTATATTAAAAGCGGGTAATAATTTTCCATTTCAAAACGAAGCAACATTTGGGTATTCAGATAAAGGCGATTCTATTGAATTTGTATTTGGTCAGCAAAAAAAATTAAGATAGGAACCCTTGAATTTGAGCTGGATAGGCGCCGTGCCGAAATAAAGGAAGTATGCGTTGCGGGAGAATTTAATGACTGGAAGCCGGGCAGCGCAGCATTTGTGCTAAAGAGAACAGACGCTGTTTTATACAAACTTGTCGTAAGCAAATCGGCTATTGGAGAAAAAGGAACCACCAGGCAATTTAAATTTGTTTTAAACGGAAAATACTGGATAGAGCCGCCCGCCGGCGCTCCAAACAAGATTACGGGTAAAGATGGCAATACTAACTTGTTCCTGAGGTTATAACAAGTATTGCTATCTTTTTTGCTTTTATAATTTCTAATGAATTTATGTTTAATGATAATCAGCATACTCTTTTAACCGATCCAGATCACGTTGAATCTTTTCTAACCAAATAGCCTGCTGTTCTTTATCTCTGCTATAATTGGTTTCACTATCGTATTGTTTTTGATGTTCACTTTCATCCTGCATTATTTTTTGATAAAGAGCGGGCACTTCTTTTGTAACGGTGCTGGCATTAAAAGAATATTCTTTCATGGCCTTATTTAATTTGCGGGCATATATTTCTGCAATATCAAAGTGCCCCTGTTCATGAGAAAGGATATAATCTGTTTTTACTTTTCCCCAGGAACTCGTTTTATCAAATACACAACTAATGGTATAATTAAAGCCTTTTTCAGATCCATATCCGTAGTTAAAAATAATTTTGGAACTGGTGAGTGCCGCATTGGAAGAATTATTATCGGGCCGGCTTTTAAAATCAGACCAGGCAAGCTTCCGGGAAGCGTTCCAGGGTATTTCTTTGCCATCATTGAAAGTGGAAAAAGAAATGAATGCGGGGAATAATAGGAAAGCAGCTATCAATTTAAAAATCATGAAATGAATTTAAAATTAATAACGCTGAATCATTGCAAACGATACTAAATGAAATCTTAAAGTTTGAAGGAAGGAAAATAAAGCGCCTGATTACCAAGTTTTATTTTGTCTTTTTTAACAGCATTACGTAGCCGCAAAGATTTTTCTTTTTGTTTTTATTAACCTGTACTGGTTTAATAAGATGGTACTCTGTGAACTGTGATATGTAGGGATAGCTGATGATATTTCCGTCTACATCTCCCCACATATTTTTCTTGTACACAACCTGTTTTTCGTTCCAGTCGTACATACGAACTTCATATAATTTTGAAGTAGGATCTCCTATAAAAATAAATTGATACCAGGCACCTTGTGTGAGGGGAAGAACAATGGGTAATTCATACTCGCTTTCCATTTTAACGGAAGCCTCGCGTACTACTTCATAACCCTGGCCCGCAAATAACTGTTTCAAACTGTCTATCTGAACCCTGTAGGAGTCGTTCATACAGCCCTCCAGCTTTATTACTTCTTCCTGTGCATTTGAAGTAACAGAAAGAAAGATGATTCCAAACAGGAAGCTGAATTTTATCAGATAGCCTTTCATGATGCGGGTTTTAAGAGGATGACGGATTACAAACAAACCTCAATATATAAAATCATTGTCATTAATGCAAAGGGCAGGCCATGATTTTCGTGGAAAATATGCTCAATCGCTTGCGTCTAAGGGTTTCACCCTGCCTTTAAAAAATAAAAAGCATCTGCCTGTGCTGTGCAGGTGAGAACAAGATCATTTATGCATACATGGGCTGGTAACGACGCACAATAGTAAATTACATCTGCCACATTTTCAGCGGTTAAGGGCTGATAACCCTCGTATATTTTTTTTGCCGTTTCCTCGTCGCCTTTGAACCTGACCAGGGAAAATTCTGTATCCGCAGCACCCGGATGTATGGCAGTAACCTTAATACGGTGCCGCAGTAAATCTGTGCGCATCCCTTTGCTAATG
>JBDUAY010000185.1:0-10495 GCA_040004415.1 Bacteroidota bacterium | reverse complement strand
AGCTTTCCACCTTCACCCCAATTACCTGTGCTTGGCACTTCAATATAATGCAGGAACCTGTCCCGGATTATGCCTCCGTCAGGAAAAAGGGTGGCTGTTGCCGTTAGATAATTGTCGGGTGGCAATGTAGCCGGGGGAAGACTGATAAAAGACATTTCAATTTCTCCGGAGGGTGAATTTCTGTCGGCATGTTTGCGTAAAAAAAAGCAGGTAACTGTAGAAGTGGTGGTATTCATATAATGAACTGAAAGAGATGTAAGTACTGCGCCAACCGGCAATACCACGGGTGTTGCAAGTGAGTTACCGGCAGATGCAGCGCATCTTCCATCCTGGAAAAGATCAACATAGCCCGCTGAGCTATTAAGCGGAAAGAACGCGGAACTTTCGATATAAATTGTATTTGGCTGAGCACCAGTCAGCGGTAGCTTTAATGCTGCTGATTTCTTTTTAACCGGCCGGGCTTTTTTAGTAATTGCCTTTTTAACTACCGGAGCAGATTTCTTTACAGCGGATTTTTTTGCGGTCACTTTTTTCTTTTTTGGAGGCATAAAATAGTTTTTGCTTGAGGTAATTAAGTGATGCAAGTTAGCTTATCAGGCAAATACTGCAATACCACTTTACGGTAGTTTTTACTATATCGATACGTGTTTTTTCCTGCCTTAAAATTTCTACCATTGAGGTAAGAAAACTTGCAACGGATGGTGATTTTTTTTCATCTGAAGGCAGGAAACATCTTTTAAACCTTTTACTTAACTTGTACAGGTATTATTCACTACAAAACATTTCACTATGCCTATAAGAATGACAGACGATCCGCAGGAAGAGCAATCAAATGATGATAACAGCAGCGGCGGAGGCGGTGGTGGATTTGGTGGAGGTGGTGGCGGCCTGCTGGGCCTTTTGCCACTCGTTTTTGGATTGTTCCGCAGCAAGGCCGGTATTGTTATTTTGATAATTGGGGGTATTGCCTATTTTATGTTTGGCCGCGGCGGCTGCAACATGGGCACTGGTGGTAATGTTGTAAATCAAATAGGGACACTGGCTACCGGCGGCATGCTTGATCCACAACAATTTGGCAAGGCAAATATTTATGAGCCGTTAACGGAAGACAATACAAAAAATCCGCTACCGGAGAGTGCTAACCTGCAAAAATATGCACCAACAGTTGGCGACCAGGGTAAACAGGGAAGTTGCGTAGCCTGGAGCAGCTGTTATGCAGCAAGATCAATTTTAGAATCTGCGCGCACCGGGCAACCCGGCGAGAACGTTAAGTTTAGTCCGTCTTTTTTATATAACCAGATTGGCCTGGATGGTTGCGAAGGCTCTTATATTGAAAAGGCGATGGAATTTATGACCAAACAGGGCTCGGTTCCATACAATGCTTTTCCTTATACAGATAAAGATTGCACGAATCAGCCTGGTCCGCAATTAGAACAGCAGGCGACTCAATATAAAATGCGCGGTTTTAACAGGCTGACGGTAGGAAATTCAACTGATGTAATTGATCTCGCGGCCATTAAACAAAATTTATCACAGGGTGCGCCCGTGGCCATTGGAATGATGGTTGGCCAAAGTTTTATGCAAGACATGATGGGTAAAGATCTGTGGCAACCTTCCGGAGACGATAATAGCATGCAGGGATTTGGCGGGCATGCCATGTGTGTGGTTGGTTACGATGATGCAAAATATGGGGGGGCTTTTTTATTGATGAACAGCTGGGGCAGTCAATGGGGAACAAATGGTTTTGCATGGGTACGGTATGGCGATTTTAAAAAATTTGTTCGCGAAGCATACGGACTTGAACCTATGCAACGGGTGGGCGCTGCCGCAAACCTCGCGTTTGAATGTGAAGTTGGCCTGGTGCAGGTTGAGTATGACAATGGCCAGAAAAAAACAGTAGCGCGCGGATATATTCCTTTGCGTACCAATGGCGATAATAAATTTATCAATACAACGCCCGTGAGAAAAGGGAGTAAATTTAAAATGGAAGTTAAGAATAGTACAGAGTGCTATGTGTATGTATTTGGAAAAGATACTGACGGTTCAAGCTATACATTGTTTCCCTATCCAACCAAAGAAGATCCAACCAAAACAAAATACGCACCCTTTTGTGGGATTGCCGGTTACAGAATGTTTCCAAGAGATAAAAGCCTTACGCCAGACAGCGTTGGTACAAGAGATATGATGGCAGTAGTGATTAGTAAAAAGCCATTGAACTGGTACCAGCTAAATCAGCAAATAAGTCAGAATCCGCAGCAGGATTATGGCACAAGGCTAAATACTGCACTGGGTAGCCAGCTCATCAAAGGAGTGCGTTTTCAGAGCACTGGAAAAGGAAGTATGCAGTTCAGTACAACCGGTGGAGATAATGATGTGGTGGCTTGTGTTGTGGAAATTGATAAGAACTAATAATTCAGCGGCAGCCGTCTTTACCGGCACGGGCACTTTTAAATAAAGCGGGTATACTCAGATCATCAATAATATTATATGAACACCCCTGCACAAGAATTTATCCGGCTCATGAAACACCCTGTGAAGTTCAGGATATTTCTTTTTTTTAAACTGCCGGCCGCTTTTTTTAGTGGTGTGAGAATTATGAACATCGATGAAACAAAATGTATTGTTTCCATCCCATACCAATGGTTCTCCCAAAATCCTTTTAAATCAACTTATTTTGCCTGCCTGGCGATGGCCGCGGAAATGACTACAGGGTCACTGGGTATGATGCATATACACAAGAGAAAACCTGCTGTTTCTATGCTGGTGGTGAAACTGGAATCAGTCTATTTTAAAAAGGCTACCGGCAAATCAATATTTACCTGCCTGGATGGAGAAGAGCTACAAGCTACCATTGAAAAGGCAATTGCAACAGGAGAGGGACAGGCGTTTACTGCTACATCAGTTGGCGTAAATGAGCAAGGTGAAAAGGTGGCTGAATTTTATATTACCTGGTCGTTTAAAGCAAGAGCAAAATGAGAAATTGCAGATTTTGGGATGGAGAGATGTGATGATCTCTTTTATGTGACAATTTATACAGATCAAGAAATCTCTGCATTTTAAATCGCAACGTTAAAATTGCCAAATCAAGAAATCTCAAAATCAGAAATATATGAAAATTGCTTTCCATGGCGCCGCACGTACCGTAACGGGTTCCAAACATCTGCTCACACTAACAAATGGTAAAAAATATTTGCTCGATTGCGGCATGTTCCAGGGCATGGGCCCTGATACCGATAACCTTAACCGTAACTGGGGGTTTGAACCCAGTGAAGTTGATTTTCTAATTTTATCTCATGCACATATAGATCACAGCGGGCTGATACCAAAACTGGTAAAAGATGGATTTGGCGGCAAGATTTTTTGTACACCTGCCACCAAAGACCTTACACAGGTATTATTATTAGACTCAGCAGAAATACAGGAAGATGATGTAAAGTTCTCCAACAAAAAAAGGGCTGCAAACGGATTGCCTTATATTGGCCCGTTATATACAATAGAAGATGCAAAAGCGTGCCTGGGTCATTTTAACTCTGTGGAGTATGGTGATTGGTTTACCATCGATGAAAATGTTTCATTACAATATACAGACGCCGGCCATATTATTGGAAGCGCTGCTGTGCATTTGAAAGTTAAAGAAAACGGACAAACTACGCGCGTAACTTTTAGCGGTGATGTTGGCAGATACAGAGACGTAATTCTAAGATCGCCCGCGGTGTTTTCGCAGGCAGATTATATTCTTATAGAATCTACTTACGGAAACAGCCTGCACGATGATAATACGACAACACCTGATCAGTTGTTGCAATGGATTAATAAAGCTTGTCTTCAAAAGAAAGGCAAATTAATCATGCCCGCATTTAGTGTAGGCCGTACACAAGAGTTATTGTTTTCATTGAACCAGCTTGAAGTGGAAGGGCGATTACCGGCTATATCTTATTTTGTTGATAGTCCGTTAAGTGTTGAAGCTACCCAGGTAATGAAAAATTATCCGCGTTATTTCAATGCCAATATTCAAAAGATAATGGAAAGCGATGACGATCCGTTTGGCTTTAAAGAATTAAAATATATTAAAACGGTAGATGAGTCAAAAGCACTAAATTATTTCACTAAACCCTGCGTGATAATTTCTGCCAGTGGGATGGCCGATGCAGGTCGTGTAAAACATCATATCAGTAATAGTATTGAGAATAGCCGCAATACTATTTTAATGACGGGTTATTGTGAGCCCCATTCACTGGGAGGCAGACTTATTGCCGGGGCTAAAGAAGTAAGTATCTATGGTATTAAACATGAAGTAAACGCTGAAATAGGCGCTATCCGGAGTATGAGTGCGCATGGAGATTATGAAGACCTGAGCCAGTTTCTTGCCTGCCAGGATGCAAAAGCGGTGAAGAAATTATTTTTGGTGCATGGCGAGTATGATGTGCAGCAGGCATTTAAAGAACGGCTGCTGAAGAAAGGTTTTATGGATATTGAAATACCTGCGCAGCATTATGAAGTTGGATTAAGCTGATAATACCTCCTCATTTTTTTTGCACCGGTGTATTACCGGTGTTTTTTTTGTACGATAAAAAATTATCCCGGTTGCTCATTTGTTTGTTTCGCAAATGCCTGAAAAGAATAGCATCCTTTTTGCCACTCTTTGTACTGGGCAATAAATTCCCTCAACCGTAAAGTTAAGCGTATGAAAAAGACATTTTTTTGCGTAACGGGTTTTGCAATAACAATTGGTTTTTTATTAGCCGGTTGCGCGGCGCCCGTACGGGTAGAAAAAGACAAACAAACTGATTTCAGGAAGTATAAAACATTTGCATGGATAAGTGGAAACGATGGTAAAAAAAGTAAGGCAAATGAGCTGGAAGATAAAAACGTGCATGATGCTGTTAGCAGCGAACTGCAAAAAACAAGCTGGAAAGAAGTAGTCAATAATCCTGATGTTTTAATAAGTTATGATGTACTG
The DNA here is from genome assembly GCA_040004415.1 of Bacteroidota bacterium. Taxonomy (GTDB): domain Bacteria; phylum Bacteroidota; class Bacteroidia; order Chitinophagales; family Chitinophagaceae; genus JACMLD01. The sequence continues at coordinate 5,535 of JBDUAY010000185.1, read as the reverse complement.
ATAGAACGCAGTACCCGCAGAGAAAGTAACCCGGTGTATTCACAGGCCACATCAAGGTTGTATTTCAATCCTTATACAAGGCACTATGGTACTATTTTTTATCCATCACGGTATTTGGGTTATAACGATTATAATGTACCGGTAAGGGAGGGTACACTTACCTTAACTATGACAGACGCAAATACAGATAAAACTATTTGGCAGGCATGGACAACCGGCGAAGTAAACAGCCGGCGGTTGAGCCATAAAGAAATTCAAGGCATTGTAAAATCTATTTTTAGAAAATTTGATATTGCTAAAAAATAGATAGCAGGAACGTTTCAGAGAAAATAGAAGCCGCCTGATTAAAGCGGCTTTTGCAATTTCTTGAATGGTGGGAACTTACACGGGTTACACAGGCGCGGGTTTTCATTCAATAGGGTTCACAGAAAATGGATCGGAATATTTTCAAAAGATATTTGGAAGGGTTTTACACAGGAATATGCAGCTTGATTATTCAAAGGAATGGATACGGATGCGGATTGGAAAACGGGACTTTACAGGAATTGGATAGTTGGTTTCTTAAGACTGGATTTTGCCGGTTTATTCAGGGGATATTAGATATCAACAGGCAAAGATTACTGTTTAAATTTCTTTACCAAATGTTTTTCGATAAACGATTTCGAACGGGCGGTTTTTGGAACAAACAGCGGGGTAAAGCTTATTTACTGCACAACACCGGTGTTGCCCACTGTACATTATGACGCTACTACGCTGTAGTTTTAACGTACCTGAATATAGATGCCTGGCCATGAAACTTGATCAATGTCAAATCCCGGGGGGTTGTCATTGTAAACCGTGACGTTGTGTGAATACAGAAAGATTACAGCTGGATAAGTTTTATAATCAAAACCTTACATGGCTATTGAATCGCCTATTGTAACACATGCTGTGTACAGGATGCTACAATCTTTGAAAAGCTCTTGCCACCCCGCCTGAATACTTGGTAATAAATTCTAAGTACTGCATCCGGATACGACGTACTAAAATCTCAATGCTATATTATGTTTAATCTTTTGAGCACTTCTTGCTTATGTGCTTTGCTGATGGGAATTTCTTTACCACTGATAAATAAACCATTTTCCCTGATGTTGCTTATTTTATCAATATTGATAATATAAGAACGATGAACTTTAATAAAGCTTTGCTTGCTTACTTTTTCTTCCAGGTTTTTTATGGTGTTATGCGTGATATACTTTTTTTCACCGGTTACAAATTTTACATAGTCGCCCATGCTTTCTATGTAAAGAATGTCTTCATTATTAAGGCGTATTAGTTTGCCGTCAGATTTTATAAAAATGTGATCGATGCCTGTTTCGGTAATTGTATTCTCTGTTACATCGGCAGCTACCTGTGGGATTTTTTTAAGTGCATCCAGGAAACGCTGGTAGGTAAATGGTTTTTTCAGGAAATCGGTGACGTTGTATTCAAACGCATCAAATGCATATTCGGGTTTGGAAGTTGTAAGAATAACTTTGGGTGAGTAAGCAATCTGGTCAAGCAAATCGAAGCCGGTTGCACCAGGCATTTCAACATCCAGGAAAATCAGATCTACAACATTACTGTTGAGAAACTCTAACGCTTCGGGTACGGCAGAAAAATGTCCTTTAACAGAAAGCTGGCCGCTTTTTTCGCAGCAACGGTTCAGATAATCTGCAGCTACCTGCAAATCTTCTACAATAATACAGGTAAGGTTCATAGTGGGTTAGCATTAAAAGCTTTGAGGCGGAGATATTCACTTTGAATGATATCTTTTGCTTCCAGCAGCGTGTTTTTAAAATGTATGTATCCTTTGGTAATGTCGTGTATTGACGCGGCCCGAACGCATTCGTCTTCTAAATTTTTGCACAATGCCTGTGCTTCCAGAAGTCCCATGAACCCGAAAGTTGGCTTAATCTTGTGGACGGATCTTTTTAAATCTTCTACATTGCCGTTCTCGTATGCCAGCTGTACGGCGCCAAAATCTGCATCGAAATGTTGAAGGGTGGTCGCAAAAATCTCTTCTATGTACACAAAATCGTCGGTATAGAGACCGTACAGGGTGTCTTTGTCCATTTTTTCATTAAAAATGAACTGTTTAGGTAAAGTTTCGCTTCCCATAGGAAATAAGATGTTCAGGTTTTTCGTTATATACCAGCGGCATTTTCATCAAAAAATGGAAAACACCTATCTAATAACTCTATGAAGCAAAAATTATTACATATTTCATGGTCAATTTATCAGGATATTATTTACACAGGCATTAATGAGGGTGTTTCCCGTGATCATGAAAAGAAAATAATACGATTTAACCAGTTTATAATCCTGGCCCTGCTGGTAAACTGCTTTTCCGTAGGTATATACATATATCATACGCTATACATCAGCGGACTTATAAATGTTACTTCCGCGTATCTTTTTTTACTGGCTTATTATTTTAATTACAGAAGAAGACTGGAAGCCGGGCGCATCTTGTCTATTATTAATATTAATCTCTACTTAATTATTATTTGTCATGTAGAAGGATTGCGCGCAGGCGGTTATCTTTTATACTTCCCTTATTTTCTTGCACTCACTTTTGTGGTAAGCATACGCAGAAACTTCCAGGAGCTTTTGCTGATATGTGGTATCACGCTGGTTTCACTATTAATATGTATACTGGGCAATCCCCAGGTAAATGATATCCAGATCATGAAGGAAAGTATGTATGCAAATTTGTATAACAGTAATCTTTTCGTTTCGCTGGCAGCAACTATATTCTTTTCCTATGCCATCCTGCGTTTAAATAAAGAGAATGAAGTTACAATTTTACAGGAGAAAAAGTTTGGCGATACCATCTTTAATACTTCGCTCGATGGCGTGTTCATTATATTTAATGAGTCTGATACCATTGCAAATTGTAACCACCGCGCGCTGGAATTATTTGAGGCCGGTAATTTAAGTGAAATGGAAGGAACATCCGTTTCCTCCTGGTTCAGTGCGGAGCACGTTAAACATTTCAGTTCAGTAGAACAATCAGTTACGGAAAATACAAAGAACTGGCAGGGAGAGCTTGCTTTTAATACCAAGAATGGAAAGAAATTCTACGGATACGTGAGCATTGTGCCATTTACGTATAAGGGTATACGTTATACAAAGGTAAGTATTTTGGATATCTCTGATGTAAAACTGACAGAGTTTGCACTAATGAAAGCCAAACAGAAAGCAGAAGAGGCCGCTAATATAAAATCAAGGTTCTTATCTAATATGAGCCATGAATTACGAACACCGCTGAACGGTATTATTGGCGCATCTAATTTGCTGTTATATGAAAATTACCTGGAAGGACAGAAGCCGCAACTGGAGATTCTGAAGTATTCTTCCGAACATATGATGTTGCTCATCAATGATATCCTGGACTATAATAAAATTGAAGCCGGTAAACTTCAACTGGAAGAGGCACCAGTAAATATCAGTCATTTGTCATCCAGGATAGCGGCACAGTTTTCACCACAGATAACGGCCAAAGGATTGCATTTTTATACAGAGATTGATGAAGAACTGGACCTGGAAGTGATTACAGATCAAACAAGATTAAACCAGGTGTTGTCTAACCTGCTTTCCAATGCTATTAAATTTACAAAAGAGGGAAGCATTTGTCTTATCGTAAAAAGACTCTTTGCTTCCAGTAGTAAGGTAACTATACAATTTATGGTAGTAGATACCGGCATTGGCATCCCGAAGGAAAAACAAAAAGAAATATTTGCCAGTTTTACACAAGCTGAAATTGATACTACACGTAAATATGGCGGAACAGGGCTGGGACTTTCCATTAGTAAAGAATTAGTGCATATGTTTAACAGTGACCTGGTAGTTGAAAGTACGCCGGGTAAAGGCAGTGTTTTTCAATTTACAACTGAATGGAAAATTAATATGCATCGCAAAATGTATATTAATGAAGAAAAGGCAAAAGATTTGGTTCCACTTAACGGGACCAGGATTTTACTGGCAGAAGACAATCCGGTTAATATGGCCATTGCAAAACGCTTCCTTCAAAAATGGGGCGTTGAATTAACAGAGGCTGTAAATGGTAAACTGGCTGTAGAGGCATTTAAAACCGGCGAATTTGATTTGGTGCTGCTGGATCTTGAAATGCCTGAAATGGATGGTGCAACTGCTTTAAAAGAAATTAAAAAGATAAACCTGGAAGTACCAATACTTGCTTTTACAGCCGCAGCATACGATAATATGCTGGCTGATTTATTACAGAAAGGATTTATTGATTTTATACCCAAGCCGTTCCGGCCCGAAGATCTTCATAATAAAATAGCTTTTCATTTGCAAAATGCGAAAAGGGCATAGATATTTGCCGGCAGCGTTATTGGATTAAAACTTCATTTTACAAATAACAGATAGCGAATAATCTGTTTTCAACAGATGACAGAATTGATTTCCAAATCAGTAGAGATGGCAATTGATTTGGTCTGCAAGTATATTTCAAGAGTTCATTTCTTCCTGACAGATTGCGAAAATAAAAACACCGGCTCAATATTCAAATTCGGGTTTAGACACGGCAATGAATTTGAAAAATTCAAAAAAGATTATGAAGGAAGCAGGATTGTGCTAAAGTATATTCCCCTTATTTAACCGGCAAAATAAAGCTTGCCGGGCGTGTTGTAGTGATGCCTTCTTACATATCCAGGTGGGGCCCTTTCCGCCATCATCGTTGTTCTCAATAAAACTAGTCACTTGTCTTTTCAGTCTTTTTTTTTCTATCATTTCGAATAAAAAGTAAAAAGAAAGGTGTGCCCCAGGTCATCAGTAAAAGAATCGCGGTCGTCCAGTTTTCACGGCTATGGTCAGATCCATGGCTATCAGCGCGCTTTTGCAGAACGCGTATCGCAATAACAAATCCTCCAAGTACCAGGCTCACAATTATTACAAATACTTTTTTCATTGCGTCGTGAACTGCCAATCTAATGCCGTTCTGTATCTGCCTGAGTAGCAACTTGCAAAAACCTGTATATAATTATCTCTTCCTGCAATGGGAAAGAAAAAATCATTTTCGGAATTGTGGCACCATTATTTAATTATGTTTACGCACTGGTAACCAAGACCCAACAAAACACTGACATGACTAAAAGAAGCCTCGTTGTAAAAAAATCTACATTGCCCAAATCAGGTAAAGGCCTGTTTACAAAAGCATCCATCTCAAAAGGTGAATTAGTTGTAGAGTATCGTGGAAAAATTACTACCTGGAAGCATATCCTGGCTAACAAAGTGTTTAATGGTTATGTGTTTTATGTAAACCGTAATCATGTGGTTGATGCAATGAAAAACATGAAGGCATTGGGCAGATATGCAAACGATGCAAAGGGACTAAGCAAAATAAAAGGAATCCGTAATAACGCGGATTATGTTGTCAGGCAAGGAAAAGTCTATATCCATGCAACGGCGAACATACGTGCAGGCGATGAGATTTTTGTTAATTATGGAAAGGAATATTGGGACATTATCATGTACAATAAAAGAATCGCC
>JBDUAY010000184.1:0-10510 GCA_040004415.1 Bacteroidota bacterium | reverse complement strand
CGCACCATGCACTTGAAAAACATGTGCTCACAAAATGGCAATTGCAATGGAAAGATCAGCTGGCACAATTTTATGGCAACTGGATGCATGAAGGACAAATTCTTGATCCTGTGATGCGCGATATAGAAGCCTATTTTATTAATAGCCAGCAGAACGTAACAGGTACCGTGTTTGTTCAGTTGCACCCATATCGTTTTGTTGTTACCGGTATAGAATCTGGCTACGATTTAATGAGCAGCCGGTTTGGTAAATATGGAGAAATGAACAACGGATGGAGTGGCGAAGATGTGCGTGGCTTCAGTAAAATATTTGGTAACCAGACCATGATTTATCACCAGGTGAAGGATAGTGCAACAAAATGAGTATCGTTTCTAAAGATACATGTAGCTCACATTATCAATGGGGCGATGGTTGCGATGGCTGGGTTTTAGCGGATACAAAAGATTTATCAGTGAAGCAGGAAAGAATGCCGCCGCAAACTACAGAAACTTTGCATTTTCATAACCGCGCACAGCAGTTCTTTTTTATATTAAAAGGAACGGCAACTTTTGAAGTAGAAGACAAAACGTTTGTGGTTGAATCCGGACAAGGTTTTCATATCGCTGCAGGCAAAAAACACCGGGTTATTAATAACGCAGCGGGCGATATAGAATTCATACTAAGCTCACAGCCTTCAACCAATAATGATCGGATTAATTGTATCTGAAATGAAAAAAATTAAGATAGGAATAATTGGAGGAGCAGGTTATACCGGTGGCGAATTAATTCGTTTGCTGGTGAATCATCCCCATGCGGAGATCGCTTTTATAAATAGTAAAAGCAATGCAGGTAATAATGTGTCAAAGGTTCACCAGGATTTAATTGGCGAAACAGACTTGCAATTTTCTAATGATTTGCATGATAATATTGATGTGTTGTTTTTATGTGTGGGACACGGAGATGCAAAATTTTTTTTAGAAGCAAATGTCATTGGGGAAAAAGTTAAAATAATAGATTTATCGCAAGACTTTCGTTTGGCAGCCAATGCAGCATGTAACGGTCGGAATTTTGTGTACGGGCTACCTGAATTAAATAAAGCGCAGATACAAACGGCACACAATATTGCCAATCCGGGTTGTTTTGCCACCGCTATTCAACTGGGGTTACTGCCTTTGGCAAAAGCAGGTTTGCTGGGTGATGTTTATACCACAGGGATTACTGGCTCTACCGGTGCCGGACAGTCGCTTAGCAATACATCTCATTTTAGCTGGCGCGCAAATAATATACAAGCGTACAAAACGCTTACACATCAGCACCTGGGCGAAATTGGCCAGTCGTTATCGCAATTGCAGTCATCAGGGGATATTGATATCAATTTTGTTCCCTGGAGAGGTGATTTTACAAGGGGTATTTTTATCAGCTCTACTATGAAGTGTGATAAAAGTATTGATGAGCTGAAGATGCTGTATAAGGAATTTTATGCGCCACATCCTTTCACATCTGTGAGTGATGAACCAATATTTTTAAAGCAGGTAGTAAATAATAATAAAGCGGTCGTACAATTAGAAAAATCCGGAAACAAACTGGTCGTACATAGTGCTATTGATAATTTATTAAAAGGTGCCAGTGGTCATGCCGTACAGAATATGAATTTAATTTTTGGCATTGAAGAAACAACAGGGCTTAAATTAAAGGCAAACTATTTTTAAGGCCGCACGGCAATAGCATTCAACATGTATAATTCAAATTCAAAATAATGAAGTTATTCGACGTTTATCCGCTCAACAACATTACCATTGTAAAAGCACAAGGCTCCTATGTATGGGATGACAATGGCGTGCAGTATTTAGATATGTATGGTGGTCATGCAGTAATTAGTATCGGACACACACATCCGCATTGGGTAAAACGAATTGAAGAACAATTAAATAAGATTGCTTTTTATTCTAACTCCGTTCATATTCCAATACAGCAGGAGCTGGCTACTAAATTGGGTAAGATAAGTGGTAAAGAAGATTACCAGTTGTTCCTGCTCAGCAGCGGCGCAGAAGCGACAGAAAATGCACTGAAACTTGCTTCTTTTCACAATGGCAAAAAGAAAGTGGTTGCATTTAAAAAATCATTTCATGGCAGAACTTCTTTAGCTGTTGCGGTTACTGATAACCCGGCAATTGTAGCACCGGTAAATGAAACAGATAATGTTATCTTTTGCCCGTTCAACGACGAAAAAGCATTGGAAAAAATATTTGCAGAGCAGGGCAAAGAAATTTCATCTGTTATTATTGAAGGAATACAGGGTGTGGGCGGTATTAATGTGGCGGATGAAAAATTTTTGCAATTGATACGTTCACTTTGTGATGAATACAATGCCGTGTATGTTGCCGACAGCGTGCAGTGCGGTTATGGAAGAAGCGGCCAGTTTTTCTCACATGATATTGCCGGCGTAAATGCAGACATCTATACCATGGCAAAAGGGATGGGCAATGGTTTTCCGGTGGCGGGTATTTTAATTGCACCACATATACAACCAAAGCATGGTATGCTGGGCACAACATTTGGCGGTAACCAACTGGCTTGTGCAGCAGCATTGGCTGTGCTGGAAGTAATCGAAGAAGAAAACCTTATTGAGATGGCCAAACAGCGCGGCATGTATATTAAAAACCGGCTGAAAAGTATGGAAGGTATTGAAAATATCCGGGGACGTGGATTAATGATTGGCTTCGATGTGCCTGCTGAATTAAAAGATCTGCGTAAAAAGCTGCTGTATGATTTTAATGTTTTTACCGGGGAAGCAAAGCCGGATGTAATCAGGTTATTGCCTTCACTGGCTATCAGTAAAAAACAAACAGACGAATTCTTAGAGGCATTGCAGGAAGCGATTGAAGAGATAAAGAACAAGAAAGCAGTAACGGCTTGATCGTTCAGAAGTGGGTTCCTGGCGACGCAAGGGCCCTCACGATTGACGACTGACGAAAGGATTTAGCAATTAATCATTACTCAGGATAATAAAAAAATAAACAACCATTGAAACAATTTATTTCTGTTCATGATGTGCCCAACATCAACGCGATGGTGCAGAAAGCACTTGCTTACAAAGCAAATCCATTAAAGGATAAGGCGTTGGGAAATAACAAACGTATTGGTTTGCTATTTTTGAATCCAAGTATGCGTACGCGTTTAAGTACGCAACTGGCAGCACAGAATCTTGGCATGGAAGCAATTGTTTTTAATGTTGGCCAGGATGGCTGGGCACTTGAGTTTGAAGAAGAAGCTATCATGAGTGGCAGTACGGTGGAGCACGTAAAAGATGCAGCACCTGTATTGGGAAAATATTTTGATATTCTTTGCATCCGTACATTTCCTTCATTAAAAAACCGTGATGACGATTACAGCGAGTTGTATATTAACCAGTTTATCAGGTACGCCGGCATTCCGGTGGTGAGTCTGGAAAGCGCAACATTGCATCCCCTGCAAAGTCTTACAGATATTATTACGATTAAAGAAAACATGGCCAGTCTTACTTCAATAACCGGTCGTAAACCTAAAATTGTTTTAACATGGGCGCCACATGTAAAGCCACTGCCGCAATGCGTTGCCAATAGTTTTTCGCAGTGGATAAATGCATGGGGTGAAGCTGATTTTGTAATTACTCACCCTGAAGATTATGAACTGGAAGAAATTTTTACCAAAGGAGCAGCCATTACGCATAACCAGGATGAGGCATTAAAAGACGCTGATTATGTATATGTGAAAAACTGGAGCACTTTTAATGATTACGGCAGAATTTATTGCAATGATCCCGCGTGGATGCTGACAAATGAAAAACTGAAATTAACCAACAATGCCAAAGTAATGCATTGCCTGCCGGTAAGAAGAAATGTGGAACTGAGTGATGAAATCCTGGACGGTCCAAATAGTATCGTAACACAGGAAGCCGCCAACCGGGTTTGGGCGGCGCAGGCGGTGTTGGCAGAAATATTGCAATCATAAAATTCAACAGAAAATTCTTTCAGTTAAAAAATATGCCATTGGATGATAACCCGGAAATAAGTACATCATCACCAGCCTCGTCAACTGAAAAAGTAACGGGTGAGAATTTGTTCATTATAAAAATTGGGGGTAACGTAATTGATGACGAAAAAAGCCTTTCGTCATTTTTAGATGATGTTGCATCTGTCAACGGTAAAAAAATATTGGTGCATGGCGGCGGTAAAATTGCCAGTAAAATAGGAGCGCAACTGGGCATTGTGCCCAATTATATAAATGGAAGGCGTATTACAGATGCAGCTACTATCGACCTGGTAACAATGGTTTATGGGGGATTGATAAATAAAAAAATGGTGGCGGAGTTACAGTCGAGAGGAAACAATGCCATTGGTTTAACCGGCGCCGACGCCAATATCATTCCTGCCGTTAAAAGACCAGTTAAAGAAATTGATTACGGCTTTGTGGGCGATATTGTTAGAACCGTACCGGCCGCTGCCCTTGAGTTGTTTTTAGAAAATAACTTAACACCGGTGTTTGCGCCACTTACACATGATGGCAAAGGACAAGTGCTAAATACAAACGCTGATACCATTGCTTCTTCTTTAGCCGTGGCATTGGCGAAGAAATATAATGTTCGGCTAATTTATTGTTTTGAAAAGAAAGGGGTGCTTGAAAATGTGGAAGATGAAGGCTCGCTTATCACATTGATTACAAAAGATATTTATAAATATTTGCTTGCCCATAATAAGCTATTTGATGGCATACTGCCAAAGATTGACAATGCATTTGCAGCTATTGATAACGGCGTTCAGGAAGTAATTATCGGCGATGCAAGAGATCTTTTGCTGAATGTATCGGAACAAATTGCGGGAACATTGATTAAATAACAAACCATGAACCGTCCGTCGTGATTCGTACTGTTAAATGCACAGATTCCTACGATTAACGCCTGGCGGTTTACGTAAAGAAAATACTCATGAACCACTCCACCAACGAGCTGTTTAAAAAAGCAGTTGTCCTCTTAAAAGAGCTGATAAGCACACCGTCTTTCTCGAAAGAAGAAAATGATACGGCTGAACTGATTACACTTTTTTTACAGCAGAACGGAATAGCCTTTAAACGTGTAGGTAATAATGTGTACGCGCGCAACGCCCATTATGATGAAAGTAAACCTTCTGTTCTTTTAAATTCTCATCACGATACGGTAAGACCGAACAAGGGTTACACCATGGATCCTTTTACGCCCATTGAAAAAGATGGAAAGCTATTTGGCCTCGGCAGTAATGATGCGGGCGGTTGCCTGGTATCGCTGATGGCTACTTTTTTATATTATTATAACCAAAAGGATATAAACCACAATGTTGTTTTTGCGGCCAGCGCCGAAGAAGAAATCAGTGGCGTAAACGGAATAGAGCTGGTGCTTCCTTACCTTGGTAATATAGATTTTGGCATTGTTGGTGAACCAACAAAACTGGAAATGGCCGTTGCTGAACGTGGGTTGATGGTGATCGATTGCACTGCGCCCGGCCGCTCCGGACATGCTGCGCGGCAGGAAGGAGAAAACGCGTTATATAAAGCTGTAGACGATATTAACTGGATAAGAAATTACCGTTTTGATAAAGTGAGTGACTTGCTGGGGGAATCAAGAATGACCGTAACAATTATTGAAACGGAGAATAAACAACACAACGTTGTACCATCTCAATGCAAATATGTAATTGATGTACGCGTAAATGAATTATATAGTTTTGAAGAAATACTGGATGCACTCAGGCTGAACCTGCAAAGTCAGTACAAGCCGCGTACAACACGTATGAAATCAACCTCGATTCCCCTGGATCACCCATTGGTAAAAGCCGGCATCAGTATGGGCAAAGGTTACTATGGGTCGCCCACTACATCAGACAAGGCACTGATGCCATTTGCGGCATTGAAGATGGGTCCGGGGGATAGCGCCCGCAGTCATACTCCCGATGAATTTATCTATCTTGAAGAAATTAAAGAAGGCATTGAGACTTATATCAAACTACTGGAACACATTCTGTAGGCAATTGCATTGGTTCAATAAACATTGAATAAAATAATATTAAAAAAAATGACGAACAGGGACGTGACAAATTCTTCATCAGGAGCAGGAAGCAAGCTCTGGCAGAAAAATATTGCGTCGCTGCAGGAAGTAGAAAAATTTACGGTTGGTAATGATCGTGTAATGGATCTCTATCTTGCTGCTTTCGATGTATTGGGATCACTGGCGCATACACAAATGCTGGAAACCATCGGCCTGCTTACAAAAGAGGAAATGAATCAGTTGCATGTTGCGCTGAAAGAAATTTACGTGCGCATACAACTGGGTGAATTTGAGTTGCAGGATAATGTGGAGGATATTCATTCGCAGATAGAATTATTATTGACGGAAAAGCTGGGTGATACCGGAAAAAAAATTCACAGTGCACGCAGCCGGAACGACCAGGTTTTGGTTGATGTAAAATTGTTTTTACGGAACGAATTGAAAGAACTCGTACTCGCTGTTCAGCCTTTTTTTGAATTACTGCAAACGCAAAGTGAAAAATACAAAGCTGATTTATTGCCCGGCTACACACATTTACAACTGGCCATGCCATCCTCTTTTGGTCTTTGGTTTGGCGCATACGCGGAAAGCCTGGTAGATGATGTAACCACATTAAAAGCTGCATATGAAATCGTAAATAAAAATCCGCTGGGTTCGGCCGCGGGCTATGGTTCTTCTTTTCCCATCAACCGGAAATTAACTACGGATTTATTAGGTTTTGAAGATCTCAATTATAATGTTGTTTATGCGCAAATGGGCCGTGGCAAAGCAGAAAGAATTGTAGCATCAGCGCTCGCAAATGTTGCGGATACGCTTGGCAGATTATCTATGGACGCCTGTTTATTTTTAAATCAGAATTTTGGTTTTATTAGTTTCCCGCCGCAGCTTACTACCGGCAGCAGCATCATGCCGCATAAAAAAAACCCGGATGTATTTGAATTAATCCGTTCTTATTGCAATCGTATTAAAGCGTTGCCCAATGAGATTATGATGATGACGACCAACCTGCCATCCGGTTATCATCGTGATTTGCAATTATTAAAAGAGCACCTGTTTCCATCATTCAAAATATTAAAAGATTGCATTGAAATGGCCGGTTTAATGCTCAGCAATATTGAAGTAAAAAAAGATATACTGCAGGACGAAAAGTATAAATATATTTTTAGTGTGGAAGAAGTAAATAAACGGGTGTTGCAGGGATTGCCTTTCAGGGATGCGTATAAAAAAGTGGGACTTGATATAGAAGAAAATAAGTTCGATTATAATACCGCCGTGAATCATACCCACGAAGGTTCAATTGGTAATCTATGCACCGATGAAATAAAGGGCATGATGAAAAAAGCTATGGAAGGGTTTAATTTTAGTAAGACAGAGCGTGCGTTGGAGCAATTATTGTCATAAATTGCTGTCTCTTGAAAGAACCTGTGTTAGCATGTAAGCGGGGGTATGCCTTATTGAATATTAAAATTTGGGCATTCGTCATTTATTCACATTGTTATTAAAAAAAAATTCAGCGATTAACCAACAATGCCCAATACCCGGGAAGGACTTTTGAATCTAACGATTAACAAGCGCTGGTAAAGAACTTTATTACGCATGGCTGAAGCAAACAAAAAACGAATCGCTTTATTTGGCTCCACTGGTTCCATTGGCACACAGGCCCTGGATGTAATTTCCGCCAATTCCCATCTTTTTTCTGCCGAAGTACTGACCGCACAAAACAATGATGAATTGTTAATTAAACAGGCGCTGCAGTTCAATCCCAATGTTGTTGTAATTGGCGATGAAAGAAAATATCAAAAAGTAAAAGACGCACTTTCTGCAACACACATAAAAGTTTTCACAGGCGAAAAAGCGCTTGAAGAAGTAGCCGCAATGGACTGCTACGATATCATGCTGGCCGCCATTGTTGGCTTTGCCGGGCTAAAACCCACTTTGCAGGCCATCGGCAATGGCAAAATGGTTGCGCTGGCAAATAAAGAAACACTGGTGGTGGCTGGTGATATTGTAATGAGCAAGGCGGTTGAAAAAAGAGTGCCGGTAATACCCGTAGACAGTGAACATTCAGCCATATTTCAGTGCATGGTGGGAGAGGCCCGGAACCGGATTGAAAAAGTAATACTCACCGCCTCCGGTGGTCCTTTTTTAGGTAAGAAGCCGAACTTCCTGGTAAACGTAAAACGTGATCATGCGCTGCAGCATCCCAATTGGGCCATGGGTGCCAAGATAACAATCGATTCTGCAACGCTAATGAATAAGGGGCTCGAAATGATCGAGGCCAAATGGCTGTTCAACCTGAAGCCGGAGCAGGTTCAGGTAGTTGTTCATCCGCAAAGTATTATTCATAGTATGGTGATGTTTGAGGACGGCAGCATAAAATCACAAATGGGAATGCCGGATATGAAATTGCCCATTCAATATGCATTGGCTTTCCCGCAGCGCATACCAAACAGCTTTCCACGGTACGATTTTAAAAGACCCAACACATTAACTTTTGAAGAACCCGATATAAAAACGTTCAGAAACCTGTCGCTGGCAAGTGACGCACTGTTTAAAGGCGGAAATCTTCCCTGTATTTTAAATGCAGCCAATGAAATTGCGGTTTATGCGTTCTTAAAAAACAGGCTCGGATTTTTAGATATGACTGACCTGATTGAAAAAACCATGAACAAAATACACTTTATTCAGAACCCCACTTTGGAAGAATATTTTGAAACCGACGGGGAAGCCCGGAGCTTTGCGGCATCGCTTATACATATGTAATTCTTTAATCAGTCCCGCGCATCACGCATGACAGGGGATTCATAAATTTTCTCACTTTACTAACCCTTTTTTGGCAGATATTTGCAGCCATTGTAAACAAAAATCCCGCCCTGGCGGTAATACTTATTATGACGTTATTAGCGATTAATTGGGCAAACGCAGGCACACAGGCAGCTTACCTGCTCATGTCTCTTTCTATATTGGTTATTTTACATGAATTTGGTCATTACCTGCCGGCAAAATTATTCGGTTGCCGCATCGAAAAATTCTTCCTGTTTTTTGATCCCTGGTTTGCCATCGTAAAAAAGAAAATCGGAGACACCGTATATGGAATCGGTTGGCTGCCGCTTGGTGGCTATGTTAAGATTTCGGGCATGGTAGATGAAAGCATGGATAAAGAGCAATTGAAACTACCACCGCAGCCCTGGGAATTTCGCAGCAAGCCTGCGTGGCAGCGTTTGATAATTATGCTGGGCGGTGTTACCGTAAATCTCTTGCTCGCATTCTTAATTTATGCCATGATTTTATTTGTGTGGGGCGCACAAAAGGTACCCATCGCCAACGTAAAAGATGGTATTTCAATAACAGACAGCCTGATGTATCAAATGGGATTAAAAGATGGCGACAAGCTGGTAGCCATTGGTGATAAGCCCGTGGTATATTATGATGATATTATCTCAAAATTATTAGTAAGTGAAACAGTTACGGTAGAAAGAGATGGCAAAAAAGAAATTGTGCATTTGCCGGTTGATTTGCTCGGAACATTGTCGGAGAAAAAAAAGAGTGGGACACCGCTTTTTGTGCCGCGTGTTCCGGTTATCATCAATATTGTTCCGGATACTTCCAGTGCAAAAAAAGCAGGATTGCAACGAATGGATAAAATCCTCGCCATTGATTCTGTTCCTGCATTGTTCTTTGATCAATACAGAACAGCTGTTAGCAAGAGAAAAGGCCAACAAGTAAAAGTTACCGTGGAACGTAATGGCAAGGACACTGTTTTAGCTGCTACAATCAATAAAGATTTTGCCCGCGATGGATCGCTGGGTTTTGTACCGTATAATTCATTGGACGATCTGGACAGCCTGGGCATCGTTAAAATAGAACACAAGAGCTATGGCTTTTTTGAATCCTTTCCGGCCGGAACCAAACTAGCCGTGGATAAGCTTAGTGATTATATAAATTCGTTCAAGAAAATATTATCGCCCAAAACAGGCGCCTATAAAGGATTAGGTGGATTTAAAACCATGGGTTCTATTATGCCCAAACAATGGGGCGATTGGCAGGATTTCTGGAGCATTACTGCTTTTCTGTCTATCATACTGGCATTTATGAATTTGCTGCCAATACCTGCATTGGATGGCGGACACGTGTTGTTTACATTAATTGAAATGGCAACCGGCCGTAAACCGAGCGATAAATTCCTGGAATATGCACAGGTTGTAGGAATGGTTTTGTTACTGGGCCTGATGGTGTACGCAAATGGAAACGACTGGTTTGGCTGGGGGAAAGGAAGGTAATTAGTAACTAATAATGTTTAATTAGTCGTCCCTCAAAAAGTCTGCAACCTTTGCTTGCATTGTTTATTGTTTCTTATTGCAGTTTTAAAAATACCGGTGTATTAAACAAAGGGTACGATATCTTGCAAAATCATCTTTTTAAATTTGCATTTTGGTACTTTTTTTATGGAAAAAAAGTACCGCAAAAAAGCCAGTC
>JBDUAY010000591.1:0-3134 GCA_040004415.1 Bacteroidota bacterium | reverse complement strand
ATCAGTTAGTAAAAGCAAATATCAGGGGCAAATGGAAACTAAGCTAATATAAAAACAAAATATTAAAAAAGATTATCTGCAGATTAAAACAATAGGGTGACAGGAAGGGCACTTATTTCTTATTATTGCTGATTAAAATTAAAAAAGGGATAAGTTATGAAAACCTATCCCTGTAAGATGACTTATAATTTTAGCAGTATCAATATTATAATTTGTTTACTACTATTTCCTGTGTAAAGCTGGTTGTTCTGTTTATTTTGTAGATATCAGCTTTGTTGCTTTTTTTAGATTTTACTTCAACACTTAAAGTGCCATCAGCGCCATCATCCGTATTCAGCTGGAAATTTTTAGAAATGTTGATACCCTTTAATTTACCTGCATACAATACATTGTTTTGTTCATCACGGAATGTAACGATGTACTCGTCATCTTCAGTGTTGTTTACATTCAGCTGGAAAACCGGTTGGTTATCGTTGTTGCCGATAAATTTTAAATCAATACCTGCTTTAGGTTTTGTTTCACCTGCCATTACATTACTTGTTGACGCGATAGTGAATGCTGCAAATAATGCGATTGCGATTGTTTTGTAGTTTTTCATAATTGTAGTTTAATTGTGTGATTAAATAAGTAGTTAAAAAAATTAGTTAAAAAATAGTTTATTAAACGAAATTGATAAAGACTTAGCTAAGTTCTTTTTCAAATGTCAAAAAATCGTGTAGAGTATATGGAAGCAAAAGGAAGAATGGGGCAACGGCTCTTTTAAATTAGTACACCAGAGCTGGTGTGTTTGTTTTCATTTCTAACGCAAACATACAACGGAGTATTGCAGGGCGCAAATCTAAATAATCTTGATTTTAGCATGCTAAACAAGCAGGGCGCATCATGAAAACCTTTGCTGTAAAGGGTTTTAACAAAATGTTTGAATGATGTCCAACTGCAATACGAACGATATAAAATTTAAAAAAATCGTTTAAAATGAATGCTTTTTTCTTTGCAGGAGGCGTAATGGCAACCATATATCACTGGTATAAATGCTTACTGGTCTGCACTTATAAGTGTTAGTTTGACATTTAAATTAAAACGACAGCATTTTGCCCTGGATGGGAAAGATTAATTTGAGATGATGTTCATTTGACAACAGTAATTGTTTTTTTATGAGTGCTTCGCGGTTGCCGCCCGGTTTTTCATGCGTTATTACAATTGGAAAACCAGCAAGTGCAGTGGGGCCGGTTAATTGGGCCAGTGCATCCATCTCCTGCATCAGTAAGCGTGGCGTAAGATGACCAAACAATAATTTATTTGGTTGTTCGTTGTTAAAAGAAGTCTCAATGAACATTACTTTTAATTTTTTTTCTTTTATCAGTGGCGCTATGTGCTGCCATAATTGTTGCAGGTTATCTGCATGTTCTGTTGTGTCTGCACCGGTGTCTCCCAGGTAAAGCATATATGCATCTGATTGTCTTACCAGGAACGCTGTACTCTTGTATGGATTTGAATGACTAAGATAAAATGCTGTTACAAAAAGATTGGTATTTTCTATTGTTGTCTCTTCTCCGGGTACGAGTATTTTGTAATGATATTTATTTAGCATCGGCTTTTCACCATCGTCAGCAAAATTGGCCCAGCTTTTCCAGCTAAAATATTTCTCTTTTAATACATCAATACAAAATGGTAATGCATAAATATTTTT
Organism: Bacteroidota bacterium; assembly: GCA_040004415.1. Lineage (GTDB taxonomy): Bacteria > Bacteroidota > Bacteroidia > Chitinophagales > Chitinophagaceae > JACMLD01. The sequence continues at coordinate 1,444 of JBDUAY010000591.1, read as the reverse complement.
AGACGTGTCGTCGGGTGAGTTAATAATTAATCCGGCAACGTGATCCAGGTGCGGATGGGAAATTAAATATCCTTTTATATTATTTTTTAGTACGGATAACACGGTTCCCTTGAATATACCCGTGCTGATAGCTTTTTGTATTCCGTAATGAATAGTACCTGCATCAAGGCAAATATATTCATTGCTTCCTGCTGCAGCAAGCATGTATGAAGAAAGGTTACTTTCATCGCTGCCGCCTTTTACGCCCAGCGGCACCACTTTAAAAGATGATGTAGTTATTATTTGCGCGTGTACTGAGCCAATGCATAAAACACTCATGGCAAACAACCGCATTGTTTTGAAATTATTCATGAAATAAATATAAATAAATTGACCTTACGAAACAGAGCTGTTCGTATCTGGTGCGGTATTTTCCCTGATTTTTTTTAAAATTAGAAAAGATATAATCACCCATACAATAGCAAGGCAAAAACCTCCAATTACATCTGTTGCATAATGTACATTCAATATCACCCTGCTCAACCCAATTGCCAGCGGACATAGGAAGAGCAGGAACATCAGCGTGTATTTATACCGCGGAGATAAAGGTCCGTTCCACACCAGGTAAATAAGTATAGTACAAAAAATAAAGGAGGAAAGTGAATGCCCGCTGGGAAAACTATAGCCGGTAATGCCTTTAATAATGGGTAGTTGTGGCCTGTGCCGGTGAAAAAATTGTTTCAGCCCAAACATCATGGCAGTACTGCTGATGCCGGTAATGGCTATGTCCGTTGCATATTGAAACTTCCTTTTAAAAAGATGCCAGGCAATTAATGTAAGATAAGCCGGGAAAAGAAATGTAGTAGAACCGAAAAAAGTAATTCGTTCCATTACTTCAACCAGGGCCGGCGAAGAATGGGTTAAAAAAAAATGAATTACATTATTGTCAAAGACATCTTCCTGTTCATATACGGCTTCATGAACAATTAATGAGAATGTGAATAGCGATAATATAAAAACGACTGATGTAATTACTAATTGGAGCGGGATGAGTTTCAATAATTTCGATTCGCTATTTCTCATATTCTGCGGTATTCCCGAAACTAAATAGTTTTTTGTAGACTTTCCCAGGTCTTCTTGTTAATGTTCATATTTACTGCGGTCCATATTTTATTGTTGATATGCCGGGTTAAGGTTTTCCCTTCGGTAGTAATAAAGCCCGCTTTTTTGTAGCTTTTGATGGCGGAAATGTTCCAGTCGAATACATTTAGCGAAACTTCCTCAATGTCCGGGTGATTAATCGAGAATTGATAGTTCACCCAATAATGGCTGGCCCAAATCTTTTGCACAAGCTCATGCCTCCAATCAAAATTCTTGAATGTAATACAGTTTCTGTATCCTGCGTCTTCGGATTGCTGCCGGATTGCTTCTGTAATTTATCCGCAAAGCACTGAACCCGGATAAT
>JBDUAY010000183.1:0-10607 GCA_040004415.1 Bacteroidota bacterium | reverse complement strand
AACGTTAAACGAGTGCCGGTTCAACCGGTCAAACAATATTGCTACACAAAATTGCTAACCTATGGCGATTGTTATGCAGGATGCGGAATTATTATTAGAATTCCGGAACCCTTCTACAAAAGAAAAGGCCTTTACTGCTATTATTAAGAAATACCAGGAGAAGCTCTATTGGCATATCCGCCGCATGGTGGTAGAACATGAGGATGCCAATGATGTACTGCAAAACGTTTTTATCCGCGTTTGGAACGGCCTTGAAAATTTCAGGGAAGACAGCCAGTTATACACCTGGTTGTACCGGATAGGAACCAATGAATGCCTCACTTTCCTGGAACAGAAAAAAAGAAAAGCGTCTGTATCATTAAGCGACGTAGAAGGAAGCCTGAGTAATAGTATTAAGGCTGATAAATTTTTCGATCCGAATAAGCTTGAATGGAAACTTCAACTGGCGATGCAGCAATTACCAGAGAAACAACGAATTGTATTCAATCTGCGGTATTACGATGAAATGCCATATGAGGAAATGAGTAAAGTGCTGGAAACCAGCGAAGGGGCATTAAAAGCCAGTTATCACCACGCTGTTAAAAAAATTGAAGATTTTATCTTAAATCATTAAACTTTGCTGGCTGGTTCCTGTCCTAATAAGGCATCATGGAAAATAAAAACCCCATATTAATTGAATTGAATGATATCAGCCCGGTTATAGCCGGTGTTGGTAATCACAACCCTTATTTTGTTCCAAAAGGTTACTTTGATAACCTGGCGGTGCAGGTATTTTTAAGAATTGCCCTGGAAGAAAAAGCAGGTACTGATCCTGTTCTCAATATTAATAAAGACAATGTTTACCAGGTTCCTGAAAATTATTTTGAGAGCCTGGCAGAAAATATCCTAAACCGCATTAAGGCGCAGGAAAACGATGCGAAGGATGAGCTTGAATTATTGTCGCCATTATTAGGCAAAATAGGAAAGAAAACCCCATTTACTTCCCCTGAAAATTATTTTACTGACTTTTCTGAGAATGTAATGGCAGGCGTAAAAGCAGTGGAATTTGTAAATGAGGAACTGGAGAATTTGTCGCCCACTATGCTTGAACTGAAAAGCAAGCAGGTATATGAAGTGCCAGAAGGTTATTTTGATACGAACCCTGCCATTATTTTAGATAAAGCAAAACAGCAGCAGCCTGCTAAAGTGTTGTCCGTAAATTTTGGAAGAAAAATAATGAAGTATGCCGCAGCGGCTATAATTACCGGTATGATAGGTCTTTCCGGGTATTTATATTTGGGCAACAGTGTATCAAAACCACCCGTTGCCAGTTCCAAACTGGGATTTGATTCAAGTTTTGCCAAAGTGAGTGATCAGGATATTGAAAATTTTTTGGACAACAATGCTATTACGTTAGCAGATATAGGTACCGATACATCCATAGGCACGGATTCATCGAATACGGTATCAACTGATGGGATGAATGCCAATGATTCAAAAGATTTGTTAGCCGATATATCCGATGAAGAACTCCAGAAATATGTAGACCAGCATGTTGAAACCCCTATTACCAATTAAATGGAGTGAAATGAAAAAACATTTACTAATATTATTATTTGTGTTGGGCAGCTTGTTCAATGTGCATGCGCAGAATGGCGAAAGGCTGCAGGCGTTGAAGATTGCCTACCTCACAAAAAAATTAGATCTCTCGCCGGTAGAAGCAGAACGTTTCTGGCCCATCTATAATAAATATACGGAAGAAGTACGCACTATCCGCCAGGAGCAAAAACAAAAGAATGGTACAGAGATAGAAATAGAAGATCAAATACTCGGCGTTCGTAAAAAATACAATGGTGAGTTTTCCAAAGCACTGACGGCGGAAAAAGTAAATACTTTTTTTCGGGTGGAAAAGGATTTTGGTGCGGTTGTACAACGTGAACTGCAGGAACGCCGCATGAACCGGCAAATGAATAAGCGCGGTTTGCGCGACAGATAAGTCACTCAGGTGTTTTTCATAGGTTAGCAGGCCGGCTTTTTTTAGCTGGCCTCCTTTGTTTCACACAGCAATTTTTTTCACGCAAAGACACAAAGAAAAGAAACGCAAAGAAAAAAAGATTTTAAATGTCAGTTGACATTTTGTTTCACGCAGCGAACACAGCGAAGCAACGGACTCAGGAATTTTTTCACGCAAAGACGAAGGAAAGAAACGCAAAAAAGGAAAATAAGTTTTCAATATCGCTGCGTTCGCCGCTCCTCCGCGCCCGCCGCGTGAAACCAGAGACAATGATTCAATGTCTATAAACAGGCGTCTTCACATCATGATAAAATAAAAAAGTCCAGCCTTCTGTTTCACCCTGCTTCCACCACTGCTGCCGCAGTTCCATGCACTTCTTTCCATCAAAATCATACTTGGCTATGAATTTATTTTTCATTTGTCCGAGTTGCGGCGCATCATCCGCACCAAAAAAAACTTTCTCCCCTGCATCAACCATCCAAAACACCTGGTGATACGGACTATGCCCCGCCGTTACTTCGTATTTTATATATCCATCCAACACACCGCTTCCTTCTAAAAAATGCACATTGGAAGCCGTTTGCAGACAGGCAAGTTCTTCGGGAATATAAGATGGCAAACCCTTTTCCAACGCATATGCCAGCTCATCTTTCTGCACATAATACGTTGCCTGCGGAAAAGCAATTTCGAATTTGCCGGTGGCTGTATTTTTTTTGCTGATACCACCTGCATGATCTTTATGCAAATGGCTCATTAAAACTTTTGTTACTTCCGATGGATTAATACCTGCATCTATCAAATTCTTGTGAACTTGTAACGCCCCATCTCTTTCAAAACCCAACCCGGTATCCAGCAGTAACACATCTTCCGAAGTAATAATAACAAATGGTTGCACTTCTACTAATAAACTTCCTGCAGCGCGTGTTTGCAAATCATCTGCAGCTGTATCGAATGGAACAAAAATTTTTGTTTTATCTATTGTGAAAGCACCTTCACTCAAAGGAATAATTTTCATGCTGCAAATTTAAGATATCGTATTTAGTACAAAGCATACAGACAAAGCACTATCCGCATGTATAAATATTCAATACTACCACCTCATTCTATATTACCGCAGCACCATTTGCCGGTCTGCATCCAAACGGATAAGAATAAACAACAGCATCGTAAATGTAAGCAACGCTGTACCACCATAACTAATAAATGGTAAAGGAATCCCAATTACCGGCGCCAGCCCAATTGTCATACAAATATTGATCGTGATATGAAAGAAAATGACCGAAGCAACGCCATACGCATAACACCGGCTGAACACACTTCGCTGTCGTTCTGCAACAGCCACAATACGCATTATCAGCAGCAGGTAAACACCCAATAATAAAAGGCTCCCCATAAAACCAAAGCCCTCACCTATTGTACAAAAAATAAAATCGGTACGCTGTTCAGGTACAAAACCGTTTCTTGTTTGCGTTCCCTTCAAAAGCCCTTTACCAAAAAGTCCACCGCTACCGATTGCAATCTTGCTTTGCTTCACATTATAATCGCCCGCTTCTTTTTTCTTCAATGCTTTTTCAGGATCTTCCTGGTCTGATCCCCCTTTTATATAATCTTCCGGCACATCTTTACCCAGCATGCTGTAAATTCTTTCTACCTGGTAAGATTTAAATGCATGCTTAAATGCAAATGGTACGGCAAACCGCTGAATGCCCACACAGGCAATCCAGATAACGGCAATAATTACCAATGTCTCTTTGCTTCTTTTTATTTGCCGCCGCATAAAATACGCGGTAACGGCGGCGATAACGGTAAGTGAGATAGCAAGTATATTGGGGGGAACAATTAATGTAGCTACTACCAGCGCGCCAATTGAAAATCCAACTACTAATATTCCTGCTGGTAAACCTTCGCGGTACATGACCAGGAAAAAAGAAAAATAAACCAATGCAAGACCTGTCTCACTTTGCGCAATACTTAGTACGGCGGGTGTAACAGCAATGGCGGCTGCAATCAGTTGTGAAGTGGTCTTTTTAAAATCCGTTTCAACGCGCGAGAGATATTTTGCCAGCGCCAGGTTCACAAATAATTTACAGAGTTCTGCAGGCTGTAATTGAATAGCAGATCCAAATTTAATAATCGACTTAGTTCCTTTTATATCGCTGTGAAAAGGAAATACCAGCAGCATCAGCATAATACCGGCTGCATAAGATAAATTAGCAGTTGCTGTAAAAAATTTACTGTCGGTTAATAAAATAAAAGTACCCACTATACCTGAAATAATAAAAAACAGCGCTTGCCGGCTATAATCTGTTTTCATCGATAGAAAACTTTTCAATACATCATCACCTTCTTTATAGGTAGCTGCAAAAATGCTCAGCACACCAACAGCGGCCAGTATGATGTATAACCATACCAGCAACCAGTCTACACCTTTCGATATTGCAGGATTCTTTTGATTCATATCAGGTTATCGCAATAGGTTCACGCGATCTCATCATTGCTTTTGGTTTTATTGCCGGATGCATATTAAACGTTAGCGGCATCTTATTTTTAGGTTTGCCGGAAGAAGTATCTGGCCTCGCCCTGCGCATAAACTTTTTTATAACGCTGGTATCTTTTGTAAGTTTAAAATAATTAAATGCACGGATAGAGTCAGCAGTATACTGTTCTGCCGCAAAATATTTTGGTATAAGATTAATAGCCGTTACACGCTCCACTTCTTTTTTGCTATCCGCACGTAAGCTGTCCGTAAGGTATTGTTCCAGTAAAAGATTAGCAATGGGACCCGCTGCTGCTGCGCCGAAACCACCATTCTGCACAATTACTGCAATTACAATTTTAGGATCATCTTTTGGTGCAAAACAAACAAATATAGAATGGTCTTTTTGTTTGATGCCATTATGATAGTTTTCAGCCGTACCTGTTTTACCGCAAACCGTTATGCCCGGAATCTTTGGCAGGCCCCTTCCGGTGCCAACCTGCATTACACCTGCCATGCCATCTATTACTTCTTCAAAAGATGCATCTGATATATGTGATAATACCTCATGCTTAAACCTGTATTTATCCAGTAATGAAGTATCCTCTGTAGTTTCCACATCTATTTTTTCTACAAAGTGTGGTATATAATAGTAACCTTTATTTGCAACGATGGAAATGGCGTTTGCAATTTGCATCGGTGTGGCCGTCATTTTATCCTGGCCAATACCCAATGTGACCATCGTACATGAATTCCATTGACCGCGGTACTCTTTATCGTACGCGGTTGTATCCGGAATATTTCCACTGTATTCACTTGGTAAATCAACACCCAGCCTATGCCCGTAGCCGAACGCCTTCATGTATTTGTTCCATTCCGTTAGCCCTTTTCTGGCATTATGGTACCTGGGATTATCAACTGTCATTCTGAAAACACTGCTGAAAAAAGAATTACAGGACCAGGAAATACCCAATCTTAAATTAGCGGCATGACCCGGATTATGTTCTGTACATTTTACAACATGGCTGCAGCCATAATATGCACCGGAACAAGCGATACCATAACTGGGTGTAATCACACCTTCATCAAGTGCCGTTAATGCTGCCAACGGTTTATAAGTAGACCCCGGTGGATACGTTCCCTGTATTGCCCTGTTAAATAAAGGGCTGCTTACATCGCGCACAAGCTTATTAAAATTCTCCTGCTTTTCAGGTCCTGTTAAAAGATTGGGATCGAAATTAGGTCCGGAAACCATGGCCACAATGCCACCGGTTTTTGGTTCGATGGCAACTACCGCACCTACTTTATTGGTCATTAGTTTTTCGGCCAGTTGCTGAACATTTACATCGAGATAAGTACGTAATCCACGCCCGGCAAGGGCTGCCGTATCATATTTACCTTTTTCATAACTACCCTGCAAACGATTTTTATTGTCTTTGATAATATATTTTACCCCGCGCTGCCCCATTAGCACCCGCTCATAAACTTGTTCCAGCCCGCTTCTCCCTACATAATCGCCCAACCGGTAAAAGCCTTTTGATCTTTTAATGACCCCTGAATCTGCCTCACCCACATAACCCATTACTTGCGCAGCCGCATTAAAAGGATATTTTCTGACTGGTCTTTCCACCAAATCAAAACCAGGGAATTTCCAGATATTTTCATCCAGCCTTGCATACAAACCCGGTGGCAATAAATCTTCAAAAACGGAGGGGCGAAATTTTGTGTTTTTAAAGATCGCTTCAATCATCCGTTGCTTAAATTCTATTGTGTCAATACCCAGCAATCCGCAAAGCGCCATGGTATCTATATTTTTTACCTGGCTGGGGGTTACTACCAGGTCGTACATGATAGTATTATTAAGAATGGCTTTCCCTTTTCTATCGTAAATGATTCCACGATCCGGGTAAACAACTTTTGCAAACAGCGCATTGTTCATGGCGGCCACCTTGTATTTATCTGAAAATAACTGTAGATTGATCAGCTGACCAAGAATAATGAAAAATACACCCAGGAAGATTAGCCTGATAATATTGCTGCGCGACTGATTAAAAACAGACATAGTGAGAAAGGGGAATTACGGAGTGCAAAATACGAATGTAGAAATGATATATTTTATTGTGTGACTATAAAGATTTTTTTTTCTTTTGAAACGTGAATCGTCAGTTGTCAGCCGTGGGTAACATTAGTCATTGCGATCTTCCGCACGATTGAGGCTTCGCGCCTCACGATCAAACTGTATTCGTACGGAATTTTTCTTTCCGGAAAAATAACAATTCAGTTATCAGTATCAGCAACATACTGATGCCAGTTGTTGCAATTACTTTTCCCAGCAAATACAGAAAAGTTCCGGCATTTAACCATTCCAAAAAAACTACGTAACCGTTATGAAGTAATGTTAGTATAAAGACCATCATAAAATACGGCGCCCAGCCCATACTTGTAATTGAAGGTGATGCATAATTCTGCTCATCGCCTTCCTGGCGTATCAGCATATTTATTAAAAATGGTCTTATATACGCCACCAGTACACAGGCGGCTGCGTGAAGTCCGGGTGTTTTAAGAAAATAGTCGAGCGTTAAACCAAAAATAAAAGCAATCAGCATCAGCAAACTTCTGGCCGTATTAAAAGGCAGCCATATTATAAACAGGAAATACAGGTAAGGCGTAACAAATTTGTGCAACGGCGGCACCTGGTGCAGCACGAATACCTGCACCAGTATAAATAAAGCAAAGCGGATAATATTTTTTACCAGTGTACTCATTTAGCTTTCTTAATCGGATCTTCTAATTTTTCACGTTCTTCCCGCTGCAAATCCTCCAATACGTAAACAAACTGCAGGTTAGAAAAATTAGTCGCTGTTTTTAATTTCAATATAAAAAAATTGCTGCTTTTATCGTCTATGATCTCCGCCACCGTACCCACCATTATTCCTGGAGGGTATATATCTGATACATTGCTGGTTAAAACAGTGTCGCCCTTAGCTACTTTGGCGCTTTTGGGTATATTAATGAGTCTGAGGTAAAGCGGGTTATCGCCATCCCAGGAAACAGGACCGGTTTCACCGCCCTTTTTCAGCATAGAATTTACCTTAAACTGGCGATTGAGCACGCTCATGACCACAGAAAAATTTTCTCCTACAGAAACAATCCTTCCTGCTATACCCTGCGGACTAACTACCCCCCACTCTTTATTTTTTGGCAGGCCCTGGTTGGTACCGCGGTGAATGGTAAGATAATTATTTTGTGTGCTGACAAAACCTCCAACCACTTTTGCATCGTAATATTTAAACCGCCGGATGGTTAGCAATGAGTCCATCCGCAATGTATCAGTAAAAAATTTTTTGGCGGTGTCAGCGCCTTCGTAATCCTGCCGTAGCAAATTCAGCAGGTGGGTATTTTGTTTAACAAGAGAATCGTTGGTGCTTTTTAACTGGAAGTAATATTCAATGTTGTTATACCGCTGACTGATACGCCCGGTAAATTCACCTGCCACATCCATAAAAGCGGCCTCATGAAATTTGTTGTAGGTAAAGAGAAAATACAGCGCTATTATCTGCAACACCAAAAAGAAAAGAAAATTGGAAAACTTTCTGATGAAAAGAAAGATATTTCGCACAGGAGGAAGTTTGAAGTTAAAGCACAAAGCCAGGAATTTCTTCCGGCTTCGTACTTAATTTTTTATCTCATTACAAAAGGATACCGGTCATAATGCTTCAAAGCCAGCCCGGTGCCGCGCACCACGCTTTTTAGCGGATCGTCTGCTATATGTACTGGTAATTTTATTTTTTGACTTAACCGTTTATCCAGTCCGCGCAAAAGAGCGCCACCACCGGTTAAATACAAACCGCGGCGGTAAATATCGCCGGCGAGTTCGGGTGGTGTTGTTTCCAAAGCTTTCAGGATAGCTTCTTCTATCTTAAAAATGCTTTTGTCGAGCGCTTCTGCAATTTCCTGGAAGCTAACCATAATCTGTTTCGGTATGCCGGTGACAAGGTCACGACCATTTACCGGAATATCTTCGGGAGGATTTTCTAAATCCTTCATTGCAGCACCGATATTAATTTTTATCTGTTCTGCAGTACGTTCACCTATCAGCAAACTGTGATAGCGGCGCAGTGCCTCCATAATATCAGCAGTAAATTCGTCCCCGGCAATGCGTATCGACTGATCGCAAACAATACCGGCAAGTGCAATTACTGTAATACCGGTTGTTCCACCGCCAATATCAATAATCATATTCCCAACGGGCTCTTCTACGTCGATACCTATACCCAGCGCGGCTGCCATGGGTTCATGCAACAAGTATACTTCTTTGGCACCAGCCTGTTCAGCGCTATCTCTTACCGCACGCTTTTCAACCTCAGTGATAGAAGACGGAATGCAAATCATCATCCTCCAGCTGGGCGGAAACAATGGCTTTTTCGGATACACCATTTTGATCATTTCGCGGAGCATCAGTTCCGCAGCGTTGAAATCGGCAATTACACCGTCCCTCAACGGGCGGATTGTACGGATACTCTCATGCGTTTTTTCATGCATCATCAATGCCTTCTTACCCACGGCCAGTACCTCTTTGGGGTTATTCCGGTTGAGGGCAACTATGGAAGGCTCGTTCACAACTACTTCATCGTTATGTATAATGAGGGTGTTAGCAGTACCCAGGTCAATGGCTATCTCTTGCGTAAAAAAATTAAAAAGTCCCATGTTTTCAGTCTCAGATTTTGAACAGGATATAATGGGTGCAAAATTCATGTAAATAATTCGAATAAACAAAGCCAAGTGCTTGCCAATCAAGGTTTTTTTTCACATATGCCCCACTTACTAAACGTGGCTTAAAAGACGATATTGTGAAAATGAGCGTATGTATTTTCATAATATGTCTGCCAGTGTCGCCAAAGCAGGGCGCCGGAATGCCTGTTTTCGCCCGAAACCCGCCCCAAATGTTTGCTAAATAACAGCAATAAGGCCTTTTTTGTTCAAAACGGTAAGCAGTACAAAAAATCATAAACGATGCGTTGCAAACAGATTAATGAGAATAACAGGAGCATTGAATTAATTAAGAAAAAACACATGTCCGTTGCCGTTAGTTTCTTTTCTTTAAGCAGTCAAAGGCATAATTTAGTGAATAAACCCAAGCCTTTTTTCCATTCCATCCGTTAATTGCGGCAGCTTTCTTCGTTCTGTTAAAAAACTGGTTAGCTGTGCCAGCTCTTTAAAAATATGATGTTTGCTTAAGGCAGATGTGAGATAGTCGCCACCGCTACTACCGCCTGTACCGGTACGCATGCCTACTGTCCGGCGCACCATACTCATATGCCTGTAACGCCAGGTACTTAATTGCTCATCGATTTCAAGTAAATTATTTATCACCTGGAACGGAAGCTGTAATACCGGATAGCCGCGGTACAACATTATAAACAATGCAGCGCGGCAGGCTTTGGCAGATAACTGCCGGGTAGTATCGTCTTTAAAAATAATTCTGTTAAACATTTCAAGATTAGCTGACTCTTTTTCATTAAGGCTGCTTTTGTATCCGGCAGCATACGATTGCCAGTATACATGTATTTTCGGTTGTCCATCCACGATATATTCTTTAGCGGCAGAAAAATCTTCCCAGTTTTGTAGCTCTTCAAAAAAAGGCATTCTTTCCAACCAGGCATTTACCAATTTCAAAAGGGATATTTCTTTCTCAGCGTGCTTCACCGCCCCGGTCTCACTATTGCGCAATTGCGAAACATAATGATCCTGGCCATACCTGTCTTCATAACGCAGCCCAAGCCTCGCCTCCAGTATTTTAAATTGTACACTCTGGAACCCGGATGCAGGACGCAGCATATCGCGGAAGTCAAGAAAATCCATCGGGGTCATCGTCTCCATAATATCTATCTGCTGTACCAATACCTTTAAAATAGTAATGCATCTTGATAAGCGGTGTGTTACTGTTTGCAACTCCGGTGAATTATCATTCAGCACAGGTTTCAGCATGATATCATTAACTGAATTTATTTCATACAACAATTGCTTAAACCATAATTCATAGGTTTGATGAATGATGATAAACAGCATTTCGTCGTGTGCCGGCTGATGTAATCTATCGCTTTCCGGAAACTGTGCGTTGAGTATTTTATCTGTCTG
>JBDUAY010000590.1:0-3152 GCA_040004415.1 Bacteroidota bacterium | reverse complement strand
GTATCGCAAGAACGATGCTGATGAGGCCAGCTATCATATTTCCGGTTCCTGAAAAGAAAAGAAAATATACGGCATCCTCTTTCCGGTGAATAAAAAGAAACACCAGCACAACAAATATTAAACGGGAGATAAAAGTGCTGATGGTTATGTAATGCATTTTTTCCCTTCCCTGGAAAAACCAGCTCACCAGCAGCGACTGGCCGATTACATTGGTAAATGCAAGGCTGTAAAGAATAAAATGATCTTTTAATATGGGAGTAAATGCCATTACAATGAATAGTATTATAAGTAAGAACGCGGTTAGGACCAGTTTGGATGCCAGAACAGTAAAAAAAATCTTTGAAATTTTAGCAGTGTCATCTTTATAAAATGCAATATCTCTCGTGGCGGTAAGGTTAAATCCATAATCGGATATGGTAGACAGGTAAGTCATCAGCACTTGTGCAACAGCAATTACGCCAAAACCATCCGCACCTATTTTGTTAATCAGATAAGGCATTACAAGAAGCGGAAGCAAAAAATTAGTGCCCTGTACGATGCCTAACGAAATAAAATTGGAGACTAATTTATTGTTATTGATGCCCATAATAATATGATATGCAAACAGCAATGGGTTCAGGATGATGAAAAGTGACCGTATAAATGTAAGTATATCAAGAGAAACAAAAATCTTCTTTTGAAGCAACCTTTCTAAAGAAACTACGTTTTATATAGTGTGAAAACATCCCGGTATTTATGGTAGAAAATCAATCGGGTCAGGAAAATAAAAGTGATGACCTGGATTTAATAAACCTGCTTGAAAGGGTGTTTTCGTTCTTTTGGAATTACATGTGGTTAATAGCTTCTTTTTCGATTGCAGGTATGTTTGCAGGCTTTGCATTGTATAAGATGTCACCGAGATTGTATGAATCTACGATGTTATTACATTCTTCCACACTTTCAAATTCGGAACAAATCAATATTATTGAGAACTGGAATGCACTTTTAAAGGGCAGAGAATATGCTGCCCTCGGCGGGCGACTGCATTGTGATTCTGCTATGTTAACTAAAGTGGCAAAGATTAGCGCCGTTGAAATGCAAAAATTATTCATGCCCAATAATCCAAATGCTTTTGTAGTAACCGCTTTGGTAAAAGACAATAATGTGCTTGACACGCTCAGTGCAGGAATTGTTACGGATTTGAAAACAATGATTATATAAAATCAAGACTGGCCAGCAAACGGTCCAATCTTATAGCATTAATTAACAAAGTAAAAACCGAAATCAGTAAACTTGATTCAACAAAAAAAAATATCGAATACAATATCAACAATAATAGCCTGCACGCCTCTTCATTTATTATTGATATTTCGACTATCAATGGACAAGCGATAGGGTTAAGCGAAAAGTTATTGTCTTACCAGGAGGAATTAAAATTTTCCAACGCGGTGGAGATTTTTCACAAGTTTGAGAAGTTTGACAAACCAGTGGCACCAAAACTATTTAAATCTGTGGTACTTGGCCTTATTGCCGGTTTTTTTATTGGCTACCTGTTGTCTGTAGTTTTTTATCTGCGTAAACGCGTTACGTTGCGCCCCGCATAATACAAATAAATAAAACTACAAAGATCTATCCTGCATTTTATTTTTTTGAGCGTATTAAGATAACATGGATTATTCAAAACTTTTGGATCGGCTATTATACGGTTGGTATATAGTCTTTTTTATAGGCATGGTCTGTAGTTTCAGGGCAATCAGTAGTATAAGCATTGGCCTGGTGTTTATAACCGGATTACTTAAAAATAAGCTTGATACCGGCACATGGACGAATATTCGGATGAGGAACCGGTTTACATTAGCATGTTTGTTGTTCTATATAATTTGTGTATTGACACTTTTATATACAGCAAATTACCATGAAAGTTCAAAACATCTACAAACGCAAATTGCCATATTTTTTGTTCCATTGGCGCTTTGCAGCAGCAATTATCTTAATAATGGGAATTGCAGAATACTGATGCGGTATTATACCGGTATTCTTGCAACTGCTTTGTTTGTATGTTTATTGCTGGCCTCCTATAATTATCTTTTTGAAAACACACAAACCAGCGTATTCTTTTATCATGCATTGGTTAGCCCGTTTAAACAACACGCAGTATTCGTATCCATTTATGTATTTGTTGCGCTTGTATATTTATTGGAGCATATTAAAAACGGTCATTTTTTTTATAGCCGGAAAACTCATTTTTTGCTGATATTTTATTTTATCTGCTGCATACTCCTGCTTTCTTCCAAACTGGTTATTAGTTTTTCGGCTGGATGTTTTTTATATTATTTCTTTTTGTTTTTGAAAACAAAGATTCATAAGCGACTGATTATTGTTACTTCTTTATTTGCAGTCATTGTGATGATTGTATTGGTTTTATCAACACAAAATAAAATTAGCAGCCGGTTTAACGAGGTGTTGTCTGGTAATCTAAACATTGTTGAGCAACAAAATTTTTCTCCATCAACTTATTTTAATGGTGTGCAGTTCAGGCTTCTTCAAGGGCGCTTTGTAAAAGAAATAGTAACTGATCGGCAGGCGTGGTTAACAGGCGTTGCAGACAGTGCGCAAATATTGCTCGACAAAAAATATATCAGCACGCATATGTATACGGGCAGTATCAATGCTGAAACCCGCGGCTATCTCGGCTATAATACACATGATCAATTTCTGCAATCACTTTTACAAGCTGGGATGCCCGGATTATTAGCTTTTATTTTGGTATGCGCTGCAATGATAAAACTTGTAAGTAAAATGCGAAGCCGCGAGCTTGCCATTATTGTTCTTCTCTTAATTGCATATTGTTTTAATGAAGCCGTTTTTGAAACGCAGTACGGTATTATGTTGTTTACTTTCTTCCCATTGTTTTTTTACTATGGATCGGAGAAAATGAATTTAGATAATAGTATAGAGAATTCAGGCCAGGCTAGAAGGCCGAGTAAAATAAAAAAACCCTACGGGCCGAAGCGGGTAGGGTCAGCAGCTTTACACAGATGTTGGAATAGGTAATATTGTAACCAGTGAACAAAGGTAACCAGTAAAACAAAGCCCTGCTGTTAATGCAGGGCTTTGTTTTATGCGTTCCTATTAATGCAATTTAGATCTTCAAATGCCGTCTCCAGTCTTTT
>JBDUAY010000182.1:0-10666 GCA_040004415.1 Bacteroidota bacterium | reverse complement strand
ACCAGATAATGGAGCCACCATCTTTTATTTCATCGCGGTCTACGGAGGTAATAACCGCATGTTTTACTTTCATCAGGTGAATGGCTTCCGCTACCCGTTGCGGCTCGTCCCAGTCAATGGGATCTGGCCGGCCGGTTGCTACTGCGCAAAAACCACAGCTGCGGGTACAGGTATTACCCAGTATCATGAAAGTAGCCGTTCCTGCCCCCCAGCATTCGCCCATATTGGGGCAATTGCCGCTTTCACAAATGGTATGTAATTTATGGGTGTCTACCAGGTTGCGTACATGCCGGTAACTTTCCCCCGTGGGAAGTTTTACGCGCAGCCATGACGGCTTTTTAATCTTTGATTCGCCCTCTTGTATGTTTGAAATAATGGGAAGTTCCTGCATAGTAGTAGAATATTTCTCATTGCGTTCCTGATAATCCGGGATTAAGATTTTGGGATTTTTAAAGGATACATTAAATCAATCACAAAATCCCGAAATTACCAAATCAGCAATCCTTATTAACGGTACGCCACAAAAATAGTTCAGGACATGCTTATTTCAATGGGCTATCGCAGAATAGGTACATGCTGATTGTATGGCATCGCGCATTAACCCTTATTCGGCCCAATTCGTAACAACTGCGATGTCGTTATTTTCGGCGCCCAAAAAGTATGGTAACGTATGCGTTGAAGAAGAAGCTTTTAGGCTTGTTGTAAATGAGCTGTTCAATTTTACTAAAATAATATTCAGCATTCAGTCCTGCTTCGATGGCTGAAACTGTTTCATTAAAACGGCCATAATCAAAACGCATCGCTATCTTGCCATGCAGGCCCGGCTTCACTTTCACTTCGCTCCACCCGTGTGTAAAGCCGGAAGCTCCAATAAGCTGATAGGAATTGCCATCTGCCGAATCGGTGAACTTTTTGCGTAGTTGTTCATGGGTTGCCTGATTTTCAACATCCACCAGGTAAGGTTTTGCCAAACCGATTGATATTCCACCGGCATAAATGGCCGATACGGCTACACCACTCTTGTTTGCTTTACCACCCAGAAGATATTGCTGACCCAAACCCATTTTAAACTGGTAAAAATTATTTGCTTTACCCCATACCACAGAGTTAATCTGCCCGGTAAAAAGATTTTGGCTGGAAGCCGTTTTTTCTTCTTTGGGACTTTTTTTCTCGTTTAATTCAAATTGATAAAGTAATGTTTTCCGGGGACTGCGGTATTTGCCTTTTTCATAAGAAATGCCATAACCATCTGTGGCCAGTTTAATACCAAAAATACTTTGCTTTTTAAAAACCGGGTCAGCTTCTTCCTCCAGTTTCAGCAGGGCATTAATGCGTTGTCTTTTTTCCGCTTTCCGGTCCTGCCTGGGAACACGTGATGGTGTCTGCGGATTATCCTGAGCGTCTATAGCGAATGCAACAATTAAAAAGGTAGCAACGATTAATATTTTCTTCACAACTTTGTTGTTTAATCTATTAACGTAAATTTAGACAAAAATAATCCATCAACGGCTGATTTAACATTTTTATCAAGATGACAGCAACAATTATTTATACCGGCCAGTTACGCTGCAATGCAACACATAACCAGAGCGGCTCCGTAGTAGAAACAGACGCACCAACCGATAACCGCGGAAAAGGTGAACGCTTTTCACCTACGGATTTACTTTGTGTATCGTTGGGTACATGCATCGTTACCACTATGGGTATAAAAGCGACTGACATGGGTATTGATCTTACCGGCACAACATTACAGGTGCAAAAGCATATGCTGGCCGATCCCCGTCGTGTTGGCAAGATTGATATTGAGATTGGTTTTCCGGCATCATTAAAATTAAATGAGAAAGACAGGGCTATTTTGCAACGCACCGGTGATAACTGTCCCGTTATGAAAAGTATCCATCCTGATCTCCAGGCCAGTGTTGTATATGATTGGGAAGCAGAAGAAAAAGAAAATAGTTTTTAATGCAGGAGTGAATCTGTGGCCGTATTATTATTTTTTTTTGCAGCCAGCATTTGGCCCTTGATTGGGCGACGGTTGCGACGCTCCATTCGTCTTTATCCCCTTGTGGATCTCTCATATATTTTGCAACATCGTTCAATTTTTTAGCGCCGGCATTGAAACCTGCAGGGCCGGTGTAATATTCATTCATTCCGTGGTTAGACGCAGGCTTACTGATTATAACGTCCGAAGTTGAAAACTATAATTGATAGCATATCAATTACAACCAGGCCCTGGCGTAATATGCACGGTTATAAAATAATCACTCAACTATTCTTACAGTGGCTCATTAACAACATTATTACCAATGATTCGTTTTTCATTATCGCTTACAGACGCATCGTTACCAATTTTCCGCAGATATTCGTCCCGGACCTGCTTCGCCATTTTATGATCACCGCTATGGTTCCAGCCGGGCGGCATAAAAATATACAGTATCTTATTTTTGATGCCGGGCGCGCGCCAAACATCCCTGGCCAATGTTGTAATCTCGCCAAAATAAACATCCAGGAAACTTTGTGAATTCATCTGCCGCGTAATACCATAGACTGGTGGCTCTTCTACTTTTTCATATTGAAAAGTTTTAAAAACATGGTCCCAGATATTTAAAAGATTGCAAAAATTAGTATCCATGTACAGTGGATTTTTTGCATGGTGCACCCGGTGATGAGAAGGCGTTAATATAATTTTATTCAGGAAACCGAGGCGGCCATCTTTAATAACATTTTCACCAACATGTATAAATGATCCCCATAAGCCATCAATAAACATGATCGCTGCCAGCATCAGCGGATCGATACCCATTAAAATACAAATGCTGGTGCGGATCACACCGGCATACGTTCCCTCCAGGAAAAAATGCGCATACGTTACAGACATATTCATTTGTTCCGGCGCATGATGGGTTGAATGAAAACACCAGAATAACCTTACTTTATGACCAAAATAATGATACACAAAATGTGAGAACTCCCAGATAATATATCCGTAAATAAACCAGTACCAGGTGAAACTGGTTTTCATGATCGCCAGTGGTAAAAACAGGTTTGTACAAAACAGCACCACTGCAATAGAAATAAACCTGCCAACAACCCTGTTAAAAACAATAATTATAAAGGTTACTTTATAATCTTCTATCTTAAATCTTTTGTACAGCAGCGCGCGCACTATTTCTATAACAAGTATCAGTGGTATCAACGGACCGATTGCGCCCTGTATGCCATCGAACGTAGATAAACTGCTGTAGTCATTGGTTTGATACATTTGTATCCAATGATTAATACCGAAGAAACCAGTAAATTCTTCGCGCAAAATTTTTAAAATGTCCATATGCAGCAACGATTGTTATTTCAACATAAAATTACACCTTTATTGTTTATTTTTTTATCCGGGTAAAGCATTCTTATTTTACATTCTAACGATTTATAATATGAGTATTTCGATGGCGATCAAAGCGGACATACCGGCTTTAAACATTCTGATAAACAACGCTTACCGGGGCGAGGGCGCAAAAAAAGGCTGGACAACAGAAGCTGATTTGCTGGACGGCGTTCGTACCAGCGAACAATCACTTGCTGAATTAATAAATAAAGAAGGCGCAACGATACTTGTAAGTAAGGATGAAAATAATATTATCACGGGCTGTGTGTACCTGCAAAAAGAGCCGGGCACCTGCTACCTGGGCATGTTAACCGTATCGCCGCTATTACAGGCTGCCGGCATAGGACGCCAGTTGCTGCATGCGGCAGAAAAGTATGCCCGCAGAGAAAATATCAATAATATTTCGATGACGGTTATTTCTGTCCGGCAAGAATTAATCGACTGGTACGAACGAAATGACTATACAAAAACAGGTGAAACAAAACCTTTTCCCACTGATCCTGCATTTGGCATACCTAAACAACCGCTGGAGTTTGTGGTGATGAGGAAAAATATATGAAGAAATTCATTTCACGCAGCGGGCGCGGCGAAGCAACGAACACAGCGATACATATAGCATTTTCTCACATTACGCAATACGGCACAGCGTCATTGAAATATTTTTTAAGCAAGCGCATATTTTCAAATAAGCAGAATAATGTTCTAAGAATAATTTGCGCCCGCCGCGCCGTTGCGCCGGCTGCGAGAAACTGTCAATAGAGATGTGATTTTTTTGATCGGCGGTAGATTTCAAGTAAGCGCAGTAATGGTTCTAAGAATAATTTGCGTTCGCTGCTACGTTGCGCCCGCTGCGAGAAACCCTCACACCGTTCTTTTCAGCAACGCATTTCCCAGAGAACAATCAAGACATCTTTTTTTATCACAATATTGTGTTTTTAATTCAATCAGTGCCTGGCTGTGAAATGCATGTTTGTTGGCAATGCCCAAAGCTTGCCAGCCGTGTGTAATATTATTTTTTTCAGCATTCGTCTCCGTGAGCCACTGCAATGCTTTATCTTTTAAAGGCTGCTCTTTATGATAAAGACCATAAGCAAATAATACAGGCGCCACCGTATTGACGACAATATTATTTATCATGCTGTTGCCCATTTTTTTTATTTTGTATTCCGCCACATCATCAAACCGGTAATGATAATGCCAGTAATCATTAGCAGATACATTTAGCAACGCAGTCAATTCTTTAAGCTCAATTGTTTCTTTTATTTTGGAAAATAAATGTGTTGAATGATTTACCAGCATGGCCAGTTGCGCCAGTCTCACTGTAGGAAAAGCCGCAGGCCGCATGCGGAGGAAATATACATTGCCTGCCGGTTGGATGAGTTTATATTTATGTTGATGAAACCGGTATTCACGTTGCAAAAGCCTGGCATAATCGTCCGTAAAATCAGCTTCGAGCAATCCGGCCTGGCCCATTAACAATGCCTCCAGAATAATTACCTGGCTTTTATGTTTCGCAAGCATCGTAAGCGGCAATGAACGGGCAACGTTTTCAAAAGCATCTGCATTTATCAGCACGCCAAAATTTTTTGCCAGCAACTGCCAGCAAGTTTCCTCCCAGTGATAATTATTGGCCTGTAATAGCTGTAATACGTAATCGCTTTTACGCGACAGCCGTTCCGCCAGCAGCCGCTCTTTCCATGAAACCCATACCAGTTCGTTTACATCTTTTACCGCAGGTGCACACGGCACAAAAGAAGTTTGCTGCATCCATTCATCATATTTATTTAGCAACAACATGGAAATTCGGTTTTGAACAACAAGCATCGGCACAAAGGGTAACGCTTGTTCTTCTGCATGTTGCCACACCACATGCAGAATTACATTTTTATAATTAGCGTCAGTATGATGGCCGTGTTTGTTCCAATCAGCAGCATTAATATGCAGTTCAATATTGCCAACCAAAATAGTCCCATCAATTTTAATAGTGGCTTCCAGGAAATCAGGCCCCTGGTTGGTATTGTATTTACCAGGATGGATAATTTGCAAGGCTGCTCCGTCACTGACCGACAGATCATTCCTGTTAAAATACTGAAACTGCCAGATAAACTGGAGTAGACGTTCAGTCATGATGATGGATAAGGTTTTAAGAAAGCTGGGCGCTATTAGCTGCGGGCCTTTAGCCGGGCATCAATAATCTGAAAACGCTGAACACACAACATTAAAGAAAGAAGCTGATTCCTCCATGGTTATTTCACCCAAAAAAACTGGTGTTTTCCTTAAAACTTATAATTTTAAAAAAGAATGCCGGGGCAGATAATATTTGACCAATAGAACATCTCACGTTTTTTCAAGGCCATTCAACGCCTGCACTACCCTGCTAACCGGCAACCCCATGACGTTGTAGAAATCACCTTTAACCGCTTTGATGCCTGTTACACCGATCCATTCCTGGATGGCGTAGGCACCCGCTTTATCGTAGGGTTTATATTTATCAATATAAAAAACGATTTGATCCAGTGTGAGTTCATGAAACCATACTTCCGTTATATCAGCAAAAGATATTTCTTCATCTGGCGTAAGTATGACCACGCCCGTGATTACCTGGTGCTTCTGGCCTGATAAAGAGATTAATATTTCAATCGCATTGGTGCGGTCTTTTGGCTTGCCAATAATCCTGTCCTGCAATACAACCACGGTATCAGCTGCAAGAATAATTCTGTCATGACTTAATTCTTCCTTTACCGCGAGTGCCTTGTTTCTTGCAATATAAACCGGCACTTCTTCCGACGGTAAATCAGATGGATATAGCTCATCTGTTTCTTTAATCACTACATCAAATGGCACTTCCGCCCATTCAAGCAGCTGCTTTCTGCGCGGCGATTGCGAGGCAAGGACAATTCTTTCCATTATAGATGCCATTTAAAAAATATCATAGAAATAATACCTGTAAGCATCACTATTTTAATAAGCGTACTGATGGCATGAAACTGTTCCGCTGCAACGGCCCGGTACAAGCTGCGTAAAATCATTATTAATGGCACAACCACCAGCAACAGTGCAAATAATGAAGCAATAAACCAACCAAGCAAAATAGCATACACCGTTAATATGATCACAGCAAGTATCAATACAATTAACCATACGCCGGCAAAAACTTTTGAAGCAGGTATGCCCCAAACAATTGGCATCGTCCGGCATCCATACTGTTCATCGCCTTTTATATCTTCCATGTCTTTTATTACTTCTCGCACCAAGGAAATAACGAACGCAAAACCTCCGTACAATACTGCCAGTTTAAAGATCCTGGTCATGGCAACAGGATAAAATTTTTCGTTTGTAAATGTTACCAGATCCAGCTCGCTGATGTATAAAACAAATATTACCCATGCAGTCAGCAATGCAATAATGACATTTCCGATTAAAAATTTTTTCTTAAACGTGGTGGAATAAAAAAGCAATAAAAAAACGGTCGCGAGATTAACAGGACCAATTACATAGTTTCCAATTTTCCAGCTAATAATAAATGTAATAACTACGCCAGCAAATGAAAGTCCGAGATGCCAGAAAATAGCCCACCGCCTCTTAATAAATTTTTGGATAATAATGTTATCAGGCTTGTTCACCTGGTCTATATTCAAATCAAAATAGTCGTTAATAATATAACCGGCTGCCGCAATTAAAACGGACGAAGCACTTAGCCACCAGAATAAAGGCCACGACAAAAACCAGGCACCTGTGATTGCATTTTTGCTGTATGTTGTTATTATAATACAACTATAAAACAAAAATTGTGTAAGAACAATAAAGACAAGGTTTGGCCAGCGTATTAGTCGTAGAAAAGCTCCTGTTAATTTCATTGTAATCGGTAATTCTGCGTACAAGATACTTATAGATTACAACACTAAAAAGACTGTTTATTTACTGGCGATGCCGGTTTCAATATGCCAATGACCATTTAGTTTTAAAACCTTTTCAATTACTTCCCGTACGCATCCTTTGCCACCCTCCAGGCCGGAGATGTACTTTGAAATGCTTTTAACCTCGGCCACCGCATCGGCAGGACAGCAGGGCAATCCGATTGATTTCATTGCGTTATAATCCGGGATATCATCTCCCATAAACAGCACTTCAGCAGGCTGAATATTTTTTGCCTGCAAATACGCCGCCAATACCTGCTGCTTATTTTCTGCGTTGATATAAACATTTTCGATGCCCAGTTTGTGCAGCCGTTGCTGCACGCCCGCATTTCCACCTCCGGAAATGATAATAATGTGATATCCTTTTTTGATGGCTAACTGGAGGGCATAACCGTCTTTGGTATTCATGATGCGCGCCATCTGGCCATCATCCAGCAACAGGATAGATCCATCCGTCAATACGCCATCCACATCAAAACCAAAACATTTTACCTGCTTAAAATCATTGAGCAAACTCATGGGTATGGTATATTTTTTTAATTATTATTACTGTTACCTGTACCGGCACCGGGTAAAGCTTACCAATTGGTTCTTTTCATTTTTCCAGAACGGCGAAGTTACCGGATTGATACTTTAAAAATGCAGACCTTCTGAATACCGGGAAAGGCAAAATCTTGTTGAATAAAAGTTATAGAGATTTGATTTAGTAAATCCGGTGTACAACCAGTTTCTTATTCAACCGGGTGGTGATAGTATTTCCCCGGTAAAATAAATAAATGCAGATCAATGTATACCAGGCAATATAACTGCTAACCAGCTGCCAGTTCAAGCTCCATTTTCACATCCGCCAATTCAAATGGGGATGCGCCCACCGGTATATCCGTAAATCCAAATTGCTTATACAAACGCAGGGCAGTTTCTAACTAGTGGTTGGAAAGTAATGAAACTTTTTTTGCATTCATTTTTTTTGCTTCCTCCAGGCAACGGGTTAGCAATTGCTTACTCAGCCCTTTGCCACGAAACGATTCGGCAACGGTCATTTTCACCAGCTCATACTCATCGTCATTTACTTTCATTAATCCGGCACAACCTGCAATTGTTCCATTCTCCCTGGCCAAAAAAATACAGCCACCCGGGCGAATGATGGTTGCCTGCGGATCATTTAATATTTCCAGATCATGCGCCTCGGTAAGATTGTATTTGCGCAGCCACTCCATATTGAGCTCCTTGAAATCTTCCGCATATCTGTCTTCAAAAAAAATTATTTCCATGGTATTTGGCAGCTTAAACTTAAAGCGGTTTGTTATGTAATAACCGCAGATGTATTATAAAAACCATCTGCTGTTTTAAATTTATTCATTAAACAACATCAATCTTCATTCATATATCCTTCCAACTCATCCATCATGTCTTTACTGCCGATAAATAACGGTGAACGCTGATGTAATTCTGTTGGCAGTATATCAAGTATACGGGTTTTCCCATCTGTTGCTTTGCCCCCCGCCACCTCGGCTATAAAAGCAAAAGGATTGCATTCATACATTAGCCTGAGCTTGCCTTGTGGTTTGTCAAGCGTACCCGGATACATGAAAATACCGCCCTTTAACAGATTACGGTGTACATCAGAAACCATGCTCCCAATATAACGCTGCGCATAAGGGCCACCAGTAGTTTTATCTTTTCGCTGGCACACATTGATATATTGCTGTACACCTTTTTGATACTGAAAAAAATTACCATGATTGACAGAATATATCTTTCCGGATGATGGACATTTTATATTGGCATGGCTCATGCAATATTCACCAATGGAAGGATCAAGCGTAAAACCATTCACGCCCCGTCTTGTAGCATATACCAGCATCGTGGAAGATCCGTACACAACATAACCGGCAGCCACCTGGCTTTTACCCGCCTGTAAAAAATCTTCTTTGGTAGCAGGCGATCCTTTGGGGGAAACACGGCGGTATACGCCGAATATAGTACCAATCGAAATATTAACATCAATATTACCGCTGCCATCGAGCGGATCAAACATGCACACGTATTTCGATTGGTTGCTTATCTCATCATCAAACGCCACAAACTCATCCAGTTCTTCGCTTGCAATACCCGCACAGCTTATACCCTGCTGCAGCACACGTATGAATTGATTGTTCGCAAAAAGATCCAATTTTTTCACCTCCTCCCCCTGCACATTTACAGAACCTGCATCGCCAAGGATATCGACCAGGCCAGCTTTATTTACTTCTACGTTCACGCGTTTGGCAGCAAGACCAATATTACGTAGCAGTCCGCTCAATTCTCCTGTTGCATTTGGAAAATCACGCAGCTGCTGAATGGTAAATTCATCAAGCGTTATCGCTTTCCTGTTTATATTACTCATAAAGTCATTTTGGGGGTGAATAAGATTTTACAAAAATAAGTGTTTACCAATTGCGCGGGACATTGCAGTATAGTGCAGGACACCGTTTGCTGATTGGCTGGAAGACTTGTTTTCCCGTTACATTTGCAGCAAAGCGATAAACATTGGCAAATACAGCATCTCATTACAGCATTATTATTATCGGCGGCGGGCCCATCGGGCTTGCCTGTGCGCTGGAAGCTAAAAAACAAGGTTTGGATTATTGTATTCTCGAAAAAGGCGCATTGGTGAATTCACTGTATCATTATCCGGCCAACATGACTTTCTTTTCTACTTCGGAACGGCTGGAAATAGGCGGCGTGCCTTTTGTTTCAAATAATCCCAAACCTACCCGCGCGGAGGCGCTTGAATATTACAGGCGGGTGACGGCAGCTTACCAGTTAAATATTCATCTCTTTGAAGAAGTGAAATCAGTTGGCAGTTCAGTAGCAGAAGCAGCAAAAATATTTACTGTTACAACCAATAAACAGGTCTATACAGCCCGCAACATTATCATTGCTACTGGTTTTTACGATATTCCGTATTTACTAAACGTGCCGGGTGAAGACTTACCCAAGGTTACACATTATTATAAAGAACCGCATGCCTATGCATTCCAGAAAGTATTGGTGGTTGGGGCACAAAACTCTTCGGTGGACGCAGCATTGGAAACATGGCGCAAAGGCGCTGAAGTAACCATGGTGATACGTAAAGACGATATTGGCGCCCGCGTAAAATATTGGGTAAGGCCAGATATTATAAACCGTATACAGGAAGGATCAATAAAAGCATATTACAATTCTACCGTTAAAGAAATACGGGAGCATGAAGTGGATATCATAACACCTCATGGATTGGTTACTATTCCGAACGACTGGGTGATTGCGACCACCGGCTATCAACCTGATCTTAAATTTTTACGTAAGATTGGCATAGAATTATCGGACGATGAAATACTTTGCCCCG
>JBDUAY010000589.1:0-3183 GCA_040004415.1 Bacteroidota bacterium | reverse complement strand
TTCCTATCCACCCGCATCGGGGCCATGATAATTCTAAGTTCCTGTGTCTTTCTTTTGTGCGCCAAATCTGCCTCATCAAAATAACTCAATGGCATTTTTTCAAAGCTGCAGGTTGGATTGAACTGTTTAACTTCTTCTACCGCATCATCCAAATCAAATTGCTGCGGTACGGTGACAAAGACGCTGGCGGGAAAAAAATCAAATAAAAGAGCCGTTAATTTATGCTCTGCATAATCATTCCGTTCAAATGTTACAAAACGAAATTGTTCGTGCGGTTCTGCAAAATAAAAGAGAGCCTCCAGTCTGGCTTTTGTTTTTTCCATAAACTGGCAGGTAATCGTAAACCGGGTAGGTTGTTTGTTCACAATGCAAAGTAAGGCAGAAGACACTTTCATTCTTTGTATGCGTATTCTATGTTGAAAACTTAACACAGGTCAGTGCCTGTATATTTCTGTTGAAGAAATCAAAGTTGAAAATATCATCCTTCACCGTTAGATTACCGCCGGGGGCTACTTGCTGAAAGGCCTGGCTTATTTTAAAACTAACAATAAGCAGTAAAAGTAACAGGAATTTGGCAGTTCTTTTCTAATACGGCTATTCTCATAAATGTGGTTGTAAAATTGAATCGATAGAAATATGTTTATAAATGTATAAAAGAATTTTTGGTGGGTATGGTAATTTTTTTTGTTGGCAATCTTACCGGGTTGTAAAGCAGACAAATTTAATAGAAGATAAAATTCTGCTGCACAGTATAAAGTTGGAAAAGCCGGCAGCGTTTAGCCCCTTTAATATGCCATGACAATCGGGTTGTATATGTCATTGGGAGGCAACCAGGCATATTAAAACTTTGGAATTGCTCCGGGCTATTTTTAATAAATACTATACATCATTGCGGTTTTATTGCCCTAAAGGCGTATTTATAAGTATAAGAAAGCACCGCCATTTTTAAAATCAACCTGGTATTTTACCCGAAACAAAATAACATGTGGCCAGCGGTCATCCATATCCGTATTATTTGATCGTGATTAAGTGATATGGATTTGGAGATTGAAATATGAATGGACAGGAGCGATGTATGTAGGATTGATCATTTACAGCGCAAATAACTTTGATTGGCTAAACAAGCAGCAACTAAATATACTTAGTACAGCCGGTAACATGAAAATTACCGCCTGAAAGGAAATATCATTACCCGCCAACGATCATCGTTTGCGCAAACTGGTCAGCTTTAACCAGTACAATTTCGCAGGATATGGTTATTTCATCGCCCACCAGCAAGCCCCCTGTATCCAGCGGCTGATTCCATACAATGCCCCAATCACTGCGTTTAATGGTTCCTGTTAGTGAGAACCCTGCTTTCTGGTTTCCCTGGTGATCATTCTGAATGCCACCAAATGCAAGGTTCAGGGAGACATTCTTTGTAATGCCTTTTATCGTCAGTTTGCCCGCAAGCATGTGGTTACAATCAACGCCAGATGAAGTAACGCTTTCCGATATAAAATGAATTTGCGGATACTGCCCGCTATCGAGGAAATCGGGCCCTTTCAGGTGTGCATCCCTTGCCCCCGTACCAGTATCAATGGACGCGGATTCTATCCAAAAATCTGACTTTGCCGTTGAGAAGTCTTTTCCCGTAGTATAAATGCTCGCGTCAAACACTTTAAAGGACCCCTTGACGGCTGCAATCATTAAATGTGTCACCTCAAATGTAACTGTTGTATGGCTGCGATCGACCGACCATTTTATCTCGTGTGTCATGTGTATAGTATTAGCTGCAATTGCAGACCCGGGGTTTATAACAAAATGGTTTTTTCCCGCGCCAGTCATTGATTTTATTGCTGTGTGGTAACGACTACGGGGTTTACTGCCAGCTTCGCTTGTCCAGCAGTTGCATTATCATCCGCCGCCCGCTGGGCGCCTGTGGCAGTGCCCTCCATTTCATGGGTTTTACCGCTCAGCGTGTTTTCCAGTTTGGCGAGTTTCATTTTAAGGTCATTCACTTTGGTGCCCAGTTCAAAGGACTCTTTTTGCTGGTGAAGGGCGCGGATAGAGTCTCCTGAAACTTGCGCCATTGCTGTTGCAGAAAGAGACAATACGAATGAGGCTGTCAGTAAAAATTTTATAGTATTTATTGCCCCGGGTTTTAATACCCATTATAGCCGGGCAACAGTTATGCCCCGAATAAATACAAGTGTTGGCCCGTGTAGCCTGCCTGTGTATATGTAAAATGCTACCCGAACATTTTTGTCGGGCTGTTTATGACCCAAACCGTAAAGCCGATTGCTCAATGAATCGCCCATTTTGGGAAATCGTCCCGTCCGCATGCATATTTGTATCAATATGTCTCATCATTTTTACGCACGGTGTTTGCCTGTGTATAGTAAACTTTTTTGGTAAAATCTTTTATTATGGACAAGATGCAAAAATTAGAGATGATGGATAAGATATTGCGTGAACTGGAAGACGTTAAAAGCAGCCAGACATCCGTATTAAAAAAAATCTCGCAGGTCGAGGCCGAAAATATAAATCTCGGCGTGCAGTTGCTTGATCAGTCCTTACCTGATCTTCATGAAAGCGTGGACAAGGGAATAACGGATATTACCTCACTGCTTGAAAAATTCCAGTTGCAACGGGATAAGTTTTCAAAAGACAATAAACTGGAAGCATCTGATACCTTAACAGTATGACCCAGTTCATCATACAATATAAAGACCAGCCAGTCAGTATTATTGGTGAAGGCCATAGCTATAGAGTAAGTGTTGCGGGAAAAAAAACGATCACCATTGAACAAATGGCCGACGGCTGGTATAAAGTCGAGGATAAGGAATTATATTGGACAGATCATGATGTTGCGGCAATGGGGGCACTCATTGAAATTGAAAATCCCTCTAATTTCCCTTCTATCCCCTTTAACTGAGGCGAACGGGCCGTGCCCCTTTTGCGCATTAGCGCTGTATTCGATTGCCTGTAAAAGAATTGTTGTATAGATTATTTCACGCGATATCCGCATTTATTCTTTTCAGTAATTTTTCAGGTCTTTTATATTTTTCAAAAAGGCCGCAGGAGGCAGGAAGGGAAGCGTGGTTTCTTCTTCAGTTTCCAGGTTTTTGCCGCTGGCTGATATAAATATCTTACCTGTTGATTTTCCTATTGCCCCGGTAAGCATGGCCAATCTTTTCAATA
>JBDUAY010000588.1:0-3187 GCA_040004415.1 Bacteroidota bacterium | reverse complement strand
ACATTAGTCCGAAGGACTTACATCTCAGTAACCGTTGGTGAAACCAATGGAAATATCAGTAGAAGTTGCATCCGGGGCTACTGATATCAAAGCTCCGGGCTTTTCTGGTGTTTAGATTATCACGCACGCCTTATTTCAACTCCACAATTGTCAAATTCTTCCATCTTACTTTGATGCCGCCGCCATCGTGAATTTGCAATGCAATAAAACCCACACCCCGGCCAATTTTTTCATCTTTCAGGTACACAATTTGTTTGCCGTTGAGCCAGGTGGTGGTTTCGTCATTCACTACTTTTATTTTCATGGTGTTCCATTCACCTTGTTTTAGTTGTGCTTCCCCTTCTGGTGTCGGTTGTATCAGCCATCCACGGCCATAAGATTCATAAATTCCACCCGTATGCAAATTTGCAGGGGCCACTTCAACCTGCC
This sequence comes from Bacteroidota bacterium, assembly GCA_040004415.1. Classification (GTDB taxonomy): domain Bacteria; phylum Bacteroidota; class Bacteroidia; order Chitinophagales; family Chitinophagaceae; genus JACMLD01. Next base: position 2,758 of record JBDUAY010000588.1, on the reverse strand, counting down.
AGCCACTTATTTTTACACCTTCAATAGACGAACGAAAAAAGACACCACTATTACCATTGGCTTCCTGTTTAAACTGCAGGGTAAGAATAAAATTTTTATAATTCTTTTTAGTCGACAGGTAACCATATTGTTTATCCGGACCGCTTTCGCATACCAGCTGGTGGCTGCTGTCAACATACCACAGCTCTGTTCCGTTAATCGTCCACCCCGTAAGATCTTTACTGTTAAAAATAGGCACGGCTTTTTGTGCGTGCGACAATTGCGCAATAAATATTAAAAGAATCAGTAAATATATTTTTTGCATGGTATGTTGTTTTATTGTAAACAAGTTATGTTGCCAGGACTATTTTTATAATCATTAACATGTAAATATGACAGATCAGACATTGGACACCGTGCTTCCCGCTTCTTTCCAAATCCGCATGTACCAATAAACAGGAAAGCCAATCATGCCGGCAAAAATAAAAACAAGTACCCAAACAATTTGTTCCGTTCCATCAACTAATTTATTATTTATTACATGAATGATAAAATATATGAGTAAGCCCAGCATACTAAATGCCATGAGGAGAGCAATTCCTATTATCCAGCCAATATGTGCCAGTATCATTTCCGTTAATATATCTTCCGGTTGTGCATGTTTAAAAATAGTTATAAAAAAACTGAAGAAGATGATCATATAACCCAGGAATAACAGCAATGGGAGCATAGATAGTATGCCCAATAAGAATCGCCGTGATTTTGACATCCGGAATATTTCAGAAAAGATAAACAAAAATATGGAATGAAACACCCGCATTAAGCGAAGAAAGCGCGCAACATGTCAGCGTTGGGCGAAGCCACGCGCTAAAAATATTGAGATAATGACTATATCTATTTGATGAGCGATCCACAATGATATAAAGATGACCGGAGCGTCGCAACCGTCGCCCAATCAAAGCTCATCTGCACGTACCATAAAAATCACTTAACTTCAGCGCATAAACTACATGCTATGCCTGATATATTGACGCACTACTGGTGGGTAATCCTGCTGCTACTTTTTATTTTTAGCGGGGCAGTAACCGTTAACCAGGGTTTTATAAATGTAATTACCATGTTTGGAAAATTCCGGCGCATATTAAGACCGGGGTTAAATTGGAAAATTCCTTTCCTGGAAATTGTTGCTAAACGAATCAGTATCCAAAACCGATCGGTAGAACTGGAATTCCAGGCCGTAACAGCCGACCAGGCCAATGTATATTTTAAAAGCATGTTGCTCTATGCAGTACAAAACGCAGATGAAGCAACCATTATGCGGGTGGCGTTTAAATTCATCAGCGATCGCGATTTGATGCAGGCGCTCACACGTACCATCGAAGGCAGCATCCGCGCATTTGTCGCTACCAAAAGACAGGCTGAAATCTTAGGACTACGAAAAGAAATTGTTGAGTTTGTAAAAGATCAGATCGATCATTCGCTGGAAGAATGGGGATACCACCTGCTTGATCTGCAGATCAATGATATTACGTTCGACCAGGCCATTATCGACAGCATGAGTAAAGTAGTGGCCAGCAGTAACCTGAAAGCAGCAGCTGAAAATGAAGGACAGGCCTTACTGATTACCAAAACAAAATTTGCAGAAGCAGAAGGTAATGCCATAAAAATTGCCGCGGAAGCAGAACGGCAGGCTGCGCAATTGCGCGGACAGGGTGTCGCGCTCTTCCGGGAAGAGGTAGCCAAAGGTATGAGTCAGGCGGCTGAACAAATGAAGCAGGCCAATTTAGATACCAATGTAATTCTCTTCAGTATGTGGACGGAAGCCATTAAAAACTTTGCAGAACTTGGCAAAGGAAATGTTATCTTTTTGGATGGCAGCGCAGATGGAATGGAAAAAACCATGAAGCAGATACAGGCGATGATGGTGAAACAGAGCGGTGCGTAAGTAATGATACAAGACGAAGATTTTCAGGATTGCCAGGATTTGTTATGATTTTCATTTTATTTGGCCAGTGAAACCCCTGCCCTGAATAAACAGGGTTTTGCCGCAGATTGGCAGATTAATTTGAAAAACGTATCCAATCAATCCGTTACATCCCGGTTCAGACATTTCTATACAAAATGTTAAGCTATTGATCTGAAGCAGCGTTTAAAGAAATAATCATACTACTTTCACCGTTCACCAGTGGCGCGGCATATGAATTGTATTACACGCTACATTTGTAAGTTAAAAGTAAAACTCCCATGAATTTATTTCTTCTCCAGATCAGGGACACTGCAATTGCAAGGCATATCATGGATTCTATTTATGCTGCCCAGCAGACCGGCGCCTCTTCCGCAGCTAAAATGAATTTAATGGATCTGCTGATAAAAGGTGGAATTATTATGATTCCGCTGGCGTTGTTGCTTGCACTCGCTATTTTCTTTTTCTTCGAGCGACTTATCGCGATTAATAAGGCCAGCAAGATTGACGCAAATTTCATGAATATGATTCGCGACAATATCCTCAGCGGTAATGTGACAGCAGCGCGCTCTCTTGCTAAAAATACCGATAATGCTGTGGCGCGCATGATTGATAAAGGCTTACAGCGCATTGGTAAACCAATTGATGCGATCGAAAAAAGCATGGAAAGCGTTGGTAAACTGGAGATTTATAAAATGGAACGCAACCTCTCTGTTTTGACACTTGTTTATGGTATTGCACCCATGTTTGGCTTCCTGGGTACCTTGTTTGGAATGCTGCAATTGTTTTTTGAAATTAACAGTACCGGAGATTTTA
>JBDUAY010000181.1:0-10741 GCA_040004415.1 Bacteroidota bacterium | reverse complement strand
GCTTCGCCTTTCTGCAGCGCTGTAATCGTGAAAATTTCATTTGCGCTGGCGCCCATATTCTTCGGGCTGAGCGGTTCTGGTAATTTATAATCAACTTTTATGGAGACCAGGTCTTTGTTATCAACAGTATATTGCCACATAAAGCCCGCAGAGGCGAGGCCTTTTAATTCAAGCACAAATGTTTTTCCTTTTTTTAAATTTACAGTATCCATATTGCTTATTTTCCAAAATGAAAAATCCTGCTGCTAATAATAAAAATGCACTGCATCTCACCTGGTATTATTACCAACAGGATTTTAAAAGCAAATATATACTATACATTTCCAAAGATCGGACCAGCGTGCCAGCCTGCGCCATCTCTCCAGTAATGCTGTAACTGGCTATTATTGGTTATTACAATAACTTCAAGATCAAAACCATAGCTTCCTTCAACCAAACCCGCAACCGTTCTTACGTTGCTGCCGAATGTTGCACTGTTGTGCCAGCCGGTTCCACCTGCATTATCGCGCCACCAATGTTGTACGGCACCCCCAACGGCAACACATAGTTCATAATTGCCAATGGCATCTTCATTGCCCGCACCATATTGTCCTTCAATCATTACAGGTACAGAATAAATTGCGCTGCCAAAGGTTACACCGGCATGCCAAACAAAACCATGGTCATCATCGCGCCAGAAATGTTGCATTTGTCCGGCTGTATTTACCGCAACCAGTTCAAGATTTCCATTTACGCCATATTGTGTTTGTACAAGTGTAGCGCCGCTGAGTGAAATGCCCGCGCCAAATCTTCCGCCATCATGCCATCCGCCGCCATCCCTCCACCAATGGTTTAGTCTTCCGTCTGTAGTACGCACTACCACTTCAAAATTTCCCGGTGCATTATAACTTCCCTGTATGAAACCAGGAACGCCCCAGGTATCTATTGGTCCAAAAACGCCGCCATCGTTCCAGTTATTGGTAGCCTGGTTATAATACCAATGATGAAGCCTCCTGGTGGTAGTCATATACACACATTCAAAGTTGCGGTTGTAGGTGGTGCTGGTTAAAGTAGGACAAGTCATCACATCATTTGCCATAACGGGCCCAGCACCCCATCCCAGTGAAGAACCATCTCTCCACCAATGTTTCATCGAACTGCCAAATGAAGCGAGTATTTCAAAATTTCTGTGCATCGCTCCATTGCCGCTTTCAATAATATTACCATTGTGCAGGCGTCTTTTTGTCCATGGATCAGGGTTTGTAATCTTTACACCATATTTAGAATAGTAGTCACAATTAACCTGTCCGTAGCCAATCTTAAAATAACCTGCTGCGCCACCATTGCCCCAGGAATTCTTACAAATCCAGCAGCTTTGTGTGTTATCATAGCCAACTGCCACAACGCAATGACTGCCTCTTAGCGTAACGTTTGGCGCATTTGTTTTGCGGTAAACACCGTTGGCGCCAGCATTCCAATAAACATCAAAGTCGGTCCATACATCAAAACATAAAGTAATTGGCCCTACTGTATCCAGCCAGATTTTTTGATCATTGGTATTTCCAAAAGTGGTGTGTACCGGTATCTTTACCGTTCTGCCATTGCGGTCTGCAGTAGGATGATAAGGTGTTCCGCTGGTGCTGTACGGGTAGCAGGCAGGATCTGCAACACCGTTGGATTCCATCCACGTAAATGCCCTGGAGGGGTCGCCGGTAGTGCCACAAACAGCACCCAGGCCATCGTGCACATCTCCTTCTGATCTTTTGGACCATACGCAATGTTCAATACGCACCATACTTTCCACAACGCCTACAGCGCTGAACACCCAACATGATTCGCAACCGCCCTGATCTTTTGGTTTTGTGATCCAGTTCGTTCCCCAGCGGTTTCGCCAGTCTACCGACACAGATAATTTTGGCAGGATCACCTCGTTCAGAAAACCAGGTTTAATATTAAGCGTTTCCGGAGGGTCACCTTTTTTAACTTTTAGCGGCGCTTTCTTTACAAATCCAAGTGCCTTGCGTCTTTCCAGTAAATAAGGATTTCCTGTTTTTCCATCAATGATTTTTTTCAAATCAAGTTTTGGTGCTTTTGTAGCGGGAAGCAAATGCGCAGGGTCTCCTCCCAAATGGTACGTTACCAGCGAAGAAATTTTGAAACTATCTGGTATTGACCAGGAGATTTTATTATTCTTGAGGAATGTTCTCAGGTCAGTCAACTTTAAAGATGCCATTTTTTTTCATTTTAAATTAGGTAAGATGATTTTACATGCAATCGTTTTTGCTGATTATTCAACCGTCCTGATTGTCCAAAAGTCATTGGCAACAGTACTTGTTGCGTATGCGTATGGCATCCAGAAGTAACCGCCGATGCCCCAACCCTTACCCCATGAGTTACGGATTAAAAATGCTTGTTTGGAATCATCATAACCGGCACCCATTACTGCATGACCACCAACAACTTTTTCTTTGGAATAATCGGGCATAGGCATGATACCGCTTTTGGCAACTTTTGCAGTCATAAAACTATCATACACGGTAAAGCCAAATACAAATGGATATCCGTCTGCAAGGCATCCTTTTAATGTATTAATACTGTTGGTTAAACGCTGATACGAAAGAATCTGGCTTTGCAGGGCTTCTTTATAGCAGGCTGCATTTGGTTTTACTGCAAACTGGCTTTCATTATAAGGCCATAATGTTTCTTTGCAAATTCCATCAACATTTAATGATTTGATACCATCGCGGATGTATGCGCCGCTGTCTGATGCTGTTGTATTAATTAATACCCGTTCATTGTAATATAAAAAAAGCCTGGCGGGCATAAAAGTTGCTTTACCTTGTTTTTTCTGACCATATTGAAATGCACCAGACAAGGCATTTGCAGTACAACTGCCCAAATGGCCCTGGTTATAAACGGGCGGGCATTTGCTTCGTAAATCTGTTTTTGATGGTAATTTCATCATTACCTTTAATGGTGCTGCATACTGAAAATCTCTTGCATCGGGAAGATCAGGTAACCAGCCCATTCTGAATGGTTGAGCAGATGCTTTGTTTAACTTTGCCATAATAATTAATGGTTTAATAATTAAAAAATAATGTGTAAATAAAGTAGAATAAAACCTGCTTGCTGTTACCAGGCTGTACGGAGATTATGTCGAAGGCAACTGCCGGATTTTTGTATAAAATCAGACCATGCGGTTGAATTCAGGGACAAAGTAGGTAACATTAAAATCTGCACAAATACCACTTTGTGGTAATTTTTTTAAAAACCAGGTTGGATGCTGGCAACTTATCGTGACGTTTTTCGAAACAAAAAATATATATTACTTATAGAAGCAGACTGAAAAACGCCGGCATTGCTAGTTTGCCGGGCGAAGAATGTGGGCATGGGTTTCGATAGCGGGTATAAAAAAAGCTGATCTTTTAGATCAGCTTTTCTCAAATTTATTTCTGCAAATTTATTTTCCGTTGTGATCTCTTGCCGGCCTGTCTGCAGGTCTGCTCTGCGGTTGCCTGTTTTCCTGTGGTCTTGGCGCGGGCGCTGCAGGTCTTATTACAGGTCTGCTTTGCTGGCGGTTATTGCCATTATTTGGGTTCGGATTCACAGGTCTTAATACAGGCCTGGGTTGCTGATTATTTCCGTTAACCGGGGTTGGATTTACCGGTCTTGTTATTGGCCTGTTAGGCGTATTATTTCCGTTACCCGGATTTGGATTGATGGGCCTGACATGCGTATTGTTTCCATCAGCTGGTCTCGTTACAGGTCGGTCAGGTGTATTATTCCCATTACCCGGATTGGTATTGATAGGTCTGCCAGCATTGTTATTTCCATCAGCTGGTCTCGTTGGCCTGCTGTTATTATTTCCATCACCGGGCCTTGTTACCGGCCTGTTAGCATTGTTGCCATCAGCGGGCCTGTTCGGAAAACGGTTCCCATTTTCATTGTTGGATCTGTCGCCACCGGGCCTGTTATTATTACCAGGTCTGTTATTGTCACGGTTGGGCCGGCTTACGATTGGCCTGTTATTATTATTGTTATCAAACCTGGGCAATGGCCTGTTAACATGTGGTGCCGAAGGATGATCCCGTCTGAATAAATCCGCACCACGGTTTGCAAGATCGGGCCTTGTATATGTTTGCCTGTAATCTCCCCGATTATATCTTACTTCTACAAATGTGGATCTTGATCTGAATCCTCCGCCATAGTAACGATCCCGCCAGGCTGGAAAACGGTAAACGGGTGTATAACGGTAATGCGCACGGTAATAATAATCCCAGTGATACTGATATCCATAGTACTCATGCCAGAAAAAAGGTGTCCAGGGCTGCCAGTACGAAGGGTAGTATCCCCAGCGCCAGGGCGAGCGCCACGGATTGTATGTAGGTACATATATGAACTGTACAACCGGCCATGAAGACGCATAGGCCATTTGCTCTTCATCAACCGGCGGAGGAGGTGGCGGCTGATCACCCGCATATCCAGGATTTGGTGTTGGTGTAGATGAACCTGTATTTGGCTCTATAATATAGTCTTTACCATATAAAGCTTCATCGCCAATCAACTGAATTGCTACCTGTCCGTTCCTGTCTTTTTTTACGACAAAGACAGCAACATCCTGGTCTTCACTTTTATTAACATCTACTTTTAATGCAATGTTATGTGTGTCTCCATCCACATTATCTACTACTTTAATATAATCAATCTTGTTGTCGCCGTCAAGATCGAGATTGTTAACTTTTAATGATTGATCATTTAATTTTTTTTCGAATTCTTCCAGCGTTGGAGATTCCTGGAAAAGTTTCATCACTGCATAAAGATTCAGGTTATCGCCGGGCAAGTTCAGTTGCTCGGGTTGATCTTGTGGCGATTGCGTTTGATCTTGCGCGCCAGCGTTAAAACTGAACAGGCAGGCAAGGACAATAATCGGTAAGAGTAGGAAAGTTCTCATTGAATAAATTTTAATAAATATAGTTATTTCATTATATACTAATTCTATTTGTGTGCCAAACTGTTACTTCAGGTAATTACAGGTGCCAACATGGGCTTTATTATGGTGTAACAAGCTAATTTTACCATCTTGTAAACATTTCGAAAAAGATATTTGAATTTTAAACATTAGCAAAGGCAGCAGAAGCCGCTAAAAAGAAAGCAGCGGAATTAAAAGCCGCTGTGCAACCCGGCCAGTCGTTGTGTAAATATTGAACATCCCACCGGCGGATTAATTACTTTTCCCGGTGGTGTCATGATAAGAATGAAGCGGGTGACGTTACCGGCGCCATTGGCGTATCTGCCAGTACGGTAGAAAACGATCATGCAGTACCAACGGCTGTTGCAGCAGCCGTTAAATAAATAGGCAGCCGTGTTTTTAGCCTGTTATTTTTTAAGTAACAGGTTTTTTATTTTCATACCAGCTTATGCGGTAATGCCTGCCTGTTAACTAAAAAGAAATTTTACATTGGGAGAACACTATTTACAGGACCTAACTTCATAGCACGTACATTTCAATCACAAAATCAGGAATTCGTTTTACAACGATGGTTCCAATTTTCATCAGCATGTTACAGGAAGTCAGTTTTCAACCCGTGGTAATTCAAGTCAATGGAAATCAAAACCTGGCTTCCTTTTGGTGGATTGCTAATATTCTTAAAGCCCTGCGCCGAACTTCCAGGAACAAAATCAGCAATCCTCTTAGTGTGTTGCGGTTGCCAATTTTAACGGGTCGTGTTTATATTTAAAAACAAGTGGAAAAAATATTCCCAGCACCAATGCATAAGCTGCAAACGTAAACCAGATGCTCGGCCAATCACGCACACTTGCGCCATTTACTACCCTTGTAAAATGATCAACCACCCATCCACTTAATAATCCGCCAAAGAAAGCGCCGAGTCCGTTTGTCATCAGCATGAATAACCCCTGCGCACTTGCGCGTATTTTTAAATCGGCTTCGCGTTCTACAAAAAGAGACCCTGAAATATTAAAGAAGTCAAATGCCATTCCATACACTATCATTGACAAAACCAGCAACGGCAGGCCTGTACCGGGATTGCCAACGCCAAATAATCCAAAGCGAAATACCCAGGCAAATATGCTCATCAGCATTACTTTTTTAATGCCAAATCTTTGTAAAAAGAAAGGTATCGTAAGAATAAACAGCGTTTCAGAAATCTGCGCCACCGAGGACAGGAGGTTTGGGTGCTTTACAGCGAACGAATCGGGGTAAGTGCTGTTAAAATCATTCAAAAATGGTAATCCGAATGTATTGGTGATTTGCAAAGCAGCGCCGAGTAACATCGCAAATACAAAAAATATAACCATCTTTTTTTGTTTGAATAAAATGAATGCATCGAGACCAAGCGAAGAAGCAAGGCTCTTTTTTTCATTTGTTTTAGCAGGCGGGCATTTAGTAATTGTAAAAGAATAAAGACCCATTAAAACGGCTGCGGCAGAACTTACATAAAATTGCATGGGACTTTGTGTCCAGTGGCACAAATCAACTACCCACATGGCGCATATAAAGCCAACGGTACCCCATACGCGTATGGGCGGAAAAATAGTTACGATATCGTATCCTTTTTTCTCCAGGGCAATATAAGAAACCGTATTATTCAGTGCGATGGTGGGCATGTACACAGCAGAATTCAGCAGCATAACAATATACATGGTTTTGTAATCGTGCACGGTAGATGCCCATATTAATAAGAATGAACCTGCTATATGGCATAATCCCAGCACCCGTTCGGCATTTATCCAGCGATCGGCCACAATACCCAGCAAAGCCGGTGCAAATAAAGAAGCAACCCCCATTGTTCCATAAATGCTGCCAATCTGAACGCCTGTAAAACCCAGAGAAAACAGGTAGCCGCCCAGCGATATCAACCAGGCTCCCCATACAAAAAATTCTAAAAAATTTAAAACAATCAGGCGGAATTTTATATTCACAGTATTTCATTTATTGAAATGGTAAGATAAAGATTTTTGTATTAAATAAAGGCAAGACGGCTTGCGCTTAATCATTAAATTTTCATTTCGTAAAAAGCCTTATATTTATCACCAACGACTTGCCCCCAATCATCATTCCCTGCATAATTTTATATTTTTTATTTATGGCAATACGCGTTGCAATCAATCATAAAACGACCTATAGTTACGACCGGCTGGTATCGCTTTCCCCGCATATTTTTCGTTTGCGGCCCGCAGTACATTCACGTACCAATATAGAAGCATATTCTTTTATAATAACACCGAAAGATCATTTCATTAACTGGCAACAGGATCCTTTTGGCAATTACCAGGCACGGGTCGTGTTTCCGGAGAAAACAAAAGAACTCTCTGTAGAAGTAGAAGTGATCGCCAATATGGTCGTGATTAATCCGTTCGATTTTTTTGTGGAAGCGTATGCAGAAAATTTTCCATTTGAATACAAGGGTGAGCTGCCAAAAGAACTTGTTCCTTACCTGGAAATAAAAGAAAAAGGCCCATTGCTTACCAGGTGGCTGGAAGGCGTTGACAAATCAAAAAAAACGATTAATGATTTTCTTGTTTACATCAATCAAAAATTAAATAAAGACATTAACTATTCCATTCGCATGGAAGTTGGCGTGCAAACATGCGAGGAAACGCTTGGCAAAGCATTGGGTTCGTGCCGCGATTCTGCCTGGCTGCTGGTACAGGTTTTTCGTCACCTCGGATTGGCAGCGCGTTTTGTATCAGGCTACCTGGTACAGCTAACCGCAGATGTAAAATCACTCGATGGGCCTTCAGGTCCTGAAAAAGATTTTACTGATTTGCATGCCTGGACCGAAGTGTATATTCCCGGAGCCGGATGGATCGGGCTCGATCCAACTTCCGGACTTTTTGCAAGTGAAGGACATATACCACTGGCATGCACACCCGATTATGGAAGCGCGGCCCCGGTTGTGGGCGCCACCGATAAATGCGAAACCACTTTTACTTTCAGCAATACTGTTACGCGCATACATGAAGACCCGCGGGTTACCAAACCGTACACAGATGAACAGTATTCCGCCATTAACGCGACTGGTTTATTGGTTGATAAAGATTTGGAACATGGTGATGTGCGCATGACGATGGGTGGTGAACCAACTTTTGTTTCTATTGATGATATGGAAGGGGATGAGTGGAACACAACTGCTGATGGTAAATTGAAACGCGCGTTATCGCATGATTTAATATTTCGCTTGCGTGATAAGTTCGGCCCGGGTGGAATGATACATTACGGACAGGGAAAATGGTATCCCGGTGAACCGTTGCCGCGCTGGCAATATGGGCTGTTCTGGAGAAAAGATAATTATCCTGTCTGGAAAAATATTAAGCTGATTGCGCACGAGAAAATTGAAAAAGAATATACGGATGAACATGCAGCGGCTTTTATAAAAGAATTGGCTAAACATTTAGCGGTGAGCGAGGAAATGACCAGCGCTGCATATGAAGACATTTTTTATTTTTTATGGACCGAAGGAAAATTGCCTGCTAATATTGATCCTTTAAAATCAAGCTTAAAAGATCCGGTTGAACGGAGAACTTTATCTCAGTTGCTTGACAGGGGCCTGGAAAAGCCGGCTGGGTACGTATTGCCACTGAAATGGAACTACGAGAACGATACATGGCAAAGTAATAAATGGATATTTAAGAGAGAACATTTATTCCTGGTGCCAGGCAATTCGCCAATAGGTTTACGTTTGCCGCTGGAATCGCTGGCAGCGATTGCCAAATCTGATGAGCCGCAAAAAATAGAACGCAGCTTATTTGATGAATTGCCCGCATTGGAGCACTATGATGAAACTATTGTAAGCAGGTATGGGCTGGTAACAACCCATCCTGAATCTAAACAGAAATTGGTACTGCACCAGCAGCCTGCCGTTGAAAAAAAGGAATCTGCTTTTGATAAAAATACAAAACCTGAAAAAAAGAAGCCTGCAACAGAGGAGAAAGAAATAAAACCGTTATATGATATTCCCGTTATTAAAACTGCTTTGTGTGTAGAAGCAAGAGAGGGTATTATTTATATATTTCTGCCACCCATGGATTATTTGGAGCATTACCTTGACATGGTTGCATCTATAGAATCTACTGCAGAAAAATTAGATATTCCCGTACGCATTGAAGGGTATGAACCACCAAGAGATTACCGAATAGAACGTTTGGTGGTATCGCCTGATCCGGGTGTAATTGAAGTAAACATTCATCCGTCGAACACATGGAAGGAACTGGTTCATAACATTGACACATTGTATGATCAGGCATTTTTATCGCGGTTGGCAACAGAAAAATTTATGCTGGATGGCCGGCACACCGGTACAGGTGGTGGCAATCATATTACCATTGGTGGTGCTACGCCGTCTGATAGCCCACTGTTGCGCAGGCCGGATGTGTTACGCAGCTTGATTACGTATTGGCAGCATCATCCAGGTCTGTCGTATTTATTTTCGAGTGCGTTTATCGGTCCAACAAGCCAGGCGCCGCGTATCGATGAAGGCCGCGATGAGAAATTGTATGAAATGGAAATTGCTTTTGACCAGGTGCCGCAAAATGGCTTTGTTCCATTCTGGATTGTTGATAGAATCTTCCGGCATTTGCTAACTGATATAACAGGCAATACGCACCGGTCAGAATTTTGTATTGATAAAATGTATTCGCCGGATGCCTCGTCGGGAAGGTTAGGTATCCTTGAATTTCGTGCATTTGATATGCCACCGCACAAGCAAATGAGTTTGGTACAAATGGTTTTAATACGCGCACTCATTGCGAAATTCTGGAAGAAGCCATATCATCATAAATTGGTAAGATGGGGAACAGAACTGCACGATAAATTTATGCTGCCGCATTATGTGCACCAGGATTTAAAAGATGTGGTGAGTGATTTAAATGATGCAGGATATCCATTTAACATGAGTTGGTTTGAGCCATTCTTTGAATTTAGATTTCCACATTACGGTACCGTTAAATTACAAGGTATTGAAATGGAAATTCGTATGGGTATTGAGCCGTGGCATGTTTTGGGAGAAGAAATGTCCAGCACCGGCACTGCACGTTTTGTTGACTCCTCATTGGAAAGAATACAAGTAAAACTGAAAGGGTTCAATGGAACACGGTATATATTATTATGCAATGGCAGTCGTGTACCATTAAGAGAAACGGAGACCAAAGAAGAGTTTGTTTGCGGCATCCGCTACCGCGCCTGGCAACCCCCATCAGCCTTGCACCCCACCATTGGTGTAGATACGCCGCTTACCTTTGATATTATTGATACCTGGAACAGCCGTTCTATTGGTGGGTGTACGTATTATGTAGCACATCCTGGCGGCAGGCATTATGATACGTTCCCGGTAAATAGTTATGAAGCGGAATCAAGACGGTTTAGCCGTTTTGGTACTACCTCACATACGCAGGATGTATTGCGTCCCGCGCCGGTGGGCAATATCACCATGCATTATGTAACACAAAACAGAACGCCATTTTTGGCTGATGCGCCCGAACCGGAAACAAATGTAGCTTATCCATACACGTTAGATCTCCGGCAGTTCTGGAAGAAAAAATAAAATGATAAGATTTACATTTTCAAAAGCGATCTGCCAATTGGCGGATTGTTTTATTTTGGGCAATTTGGTTTATCCGCGCCGGTTGGTTTTGCCAAACGTTCCATTGGTTTCGCAAACGTTCCATTGGTTTTGCCAACGGCCCATTGGTTTCACCAACGGCCCATTGGTTTCACCAACGGCTACTGATATTGAAGCCCTTC
>JBDUAY010000587.1:0-3189 GCA_040004415.1 Bacteroidota bacterium | reverse complement strand
GCGGGGGTCAAGCAGGTAACTGATCAAATATATAAGACAATGGCGATTCCTGCCACACGACCCGCGCGGGGGCCGCACCATCTTTTGTTTCCCATTTTATAAGACGGATGTGACCACCTTCTATTTCGATGCCTGAAATATCGCCATCATCAAAACAACAACAGCCCGTATTGAAGTAGGAAGGAAACGCCATGCTTTTTACAAATTTTTTTCCTTCGTATTCTTTTGAATAGGTAGCCAAATCAGTTTCAAATTTTTTAATAGCGGTTTCATCACCAGCAAGCTTTGCCATATTTAATTCATGTGTGAGCAAATCAATATGATCAAGGGACGCAAAAACAGGTTTATGCGTATGGCCAGAAATAAAAATAAGTTGCTTTTGGGTTGTGCTCCACTCGTACATAATAATATTGTGGGCGTCTACCAGTTCAGAAGAATCTGAAATGGTATTGATATTAATATCCAGGAAACGCTGGATGGGTGTCCAGATGGCGGCAACAATCCACTGACTGACCGGGTTACCATCGCTTCTTTTATCGCCCTGGTGGCCGTGGGTAAGAAATATAGAGTAGGTTTTATTATTGTATTGGGTTTGCAATTCTACTGCTTCATAAACATTTAGCGTACTTCCAAATACGGGCTTTAAATAAAGCGCCTGCTGAAAGGGATATTTCCATTCCAGGTCATGATTGCCAAACACACGGTAGTAGCGGTTCTGCAAAAGAAAGCGTGTTTCCGATTGTAAAACTGTTTTATTATATTTCATTACAACATCGGGTGTGTTTTCCCATAGTTCTTCACAATCGCCCAGGTTGATAAAAGTAAAATCGTTGGTATAATAATGATCAAGGGCAGTGGTATAATTTTTTTCTGCCAATGTGAAATCATCTGCATCGTCGCGTGCGCCTTTGTGCTGATCAGAAAAAATGATAAAACGCCCGGCGTTTATGTCGAAGGGAAGAATAGGCCCTTCTGTTATATTGCCGGCACGTACTTCTTTCAGCACAATATCCAGCGATGCAAAAACATCTTTTTTTACCGGCGCAGAAGAAATGCTGTTGGCCAGTTTGGTAACAGGCGCTTTCAGTATGCGTTGTAAAAACTTTTTAATCATGGGGGAGGGAAGCTTTTAGCTGTAACCTATTAGCTTTTAGCGATAAGCTTTTAGCAGAACAGGATAAATATATTGCTTTGATTCCATTTTATAATTACTGACGCGGGTTCATACACCGTTTTTATACAGGGCTAACGAATGGCTAATAACTAACAGCTAATAGCTAACAGCTTTCTCCCTACACTTTTATATAAATCTTTTTCCTGTCCAGCAAATAAGCAATGAACCAGAAAAAACTTATCATCAGCAGCGCATACAATAAAGAACTATTGTTGAGGTTAACCGTAACGTTTTTAAAAATATGGTCGTTTAACCACTGTTGCGCACTGGCGATATGATCATACAACGATGGAAGAAAACTGGTATAAACAGGTTTGCCATCCGGGCCGGTATGATCGATCCAGCGCAGGAGTGCCAGTATTCTTGGTAAAAATCCGCTCAGGAAAAAAATGAACAACGGATTTTTTCCAAACACGTCAAAGAATTTTGTGATGCTGCCGGTGCGGCCACGAAGTTCAATAAGATATATAAGAATAGATAAAATAAACATCGCCAACCCGGTGGTGTAGAGTACAAATGAGCTGCTCCATATTTTTTTATTGATGGGAAAAACCATATGCCAGCAAAAGCCGGCAAATATCAAAACGCCGGCCGCTACAAAAAGACCGGTACACATTTCATAGGTTTTCCCTTTTTGTAGGATGTAGCTTCCTGCGAGGTATCCAAAAATAACTTGTGTAATGGCAGGCATCGTGCTCATCAATCCTTCCGGGTCAAACGCAAAGCCTTCACCTTTGTACATATGTGCAACGCCCAATATTTTTTTATCGATGTTTGTGCCGAACCATCCGGTGATGCTATATGGATCTGCCGGGTTGCCCAGCATGCATAGCAGCCAATAAGATAATAACAAAACAGCGGCGGCAACAAAAGCACGCCGGGGTTTTAAAAAGTAAATGAGCAAAGAACCAAATAAATAGCACAAGGCAATGCGCTGCAGTACACCTAAAATGCGTACGCCACTTTCCGGGTTGTCTACGCTAACCCAATGGCGCAATGCAAGGTGATCGCCGTTCCAGCTGACAAACGGAAACCAGTTTAGAAAAAGACCGATGGCAAAAATGAGGAGGGCTCTTTTGAAAACTTTTTTCAGGAACACACTGGTACCAGCCGCCTCCATTTTAGGCATTACAAACGCCAGCGCATTGCCTACCGCAAAAAGAAAAAATGGAAATACCAAATCGGTTGGGGTGCAGCCATGCCAGGGCGCGTGCTCCAGCGGCGTGTAAATATGTTGCCAGCTACCGGGGTTGTTTACCAGTATCATCAGCGCAACGGTGGCGCCGCGAAATACATCGAGCGAATAAAAACGTTGGTTCACCACAGTAAGATAAGAATATCTGTAGTAGCAGCCTTTACCGGCTATGAAAATATTATTACAAACTGGCTATTACGCACTGGCATGACTTTGCTGATCATTTACAAGTTGCAAGTTGATACGGCGCAATTTGGATTTAAATGAAAACCGGTACCCTGTTTTTTTAATTATTATGATAAAAGATAACGGAAAAATTAAAAGCAGCAGGATATTGCCGCATACCTCGTATTTATTAAGGAAGTAATTTCTGAGTGAAATTTCCCGGATCTCTTTTTCACTTAGGAACAGCGACAATACTTTTCTGATTGCGGGCATAACAACAGGGATTTTATTCCAGTTGGTATAGCGTACGGCCTGGTAATTGTAAAGAAGATTGTATCCGGCAGGTAATTGTTTTGTGTATAGCGCCCAGTTGGCAGACACATCATTAAAACCCGCCAATGGCCCGCCTGGTTTTGTAAAACTTACATTAAAACTTGGGTCAAGTACTACCCAGCCATGATTGGTTTTTGCTTCCACGATAATATGGCCTCCATATTTTCCGGCAACTTTCATTTGTGCAAAACGGGTAGTAAAACCTATTGTGTTCAGCAACCTGCAAAGAACCGCCGAATAACTGCCACAGGACCCTTCTGCCGTCATCATATCTGCCGATAAGGGATGAATAACATCATCCAGGAAACCACCCGTTTGCCGG
>JBDUAY010000586.1:0-3191 GCA_040004415.1 Bacteroidota bacterium | reverse complement strand
TAAGCAGCATATTCATTCTTCTTTTTCTCTTAAAATGTTCCCATATAAATTTGGACATGCCTGTATGTGAAGCGTATTTTTTTACTGTTCGTTTGTATATGCGCAGTACGAGAGAACTTACCACAGATTGGGGATCTCTCAATACAACAAAATAAAATGCATTTGGAATTAGCTGGCGGTAAGTATCCAGGAACAAACAGGTACGTGGATCTTTCCATCCCCACTGCTGATTAAAATTATTTTTATAAGAAATGATATTGTTTAATATATCTTTTTCTTCGTGAGAAAGCTGACCAATGGGCGCTGTATATCCTTCGTCTGTTATACGCCGTCCTTTTAAAATAGACTGATGGGCATGTAAAAAATCCAGATCTTCAAAATGGCCTTCATCATTACCCGTTGCTGCACCCATTAATTCGTCTCCAACATGCAGTCCGCACTTATTTAACCATTGGGTTATTAGAGATGTGCCGGATCGGTGCATACCGGTAATTACCAAAATCTTATTTTTAATCATTCCCAACAATTTATACTTGCTGTTTATACTGCCAGCCGGGTTGTTAACTGAACATACCCATTAGCAAGTTGCAGATGCTGCACAATAAAAGAAAAAAGTTCTTCTGCACAGGTTTCCTTCCGTTTCAGACTTGTATGAAGGTGAAGATCAGGATTTGAAGGCTTATCAAATGGATCATTGATTCCTGTTAAATTAAATATCTTCTCAGGATGATCTTCCGGCAATAACGCTTTCTTATAAAGGCCCTTGGTATCCCTTTTTATTAACGTGGGTATGCAACAATCTACAAAGACAGTTTGAACATCTTTATAACTGCTAACCAGTTCTGATCTAATTTCATTGTATGGATTAATAGCACAGATGATGGCTACTATTCCGTGC
Organism: Bacteroidota bacterium; assembly: GCA_040004415.1. GTDB lineage: Bacteria > Bacteroidota > Bacteroidia > Chitinophagales > Chitinophagaceae > JACMLD01. The sequence continues at coordinate 2,293 of JBDUAY010000586.1, read as the reverse complement.
GCTGATAATTTACTGGCAACGAAACCCAGCCTTCGTATATTTTCACAACGATCTGCTTTGGAAAAACCAAGATCGCGGCAAAGCATTTTTCGATAATCATCTCCATCTATTATTTCAGCCGCTATCCCACAGGTTTCTAACTTACTTTTAACTAACCCCGACAGTGTAGATTTACCTGCGCCTGATAAACCGCATAATTGTAGAATCATAGTTTGTGCGTTTAGCATTTAAAATATTCCAACACATTATTTTCCAAAATAAAAACAGGATGCAGTTGCTATATTGATGGTGATGTTTTTAACAAGCACCATAAAAATGAGACACAGGCAAGGAGTAATAGGGAGTCCAAAAAAAGTATACCGCAATGATAAAACAGTTGTTGCCGCTATTTATTATTGATACAAAGGTTTAATTTACTTTTAACCGGTGTAAGACTTAGTATATTGATAATAGTTAGATGATGCAAATTTTTTAATATTGTTTTAATCCGTCACGTTGCCCCCTGCTTATTTCACAATAAGTATGTAACTAAATAAATATTGCGGATTACAAATAAATTAATCGGTTAACCAGCAGATTTCAGCGATGAAAACAATCATGCTGCGTGTCTTTAATCTAATCTTAATCTTATGTTGTCAAAAAGCTGTAGATTCATAGTGCAAATAATTTCACCATTAATACATACGACGATGAAAAAATATTTTTCCTGTGCAGCCATTATCATTTTTCTTCTTTCTTTTTCAATTCCAAAACACCCCTATGCAGACAAGTGGTTATCCTTGTTTGATGGCAAAACGCTTACTGGCTGGAAGGTGGGTGATAATGCAGCCACCTTTACGGCCGACAGCGGAATGATAATCGTTCATGGCAACACGGCCCATTTATTTTATGAGGGAGAGGTAATGAATCATGAATTTAAAAATTTTGAATTTAAAGCAGACGTAAAAACAATGCCGGGCGCTAATTCAGGTATTTATTTCCATACTACTTTTCAGCAGGACGGATGGCCCGCAAAAGGATATGAAGTACAGGTGAACAATTCTCATACAGACTGGCGCAGAACCGGTAGTCTCTACGGCATAGAAGATGTTAAAGAAGTTTACGTAAAAGACAACGAATGGTTTACGGAATATATCAAAGTGCAGGGCAAAAAAGTTACCATAAAGATCAACGATAAAATAGTCGTAGATTATACAGAGCCAGATAATCTGCCTGCCGGACGCGAACAAAGAAGGATCTCCAGCGGCACTTTTGCGCTGCAAGGCCATGATCCGAAAAGCATCGTTTATTTTAAAAACATACTGGTAAAGCCGCTTGCCGATTAACGCTTTGTTTTCACCCGGCGGTATCAGCCTTTTACCGAACACGTTGCAGGAAATAGTATCTCCCGGCATAATTTTACGCAAAACAAATTATGACACTTCTTGCAATTTTATTACCCTGGCTTTCCTTTATTTTGAGGGGCCGCATCTTAACCGGCATTCTTTGCCTGTTACTGCAAATAACAATTGTTGGTTGGATCCCTGCAGCGGCATGGGCCGTTGTATCGTTAAATAACGCGCGCGCTAACAGGCGCACAGATAGAATTGTGAAGGCAATAAGAAGATCGGGCAGCTATTAATCAGCATAGTCTTTTACTACATTACTTTAATTTATTTTTAATAAAAGCCATCAAGCAATGAAAACACGTGCCACGCATTTATTAAAAACTGTTTTTTTTATCACCCTGTTTTTTATCCTGGCCAATGCAGCCGGGCAAAAAAATAGACCTGCATTTAAAGTAATTGCTTTTTACACCGCAAAAGAAGACCAGGCACATATCAGTTTTGTACATGAAGCCAATCGCTGGTTTCCTAAAATGGCAAAGCAATATAATTTTGTGTACGATTCAACCAATAATTGGGATAACCTCAACGCTTCATTTCTTGCAAACTACCGTGTGGTATTATTTTTAGACACCCGGCCGGAAGCGCAGGAGCAGCGGGCCGCATTTCAACAATATATGGAACATGGCGGCGCATGGATGGGGTTTCATTTTGCCGGCTTTGCACTCACACCCTCAGATTTCCCGATGGATTGGGATTGGTACCACAAAACTTTTTTAGGCGCAGGTTCTTATGTCAGCAATACCTGGAGGCCGGTATCTGCCGTATTGAGGGTAGAAGACCCTGCGCACCCTGCAACAAAACATTTGCCCGCCACTTTTAAATCTGCCCCCAGTGAATGGTATCGCTGGGAATATGACCTGCGGAAGAATCCCGATATTGACATATTATTATCCGTTGATTCCAGC
>JBDUAY010000180.1:0-10757 GCA_040004415.1 Bacteroidota bacterium | reverse complement strand
AATAATGAGTGAAGAAACTAAACATATAAATTATTCAGCAGCTGATATTGAAAAATATCATCGTGGCGAATTGTCGCCTGCAGCGATGCATGCAATGGAAAAAGCAGCGCTGGACGATCCATTTTTGGCTGATGCGATGGAGGGCTATGAAGTTTATGGCAATCAACGGCCCGCATCCATTCAAAATGAAGTAAATGATTTGCAGAAGAGGTTGGCGACCAGGGTAGACGAAGAAAATAAAGCAGCGCCGGTAATAAAATTCGCCTGGTGGAAAGTGGCTGCTGCTGTGCTGCTGTTTATTGGTGCAGGATGGATATATACCTCCATAAATAATAAATCAAAACAACAAAACATTGCAAAGACGGAAGATGTAAAAAAAGAATCTCCGGCACCAACATTTGTAAAAACAGATAGTACGAAATCTTCTGTCAACACTGACACAGCAATTGTTGCCGGCGATCTTGCAGTAACAGAAAAAAAACAAACGGTTAAAGATAGAAATAGAAATCCGGTTATATCAACCGGGCGAAGCGTCGTGGATAGAAACAAGGCGGTGGACCATTCTTCGTCTGTTGCTGCTGCACCCGCCGTTGCTGATAAAAAAGAAGCATTGGAAAAGAGCGCCGGAAAAACCGAAGCAGAAATTAGAAAAGATATTGCAAGCCCATTAGTCAAGTCTGACACTTTAAGCAGTGGCAGGCAAAACAGGTTGAGATCGGAAGACAGCCGGCCCCTTATGGCCACCACGGATAAAAAACAAAAAATGGCGCCGGCATTAAGCAAACAAGCCCCCGGCATTTCTACGAGTGATGACAAAACGTTTTATAGTCCATTGGCAGGCAGCACAAATAATTTGTCAAATACATTTAATGGACAGATAGTTGATCAATCAAACCAACCAATTGCCAACGCTTTGGTACAAATACCTAATCTGAATATTGCTACTCAAACAAATGATAAAGGCTATTTTTCTTTTAAATCGAAAGATACAAGCCTTACGGTATCCATAGCTTCTGTGGGGTTTGAAACACAAAATCTTGAACTGACTACCAATAGCATTGAGGACGACCACAACGTTATAAGATTAAAGCCTTCGTTGATTAATCTCAATGAAGTAGTGGTTGGTTATGGAACGAAGAAAAAAAATGCGCTTACACAAACCAAAGATGTAACCATTCGTATTTTAGATGCAGAGCCTGTTGCAGGCTGGAATGAATACAATCACTACCTGGAAAAAAACAAAAAAGTTCCTGGCGAAATGAGGGACGTTCATGGTGAAGTAATAATTTCCTTCACAGTGAACAGTAAAGGTTCATTGGGAAATTTTAACGTAAATAAATCACTGATCGGACAACTGGACAACGAGGTGATACGGTTGATTAAGGAAGGCCCTCCCTGGAAATTGCTAAAAGGCAAGAAAGCAAAAGCTTCTGTTACGTTAAAATTCTGATTTTATTGCTGCAGATTTGGCGATTGATATTGCTTTTTAACCTGGCATCAGCTGGTTAAAAACATTACGCTCTCTTTTTTATATTCCCTTATTTTTGCGCTCTAAAACTATATAACATGAAAAAGATTTTGCTCGCCTTATGTTTGGGCTCTGCTGTATTTAGCTTGCAGGCACAAACACTCAGAACTCCTTCGCCCAGTCCCGGCCAAACGATTAAACAAGATTTTGGTTTATCTTCCATAGAATTGTCTTACTCACGCCCTGGTATAAAAAACCGCAAAATTTTTGGCGATGTAAGGCCTTATGGTGTAATATGGCGCACAGGTGCCAACAGTGCTACTACATTAACTTTTGGCGATGATGTAACAATTGGCGGAACATCCATCAAAGCTGGCAAGTATGGATTGCTAACGATTCCTGATAAAGAAAACTGGATCGTAATTATTACCAAACAGCTTGACGTTACATCGCCCGATGCTTATAAAAAAGAAGAAGACGTTGTAAGGCTAAATGTAAAACCCGCGATGCTGAAAGAACCGGTAGAAACCTTCAGCATGCAATTTGTAAATATCAAACCCAATAGTTGCGATTTGCAATTGCTATGGGAGAACACCTCCGTAAGTTTTGCCATTACTACAGATATTGATACAAAAGTTACCAAGCAGATCAGTGAGATCATGAATACAGACAATCGTCCTTATTATAATGCCGCAATGTATTATATGGAGAATGGTAAAGATCTGAACCAGGCGCTTACATGGTTTGACAAGGCGCTTGAACAAAATAAAAATGCATTTTTTATTCTTTACCAGAAGGCAGTTTGTCAGTCTAAACTTGGCAAAAAAGAAGATGCCAAAGCAACTGCATTAAAAGGAATTGATGCAGCAAAAGCAGCAAAAAACGATGACTATGTAAAACTGAATGAGAAGCTGATTGCTTCGTTGAAATAATTACCGCAAGGCGTGAGAAGTAATGTAAGCCGGCAGTTATAGAAAGAGGAACCTGCCAATTTTATCAACCTTTCAACTTATCAGCCTTTAAACGAATCAAACCGGCAGCTATACAGTTGCCGGTTTTTTATTGAAGAACGGTTGTAAGATTAATGCAAGCATAACAACACCCAGTGCGCCTATTGCATTCAACCATAAAAAAGCAATGGGCGATTTCCACCCCATCAATAAAATGCCTACCTCTATAATTACAGCGCTAATAAATATTGCGTCGCCTTTTACATGCTTCAAATAAAACGCTACTAAGAACACACCCAGGGTTACACCATAAAATAAAGAACCCAGCACATTCACCGCTTCAATTAAACTACCCATATTGGTAGCAAACATGGCAATAAAAATTGAAAAGATGCCCCATGCAAATGTATACCAGCGGGATGTTTTATAATCTGCCAGCTCTGTACAATCTTTTTTAATAAATTTCTTATGAATATCAATTACCGTACATGATGCAAGAGAATTTAATGCCGCGGCAATGCTACCCCAGGCGGCTAAAAAAATAACGGCTATTAATAAACCTATCAGCCCTTTTGGTAAATAATCTACTACAAAACGCAGAAAAATATAATTGGTGTCGTTGCCATCTCCTCCTATTCCGCTTTTGCTGATCAGGCCTTTAAAATCTGTCCGTATTTTTTGCGTTTGCTCATTGAGCAATTTCAATTTCGCTTCTGATACTTTTTGATCAGCATTGTTTTTATTTTCATTTACCCACCTGGCTACGGTAGTTGTTTTTTCTTTAGAAAGCAAATCATATTGTATTTGCATCAGTCGCAAAGAATCTTTGTAAGAAGAATTGGCAACTTTATTTACCTGTACATTATTAAAAAACAATGGTGCCTGGTTAAACTGGTAAAAAGTAAACACCAGTACACCAATCAATAAAATGCAAAATTGCATAGGCACTTTTATAAGGCCATTCATTAATAAACTGATGCGTGTTTCTGTTAAACTCTTTGCTGTAAGATAGCGGCCCACCTGGCTTTGATCGGTTCCAAAATAAGATAGCGCCAGAAAAAATCCGCCAATCAGTCCGCTCCACATATTATATTTGTCATTCCAGTTAAATCCATTTTTATTTATACCGCTGGTAATCACATTCAGCCTGCCCATTTTACCGCCCACTTTAAGCGCATCAATAAAACCAACACCAGCCGGCAATAAATGCACGACCATATATGCCGCTACAAACATTCCCACAAAAATGATAATCATTTGAAGTTGCTGTGTATACGCCACCGCCTTTGCACCACCACTTACGGTATAAACAATGAGCAGGCCACCCATAAAAATATTAGTCCAGTAAATATTCCAACCTAATAAAGAAGAAAGAATAATAGCAGGTGCGTAAATGCTGATACCAGTTGATACGCCACGCTGCAATAAAAATAAAAAAGAAGTAAGCGTTCGTGTTTTAAGATCAAATCTATTTTCAAGGTATTCGTATGCTGTATACACTTTGAGTTTATGAAAAATAGGAACGAATGTAATACACAATATTACCATGGCTAATGGAAGACCGAAATAATATTGTACAAAACGCATTCCGTCTGTATACGCCTGGCCCGGTGCCGATAAAAAAGTAACCGCACTTGCCTGTGTACCCATAATACTCAGCAGCACTAAATACCAGGGCATGCTGCGGTTACTCAGAAAGTATCCGTCCAGATTTTTTGTAGTACGGCTTTTATATAAGCCGTAAGCTATTATACCGGTTAATGTAATGGCAAGTACTATCCAATCGGCGCGACTCATGAAAAATAATTGGTAAAAAATGTAAACAGAACAATGAGAACAATGAGAACTGCCAGCACAAATACATACCATGCATTCCATGAGGCAAATAAAGGCGGTTTATCTTCCTGCTGCGTATTCATGTTGCGTATTCAGTATAGAACATTTAGTATCCCTGATTTGGAATAATTACCCTTTGTTTCGATAAAAAAATTAATCGTTACTTTTATTATCGCAATATCCGGCACTTTGTACTTTACTGCTGTCTCAACATTATGTACTAAATACTGGTTACTATTTACTATTTACGCCTGCCGCTTATCATACCCACGGCCGCTAAACCCAGCACAAGCCCTATCAGTAAGCCAACACGCACCCGTTTAATAAAAATACCGAGCAGTAATCCGAGCACGATGGCAACAACGAAACCTATTTCCCTTCTTGAAGAATTTGCCATACTTAAAATCCTTTTTTATGATTTAATGCAATTAAATTGGCCAGTAATCGGTAAGCGCCTGGCACGCCTGCCGGTAATTCCCTGAAAAACACCAATCCGGTATACGTGAAATTCCCTTTACCGTACTTTGTGGTTACCAGACTTCCTGCATCACCGGGTTCCCCTTCATCATGCATCGAAAAGATAGTTTCATAATGACTGTCCCAGTTACCAGCATGATAAATGCTGCGTTCCTGTATCCAACCATCAAAATCTGTATCTGCAATCTTATTGGGATAATTTAATATCGCGTGTGCCGGTTGCAAAATTTTGATCGCTGCTTTTTCATCTGTTACACGGGTTCTCGTGATAGCAAATGGATACGGACCTATCCTGGCTTTTGCATTTCCTACCTGGTCTGAGGTGTTGTATTGAACAATGAGGTTGCCGCCATTTTCAACATATTTCATCAATTTATTATAGTACGTAACAAGCGATGCTTTGATATTATATGCGCGCACACCGGTAATGATGGCATCATACTCCGAAAGATTACTGTTGGCAAGGTTGTTATCATTTAATATGGTAACCTCATACCCCATTAGCTGTAACGCTTCCGGAATATTATCGCCGGCGCCTTCAATGTAACCAATTTTTTTACCAACCGTTTTAAGATCAAGTGTAAGAATATTGAATACCGGTTTTTTAAAATAAGTAATATTGGGAATGTGATCATATTTGATCACCTTCATCCAGCTGGCATATTTTTCTTTACCTGCCAATACAGATAGTTGAAACGACTGTTTGCCATTTTCTCTTTCCTTCAGCACAGGTTTCAGCAATACATCCACATCCATTTCCTGTCCTTTGCGGAGCGTATCAATGCCTGCCCCACCGATAATTTCTGTTTGCCAGCCCTTGCCATCCACTATTTGTACTACCGGTTTTATAATATCTTTCATTGCGCGAACGGTTACCCGCATGTTTTGCCGGGCCTCTGAAAATGAAAGCAATAAATTTTTATTGGGAGAAATAACAACCGGCGGAACGATTACAACCGGCTGGTACAATTCTCCTTTTACCGGATCTGTATATTTTTGTTTAACTGGTTTTGCGATATCAAAATCATGTCCTTCTATATTCAAAACAAAATGCGCCACGCAGGCCGGCGGGTTTTCTGCATAGCCAATCAGCTGTTGATCATTTATTTCAAAATGACCTTCTTTCATTTCATTTTTTAACCAGTACGGCTGAGACAAGGCCGAATCGGGCGATACATAAAATGATTTATTATAATAAAAATTCTCATCAGAAATAAGTGCTGTATCTAACCGCAGTGTAAAATCATTCAGCATAATTTTCTTTAGCCGGATGGTATTGCCATTTCGGTTATTTAAAGAAAAACTGAGTTTCATAGAATCCGTTTGTACTACCTGCGCATCTGCGGTAGTCACTTCGGCAAATAACCCGCTGCAGGCTTCAATAAGATTTTGCGTCTCTTTTAATTTCTGCTGTTTCCAGTAACCGTCTTCCAGCGCATTGATCAGATCATACAATGCTGCCAGTTGTTTTACAGATTTACCGGGATAGAAAAGAGAATAAGATTTAAATATGGTATCCAGTTTTTGCTGAATCGCTTCCCCGCCTTTTATACGGCCCCAGCCTGTATTAACATCTTCCATTAAATCATTGTGCGGCGCATCTCCTTTCCAGGCAGAAAAATATTCCAGTGCGGCACCACGCTGGCGTGGCACACCAAAACCCTGGCTTTTGTGCTGACTACGGCTTTCTGCGGCAATTTCGCCATAGCTTTTACCAAGTATAGGGTTGAATACACCTACGTCTACTTTATATTGATCATTGCTGGTTGTATTGGTGCCACCAAAATTGAACGTGTTCCAAAGAATTCTTTTTGACTGCCATGTTTTTACATAGGCAAGCTGTTCAGGAAACTTGCTTGGATCGGCAGCTGCGGTAAATGCCTCAACCGCCAGTACAGCAGACGCTGAATGGTGGCCATGGCCTGCCCTGCTATCCTGCGGAAAACGGGTAATAATTACATCGGGCTGAAACTTACGTATCACCCAAACTACATCACTTAATATTTTTTCTTTGTCCCACTTTTTTAACGCTTCTTCCGTGCTTTTGGAAAACCCAAAATCATAGGCACGGCTAAAAAATTGTTCTGCTCCGTCCAGTCTTCTTGCAGCAAGCAATTCCTGCGTGCGGATAAGGCCAAGTTCTATTCCCTGTTCATTGCCAATTAAATTTTGGCCGCCATCTCCTCTCGTTAAAGACAAATACCCGGTTCTGTATAACCTTTCCTTTGCCAGCCAGGCAAGCAATCTTGTATTCTCGTCATCCGGGTGTGCGCCAATATATAAAACGCTGCCGAGCACATCCAGTTTTTTTAAGCCCAATAAAATATCTGATGAAGATAATACCTGGGGCGCCTGGGAAAAAGATGGGCGCGATATACTACATCCAAACACTAAAACCAATAACAATTTCTTCATGCCTTATATTTATTTCAATGCGTTTACCTGTTTAATAAAATTACAGGTGCCGGCGTTAAATTGTTTTTCATCTTTATCAAAACCGGTTTCCTGCCACACAATACTATTTTTTGTAAACAAGATATTGTACGTAATGTATTCGATGGCTGCTTTGTTTGCAAGACAATCTTTACCAGATGAAGTTGCCGTATAACCTGATTTATTTTTTTTGCAATAGAGTTCGCAACCACGGCGCAACAGCAGGTTATTGAGTGAAAGACCAGATTGCTGTTTAATATCCTGGCTTAATTGCTGTGCTTTCTGTATGGTTTTAAAATCAAGAAATTGCATAAGCACCGTCGTATCATCCTGCAAATAAAAATGCCACAACTGGTAGTGAGGGCTGGTATCCGTTTTTTCAGCAAACAACCAAATACCATCTTTTCTTTTTGGCCAAATTGGCTGCACTTTTAGTGAAGATTGAATAGCATGCACACCTGCCTTCACCTGTGCTTCATTTGAAAAAGAACCGGTGCCGTATAATTTAAGCAGCCGTACATCAGCCGCAGAAAACTTCTGGGCCCATGCTGGCAACGAAAAATATAATAGCATTAATAAACACCAGCGCATCATATACAAATATTTTGTGTATCCGAAGGTCGGCAAATTATGCAAAAGCGGGATTGATCCAACCCCGCTTATAATTTTTCTCTTTTTATTATTTTATTCTCCTACCAAAAAAACGGCATTGCAAAACAGGAGCTTGCCGTTTTCCCAAAAGCTGCGGAAAATTGGGTCGTCTGCCAGGAAGATAATGCTTCCCTTGCCCATCTCAACTACGCCAAACAAGGTTCCATCTTTCAATTTGTCTTTCAACTTATTGCCGGTGAAGCCACTAACGTAATTGTCTTTTTTTATGACGCCAACATTCCAGCCATCTTTCAGGAACTCATAAATATTATCATCCTGTTTCAGCGTGTAATAACTATCTGTATAACCGAATGCAAGCGGATGAGAATTATCAAGTTCAACTTTAAAAATAGAGCCGGGCATACTACTGGAAATATATTCTTTCTCCCGGTTATCATATTTTTTAAGCAAACTATAATCCTCTTTTTTTACATCGTCTTTATCTTTTTTATCGTCTTCCCCTTTTATTTTAAAGCCCCATTCTGTCTTGCTCATTTGCGCTGCAGCATTTTCCAGGGCAATAATTTTTCCGCCTTTGCGCACCCATTCTTTCAGCTGATCATTTTTTTCTTTTTGTGAAAACAGGGTGTAATAACCATCGGGTATAATCAACACATTGAAGTCACCGGGCGCCATTCTTCCCAAATCATCTGTATTTATTAATGTGATTGGATAGCCAAGCTGCTGATCAAAAAAATGCCAGATTTCACCCATCGCACCAGAAGAAACTTCTTTACCTGCCAGCAATGCCACTTTTGGTGCGTGTATGAACCTAACCCGATCTGACCCAATATCAAAACCTTTATCCACAAAACCAGAAGGCACCGCTGCCACCTGCACACCAGTTTTAGCAGCGGCATTTTTTACAATCGCTTCAAGGTCTTTTCCAGAACCATAATTGGATGCCTTTGCAATGATAAGCGATCCTTTATCAAAATCATTGTTACCAACCCTGAAAGGCAATTCTGCATACCGCATTTTAATACCGCTGTTCAGCATGGCTGATAAGAAACAGGCGCTGTTCAAGCCATTCCATTTAACTACATAAGCATACGTGTTTTCAAAGCTAGTAGCAGCAGGCACCGTTTCAATAAACGGGTTTGTTTTGGACGAACCGGACGTAAATTCTTTCAGCCCAAATGCTTTTAACCCATATACAAATGGCAGCGACCATGCCGTGATATCGTATGTAGCTGAATCACTCAGTTTGGTTGTTCTGTCAAAAAGAACTTTAATAAGATTGCTTTTTGATTGATTGGTATTTACCACAATATCTCCGGGCGACGTTTTAAACGGCTCTGCCTTTCCGCTTTGGTAGTTGATGCCATTGAAATTACCCGCACCCGTATATCCCCAATCAATCATGTTTTTATCCAGCAATTTTTTCAACCTGTCTATGCGGTCTGTGCCATCGTATTTAATTATATAGCTTTTAAATTCTCCGCCCGGCGTTTGTATGGAAGAGGTGAAATATGTATGGTATTCCTTAATAACTTTTGCTGCATTTTGAGACGTAATTTCAATGGTTGACATCCCAGTTGTATAATGATGTATCAGGCGATCGCGCAGCGTAAGGGTATCTCCATCGTCTTTTACTACCGCAAGCCCTCCACGGCTATGACCACCCTGCTCAAAAGTCATTCCTATTGCGCCGCTGAAAATGGGATACGTATCTCCATAACTCGGATAAAAAAGATCAAACCTTTCTTTTGTGAAATATAACCATCCGTTTGCATCAAAATGTTTTGCATTATTTCTGCCTATCATAACCTGGAATGCACGCTGCCAGGGCGTAATTACCTCATGAAATGGTTCCGCAGCAGGTGCAAAATAATAAGGTTGATTGTATCCCTGTTCATGAAAATCTACATGTACCTGCGGAAGCCATTGGTTGTATTTTATTAAGCGTTGCTGCGTTTCTATTTGCGTTTGCCATGCCCAGTCACGGTTAAGATCAAAATTATAATGATTGGTTCTCCCACCGGGCCACGGTTCACTGTGTTCCCGCGCAATGGGGTTGGCAACCGGCGTTTTTCCCTGTACCTGGGTTTGCCAGTTTACATACCGGTCACGTCCATCAGGATTGATACAAGGATCAAGTATAACAACGGTATTTTTTAACCATTCTGTTGAAGCGGCATTTGCGGGATTAACAAGTTCAAACAATGTAAGCATCGCTGCTTCAGACGAGGAAGGCTCATTACCGTGCACATTATAACTCAGCCATACAATAACGGGCGTTTTCTCAACGGCGGCTACCCGATCGACTGCGGCTCCGGCAAGCCGTAAATTATTCTGCCGGATGTTTTCAAGGTTACTGAAATTTTCGTTTGATGTTATGTATACCAGCAATAGCGGCCGGCCCTCGTTTGTTTCTCCATACTTTTCTACTTTAACCATACCCGGCACCTGTGCCGCGATATAATACATGTAATTAACTATTTTGAAATGAGGGGTATAATGCGTTCCTAATGTATAACCGAGAAATTCATCCGGCGACTGCACCTGGGTGAAACTGGTAAAACCGGTGACAATAAAAGAAAGTGTTAAAAAAATATTTTTCATTTTCTGTTCCATTTACACTTCGCCCAACCCGGTAACATCCCGTTCTCCTAAAAAGCACGGACCTGGTTTTGTAATGTGTTTGGCGTAGTTATATAAAATTGCTATGGATGGTGAATGTATGAAACAAAGCAACATAAAAAAAGCAGCCCATTTTAATGAACTGCTTTAGAAATTATGCTACATAAAATCAATAATATTTGAGGTGTAACTCCACCCGGCGGTTTTTCGCCCTGCCAGCGGCTTTTTTATTTGTTGGGGAAATTAGGGGAGAAGAGGTTTGCAACCTTTTTTGCGATCCGAGGTTGCAAACCTCGGCTACTATTTGGGATGGGCGATCTAAAAATCACGAATGTCGGGCGAGAAATGGCGGGGGGGCC